>NZ_FAOZ01000005.1:113812-413812 GCF_001536285.1 Parafrankia irregularis | reverse complement strand
AGAAGTGGCTGCTCTTCGGAGGTTCGTGGGGGTCGACGCTGGCGCTCGCCTACGCCGAGCGGCATCCGGGCCGGGTCTCGGAGATCGTCATCCCCGGAGTCGCCATGACGCGGCGTGCGGAGATCGACTGGCTGTACCGCGGGGTGGCGAGGTTCTTCCCGCAGGAGTGGGAGCGGTTCCGTTCCGCCACGTCCGGGGCCGGCGGTGAGGGTGATCTGGTCAAGGCCTACGCGTGCCTGATGGAAGATCCCGACCCGCAGGTGCGGGCCCGGGCGGCCGAGGCGTGGTGTGCCTGGGAGGACGCGGTCATCTCCCTGGAGCCGAACGGACGGCGGAACGCCTACAGCAGTCGTCCGCTGGCAGCCCGCCTCGCGTTCGTCCGGATCTGCGCGCACTACTTCGCCCACGGTGCCTGGCTGGAGGAGGGCGTCCTGCTGCGTAATGCAGGGCGTCTGGCAGGAATACCCGGGGTGTTGATCCACGGTCGCCATGACCTGGGCAGCACCTTCCAGACCGCGTGGGAGCTCGCTGGCGCCTGGCCCGACGCGGAACTCGTCGCCGTCGCCGATGCCGGCCACACGGGCAGCGACACCATGCGCAGCCAGATTCACCGTGCCCTCACAAGATTCGCTCCGGGATGACCGGTACGACCTCCAGTCGGGCTGGGGCAGTTTGCATGTTCCTGACCGGAGCCGGCGCCATTCCGCCGAACATTTGCCGGGGCTATCCGAGCAGTGGGAGCAGCCGGGGGCGGATCCGGTGGAAGAAGGTGAGCGGGTTGAGGTACTCCGCCCCGCGTAGAAGCCCCCAGTGCAGGCAGGCCGCGGTCGGGCAGCCGGAATGCCCGGCTTCGAGGAGCCCGATCTGCTCTCCCCTGGCGACCTGGTCACCTTCGTGTACGAGCAGACGTACAGGTTCGTAGGTGGTGCGCAGCGAGCCGTGCACGACGGTGACGACCCACCGGTCGCCGACCCAGCCCGCGAAGCCGACGACCCCGGAGCGGGCGGCTGCGACCGGGCTACCCGGCGGGGAACTCAGGTCGACCCCACGGTGCCCTGGGCCGAAAGGGTGCTCAGGTGCCTGAAACGCCCGCGCCACCGTGACGGGGCCTGGCAGTGGCCAGGTCCACCCGTTGGCGTCGCCTGCCGACTCGGATCGCCCCGGCGCGGTTGCTGCCGGCTGGCTCGGGGCCGGGGCGCTGACAGATGCCCGGATCGGCACCCGCCCTGGGCAGACGAGAGCGATCATCAGCGCGAGCAGCGGGATGATCAGCACGGCCGGGTCGAGGCGCGGTGGGTGGGACACAGCGGTTCGCCTCCGGATCGGCAGACACGACGAACTGTCGTTGCGGCGGAGCCGCCCTGACAGATGAGCGGCGGTCGGGCCCTCGGGTCGGTTCCGACCGCCGCTCTGCTGGCCGGCGGGGGCGCCCGGTTTGGCCAGCAACACAAGGGTGCATGAAGCCGCCATCAAACGGAGGCTAATGAAGCCTGTTGTGGATAAACGAAAACGAAAGGGGTTGCGCCGAGTCTCTGTGTGACCTCTTCGGCTTCGCCCGGCAGGGGCCGCCGATCCGGAGCGCCGCGCCGAGCTCCGGGTTCGGCAGCGGGGCTGCCGGGGCTGGCGAGCCGTCCGACCAGCAGCGCCGCAGGCGTCCCTCCGGGCGGGCGACCCCCGGGCCTCGGTCAGGGAGCGGTCACGGAGGCCGGGTATCATTGGCGGGAGTCCATCTGCCGAGGTCGCCTCGGCGTTGTTGGTGTCCCGGCCGTCCGGCTGGGCCGCCTGTGGCGCCGTGGGCCATCGGTGGTGGTCGGCGGCCGGCAGCAGCCGGTCTCCGACCATTTCGGTGGGCTCAGTTCGCACGCCTGCTCCCGGTAACGACCGGGAGGGCCTCCTCGGTCCGCCGCCTCGCGGCGGCCACGGCCATTCGGGCGTCAGGGGTCTCCGGCTCTCGCCGGGGCCGTCACAACCGAGGCGTCCCGGTCAACGTGCCGGGCGAGAAGGGAGCGACGCCAGTCATGGCCGTCGTCACCATGAAGCAGCTCCTGGAGAGCGGCGTCCACTTCGGGCACCAGACGAAGCGCTGGAACCCGAAGATGAAGCGCTACATCTTCACCGAGCGCAACGGCATCTACATCATCGACCTCCAGCAGACCCTGTCCTACATCGACCGGGCCTACGACTTCGTCAAGGAGACGGTCGCCCACGGTGGGACCGTCCTGTTCATCGGGACGAAGAAGCAGGCGCAGGAGGCGATCGAGGAGCAGGCCCTGCGGGTCGGCATGCCCTTCGTCAAGGAGCGTTGGCTGGGCGGCATGCTGACGAACTTCTCCACGGTCTACAAGCGTCTCCAGCGGCTCAAGGAGCTCGAGGAGATCGAGCTGACCGGTGGCACCGAGGTCCGCACGAAGAAGGAACAGCTCGTGCTGACCCGGGAGAAGGCGAAGCTCGAGCGCACCCTCGGCGGTATCCGTGACATGAGCCGGGTGCCGAGTGCGGTCTGGGTCGTTGACACGAAGAAGGAGCACATCGCCGTCGGTGAGGCCCGCAAGCTGGGTATCCCGGTCGTGGCGATCCTGGACACCAACTGCGACCCGGACGAGGTCGACTACCCGATTCCGGGCAACGACGACGCGATCCGCAGCGCTGCCCTGCTCACCCGGGTCGTCGCGGACGCGGTGGCCGAGGGCCTGATGTCACGCGCCGGCGCGTCGAGCAACGCCGAGGCGAAGCCCGAGCAGTCCACGGGTGAGGAGCCGCTGGCCGAGTGGGAGCAGGCGCTGCTGCGCGGCGACGCCGCTCCCGCCGCGGGTGAGCCCGCTGCGGCCGAGCCGGCTGCGGCCGCTGCCGCGGCGAGTGAGCCCACGGCCGCCGAAGGCCAGCAGGAGGAGCAGCAGGAGCAGCCCCAGCCGGATGCGGTCGGCACCGCCGTCTGACAAAGCCAGACCCGACCTCGCGACGTCTCCCGGCGGTCTGCGCACCGCCGTGAGACGTTGCTCCAGCCCCGCCGCCCGGCAGCCGGGCGGCGGGGTAGGCGTCCGTCCGGGAGGCCGTCGACCGCCGCTGGCGGCGGCGGTCGGAGTGGGTGGCGCCCGTGCGGCGGCGTCGCGTAGTCCCGACGTCGAGACTTCCAGCAACGCTGACCATCGCCAGCAATCGGAACTGACGAGAAGAGCACCATGGCAGACATCACAGCCGCCGACATCCGCAAGCTCCGGGAACTCACCGGCGCCGGGATGAGCGACGTCAAGAAGGCGCTTGTCGATCACGACGGCGACTTCGAGAAGGCCAAGTCCTGGCTGCGGGAGAAGGGTCTTGCGGGCGTCGCCAAGCGCGCGGGCCGCAGCACGGTGAACGGGCTTGTCGAGTCCTACCTCCACCGCACCGACCCGCAGCTTCCGCCGACGCTGGGCGTCCTCGTGGAGCTTCGCTGCGAGACCGACTTCGTCGCCAAGACGGAGGACTTCAAGCAACTCGCGCGTGACCTCGCTCAGCACATCGCGGCGGCCGATCCGCTGTACGTGACCGCGGAGCAGATCCCGAACGAGGTGCTGGAATCCGAGCGGAAGATCTACGAGGCGGCGGCCCGCGAAGAGGGCAAGAACGAGAACGCCATCCCGAAGATCGTCGAGGGCAAGGTCAACGGATACATCAAGAGCGCGGTGCTGCTCGACCAGCCCTGGGTGAAGGATGGCAAGATCACCATCCGTGCCCTGCTGGAGCAGGCGGGCTCCTCACTCGGTGAGAAGATCGAGGTGGGCCGGTTCGCGCGGTTCAACGTGCGGCAGGCCTGAGTAGGCGCTCGCCACGCCGGTGGGGAGAGACGGCCGGGCATCTGGCAGGGGATGAACCCTCTGCGGATGTCCGGCCGACGTCGGTTTGCGGTCCTTCGCCCCTGCGGCCCCTCGCGTTCGCGGGCATCACACGGCACAAGGTGACGTCTGGCGGCGCGATCCGCACCGGCCCGATCCGGCCGGCCACAGTTCGCGCTCGTCGACGCGCCACGCGGCCCCACGGGCAGCCGTGCCTGAGTCGTGCGGCAGACTGCAGTCAGCATGAACGTCCCAGGCCGATGATCCCGGCTAACGGCGAAGGAGCCTCCCCGTGACCGATGACGCCTACAACGCCGTGGGTGCAGTCGACTCTGGAGACCGCACTGACACCCAGCCGCGATGGACCCGGGTGCTGCTGAAACTTTCCGGTGAGGCGTTCGCCGGCGGGGAGCCGCTGGGGATCGACCCCGTCACCCTTTCGACGATCGCACGCCAGATCGCCGGGGTGAGCCGGTCGGGTATCGAGGTCGCCATCGTCGTCGGCGCGGGAAACATGTTCCGCGGGCAGGCCCTGGCCGAGCGTGGGATGGACCGCGCCCGGGCCGACTACATGGGCATGCTCGGAACGGTGATCAACTGCCTCGCGCTGCAGGACGTCCTCGAGCGGGAAGGCATCGTGACGCGGGTGCAGACGGCCATCGCCATGGGCCAGGTCGCCGAGCCCTACCTTCCGCTGCGGGCGATCCGCCATCTGGAGAAGGGCCGGGTGGTGATCTTCGGTGCGGGTCTGGGGGCGCCTTTCTTCTCGACTGACACCACGGCCGCCCAGCGGGCGCTGGAGGTCAAGGCCCAGGCGGTACTCAAGGCGACGAAGGTCGACGGGGTCTACGACTCCGACCCTGCGACGAATCCCGCCGCCGTTCGGTTCGACACCCTCACTTACGGTGAGGTTCTCGCGCGCGGCCTGAAAGTGATGGACGCGACCGCGATCAGCCTGTGCATGGACAACGACCTGCCGATCGTCGTCTTCGATCTCCTCACCGAGGGGAACATCTCCCGGGCTGTCCGGGGTGAGAAGATCGGCACGTTGGTCGGTGTCGAAACGTACGGAACGGAAGGTACGCGGTGATCGACGACACGCTCCTCGAGGCCGAGGAGAAGATGGACAAGGCGGTCTCGGTCGCCAAGGAGGACTTCGGGAACATCCGGACCGGCCGCATCACGCCGGCGGTCTTCGGGAAGGTCCTCGTTGACTACTACGGTGCGCCGACCCCTGTCCAGCAGCTCGCCTCGTTCCACATCCCCGAGCCGCGCATGGTCATCATCACCCCCTACGACAAGTCGTCGCTGGGTGCGGTGGAGAAGGCCGTCCGGGACTCGGACCTCGGGGTGAACCCGAGCAACGACGGTGCGATCATCCGCTGCGTCTTTCCGGAGCTCTCCGAGCAGCGCCGCCGTGAGCTGGTGAAGGTGGCCCGTACCAAGGCCGAGGAAGCCCGGGTCAGCATCCGCAACATCCGGCGCCACGCCAAGGACGCCATCGACCGTATCGTCCGTGACGGTGACGCCGGCGAGGACGAGGGCCGGCGTGGCGAGAAGGATCTCGACGAGGCGACCCACCGGTACGTCGCCCAGGTCGATGAACTTCTCCGCGTCAAGGAGTCGGACCTGCTCTCGGTCTGACCCCCGAGCAGCGTTCAGCCATATGCGGCACCGTGCCCATCCGCCACCTCGGACCATCCAGGGGTGGCGTGCCGGGCGTGTCGGTAGGAACGGATGGGATGGGCGGAGCGGTGAGTATCCCGGCCCTGGGAATGCCGCCCGAGGACACGGCTGTGACTGACCGCGCCGACACGCCTGACGACCCGGGACGGGACGGTCTCCGAACGGAGCAGCACGGCTTCGTCCCGGCGGACGGGCCTGCTCCGGGCGGCCATGCCTCGAACGGCATCGGTCGTTCGAACGGCGCCGCCGGTTCGGAGCGGGTCACCCGACCGCCGGCCGGTGACGCTGATCTCGCGTCCGCCCCGGTCGTCGGGCCAGGTACCGGCGGTGGCGGTGATGCGGCGGGCCGCGGGCCGGCAGCCCAGCCGCCGTTGGAAGGCGACCAGCAGCCGGCCGCGGCCGGCCTGCCCGCGGCGAACACCGCGAAGAGCGGCCGGCGGGTGATCAGGGCCGGCCGTGACCTGCCCGCCGCGATCGCGGTGGGGATCGTCCTCGGCGCGGTGATCCTCGTCCCGCTGTTCACCTTCTACCCGATCTGGGTGGGCGTGGTCAGCGCCGCGGTGGCGATCGGGACCTACGAGGTCGTCCGTGCGCTGCATGTCGCGGGGATGACGGTCCCGCTGGTCCCACTGGCGGCGGGTGCCGTCGCGATGCCTGTCGCGGCGTACGGCGCCGGGACGAACGGACTCGTGCTGGCCCTGGCGGGCACCATCCTCGCCGCCGTCGCCGTCCGTGGCGTGCGTGATCCCACGACGGCGAACAGCGCGGCACGGTTGCGGGACTTCGCCGCCTGCGCCTTCACCGCCGCGTACGTCGGTTTTCCGGCCGGCTTCGCGACCCTGCTGACCTCCGCGCCGGACGGCCACTGGCGCACCATCGCGTTCCTCGGCACGGTGGTCGCCAGCGACATCGGCGGCTACACGGCGGGTGTGCTCTCGGGCGGACGCCACAAGCTGGCTCCGTCGGTTTCGCCCGGCAAGTCGTGGGAGGGCTTCGCCGGGTCGATCGTCGGCTGCGTCATCGTCGGCGCCGTCCTGATGACCTGGCCGCTGGACGGTGAGATCTGGCAGGGAGCGCTGCTCGGGGTGGCCACCGCCTGTTCCGCGACTGTGGGTGACCTGGGCGAATCGCTGCTCAAGCGGGACATCGGCATCAAGGACATGGGCAGTCTGCTGCCCGGCCACGGCGGGATCATGGACCGCCTCGACTCCCTGCTGTGCACGGCCCCGGTGGCCTGGCTGCTCATCACCGCGTTCCTCGGCTGACCGGTCCGACCTGGGCCGACCGGTCCGACCTGAGCCGACCTTGACTGACCGGGCGAGGCTCCGCGGGGCCGCGGGCGCGTTCTGACCGGCGCAGACCCGGGGCGGCGAACGGGCCTCGTGGATCACCGGGGCGCCGTCTCGCCGGACTGCCTGGCAGACTGGACAGGCGATGACTGCCACGACCGCCGATTCCGGAGACCTCCTGCCACTGGTGGCAGTGCGGTCTCGCCCGCCGCGTCACCTCGCGGACCTCTCCCGCGACGAACGGCGTGCCGTGGCCGAGTCGCTCGGCCTGCCGGCCTTCCGGGCCGACCAGCTCGCCCGGCACTACTTCGCCCGACATCTGCGGGCCGAGGACGCCGCCGCGATGACCGACCTGCCCGCGCAGGTCCGGGCGACGCTCGTCGACTCGCTGCTGCCGCGGCTGCTCACCGCCGCCACCACGGCGGACTGTGACGGTGGCCAGACCCGCAAGACCGTCTGGCGCACGGTTGACGGCGCCAAGATCGAGTCCGTGCTGATGCGGTACCCGCAGCGGACAACCGTCTGTGTCTCGAGCCAGGCGGGCTGCGGTATGGCCTGTCCCTTCTGCGCGACGGGCCAGGGTGGTCTCACCCGCAACCTCTCGACGGCCGAGATCGTCGAACAGGTGGTGGATGCGGCTCGCACGATGACTCGGGGCGACCTGCCCGGTGGGCCCGGCAGGTTGTCGAACGTGGTGTTCATGGGCATGGGTGAGCCGTTGGCGAACTACAACGCGCTGCTCGCCGCGCTGCGGCGGCTCGTCGAGCCCACGCCGGACGGTCTCGGTCTCTCGGCGCGGAGCCTGACGGTGAGCACGGTGGGCCTGGTGCCGGGGATCCGTCGGCTGGCCGGTGAGGGGCTTCCGGTGACGCTCGCGCTCTCGCTGCACGCGCCGGACGACGAGCTGCGCAACGAGCTCGTTCCGATCAACACGCGGTGGCCCGTGGCCGAGGTCCTCGAGGCTGCCTGGGACTACGCCCGCATCACCGGCCGGCGGGTGAGCATCGAATACGCGCTGATCGACGGCGTCAACGACTCTCCCGAGCGGGCGGACGCCCTCGGCGCCCTGCTCGCCGGCCAGCTGGCACATGTGAACCTGATCCCGCTCAACCCGACGGACGGCTCGTCCTGGCAGGCGAGCGCCCCCCGCGGCCAGCGGGTCTTCGTGGATCGACTGCGAGCCCGCGGCGTCACGGCGACAGTGCGCGACACCCGCGGCCGGGAGATCGCCGCCGCGTGCGGCCAGCTCGCGGCCGAACCGCCGGCCCGTCGGCGGACGGGGCGCTAGCCGTGGCGTTCGGGAGCCCTGCCGGGCGTCGGCGAGGCAACGGCCGGCCCGGCGCCGGTTCGGCGAGGTCGACCGGCGGATCAGCGAGACCTGGTGTCGGATCAGCGAGATCTGGTGTCGGTTCGGCGAGGTCGGCCGCGGGCTCGGCGAGGTCGGCCGCGGGCCGGGTGCGGGCTCGCTCCGGTGCGCTGCGCAACGGCTCCCGGCCGAACAGCACGCTCTGGCTGCCGATCACCGCCGCGGCGGGGGTGCTCCTCCTGCTGCTCTGGTACGCGATGTCACAGTCCCCGTCGGGCAAATCCGATGCCGCGGCGCCGGTCGCGACCGCGCTGGGCAGGGCCGGGGCTTCGGGTGCCGCCGCGCTGGCCGCGCTTCCCACCGTGCCGGCGCCGCCGGCCAGCGGCTGCCAGACGGGCAAGAGCCTGCCGTCCGGGGTCACCACCGAGACCGTCACCGTCGCGGGCACGGATCGGCAGTACCGGCTCGCCGTGCCCCAGGGCGCCAGGGCGGGCACGGCGCTTCCGCTCGTCGTCAACCTGCACGACCGCGACCAGTCCGTGGACCAGCTGGAGCAGTACACCGGGATGGCTGACGCGGGGACCAGATCGGGCTATGCGGTCGTCACCCCGGTCGGCGTGTCCGCCCGGTGGAACCTCACTCGCTCGGCCGAGGTCGGCCCCGACGACGTTCTGTTCATCGGCACGGTGCTCAACGACCTGACGGGCCGGATGTGCCTCGACTCGAAGCGGGTGTTCGCCAGCGGCTTCTCCGATGGCGCCGACATGGTGCTGGAGCTCGCCTGCGCGCTGCCCGACCGGTTCGCGGCCGTTGTCACGGTCGCGGCGAGCCGGATCCCGGACGACTGCGCGGATCCGCGCGCGAACCTGCTCGAGATGCACGGAACCGCGGACGCGATAGCTCCCTGGGACGGCGGCGGCCCGGCCCGTACCGCGCCCTTCGTGGGGCTGGTCGCGCAGCCCGTCGAGAGCCGTACCGACCGGTACGCCAGGGCGTTCGGCTGCGGAGGTGAGCATTCCGCCGGCGCGGAGATGTCCAGCGCCGCGCTCACTGCCTGGACGTCCTGCCCGACGGGCAAGGACGTCGGGGTGCTGGCCATCAAGGGTGGTGGTCACACCTGGCCGGGCGCGGCCGCGCGGCCCGAGCTCGGGGCCACCGTGTCGAGCCTGAGCGCGACCGTCGTCGCCCTGGAGTTCTTCGGCGGGCATCCGGCCGACGGCCGGACGGTCACCGGTGGGGGTGCGTCCGGCGGCGGTGGCACGGCCGGGGGCGGTGCGACCAGGCCGGCCGCTCCCACGACGAGCCCGGCACCGGCGTCCGCGACGAGGTCGGCAGGCCCGGAACCGTCCGTATCCGCGGTACCGGATAGCACCACCGAGCCCACGACCGGACCGACTCCGTCCCCCACTCCAGTGGTCCCCTCTGTGTCCGCTACCGCATCGGCGAGCCCGGCGGCCGCTGGCGGGTGAGGGTTGACGCCAGGTGAGAGGCCAGTGGCTACGGGGCAGGTCAGCGTGTTCGGCGCTGACCGCGGGTAGGCGCGGGTGCACCCAATGCACACCTTCGGGTTGCACGTGTCAGGAACCGAACAGGCCTCGGTCCAAGCGTCGAAGGGCCTGCGAGAATGGGCGGTGTGGCGGAGGCTTCGGTCCAGCGTGAAGTGGTTCTGCTCGGGTCCACCGGCTCGATCGGAACCCAGGCGATAGATGTCGTACGCCGCAACCCGGACAGGTTCCGGGTGGTGGCGCTGATGGGCGGCGGGTCACGGGTGGACCTGCTCGCGGAGCAGGCGCTCGATCTCGGCGTCGAGGCGGTCGGTGTGGCCGCCGCGTCCGCGGCGCAGGATCTGCAGCTCGCGTTCTTCGCGGAGGCGTCCCGACGCGGGTACCGCCGCGGGGAGTTCGCGGTTCCCAAGATTCTCGCGGGGCCCGACGCGGCCGTCGAGATCGCGTCCTGGCCGGCCGACATCGTTCTCAACGGGGTGTCGGGCTCGGTCGGGCTCGCCCCGACCCTGGCGGCGCTCAAGGCAGGCGCGACGGTGGGCCTGGCGAACAAGGAGTCCCTGGTCGCCGGAGGCCCGCTGGTGCTCGAGGCGCTGGGCGGCAATCCTGACCGGCTCGTACCGGTGGACTCCGAGCACTCCGCGCTGGCCCAGTGCCTGCGCGGGGGGCGGCGCGAGGAGGTCCACAAGCTGGTGCTGACCGCCAGCGGCGGTCCGTTCCGCGGGCGGAGCCGGGACGAGCTGGCCGGCGTCACTCGCGAGCAGGCGCTCGCGCATCCGACGTGGGCGATGGGGCCACTGGTCACCATCAACTCGGCGACGCTGATGAACAAGGGCCTCGAGCTGATCGAGGCGCACCTGTTCTTCGGGGTGCCCTACGACGACATCGAGGTCGTCGTTCATCCGCAGTCGCTGGTCCACTCGATGGTCGAGTTCACCGACGGTTCGACCATCGCGCAGGTGTCGCCGCCGGACATGCGCCTGCCCATCGCCCTGGCGCTGGGGTGGCCGGACCGGGTGCCCCTGGCACAGCCGCCGATGGACTGGACCCGGCCGCAGTCGCTGACCTTCGAGCCACTCGACACCGTCGCGTTCCCCGCGGTCGACCTCGCCCGGACGGCGGGCCGGCTCGGTGGCACAGCTCCGGCGGTGTTCAATGCGGCGAACGAGGAGGCCGTCGCGGCCTTTCTCGCGGGTGGGCTGCCGTTCGTCCGTATCGTCGACCTGGTGGCTGAGGTGGTGGAAGCGCACGAGGTGATCGCCCGTCCGACGTTGGACGAGGTGTTCGAGACCGAGCGCGAGGCCCGTGCCGCGGCGAACCGTCTGATCGAACAGGCCGGTGGGCGACCTGTGGCGGCCGGAGGACGTGCTTGATGGCAGCCCTGGGCATCGCAGCCTTCGTCCTCGCCCTGTTTGTCTCGGTCGTCCTGCACGAGGCCGGGCACTTCGTCACGGCCCGGTACTTCGGGATGAAGGCGTCCCGCTTCTTCGTCGGTTTCGGCCCCACCCTGTGGTCGAAGCAGCGCGGGGAGACCGAGTACGGGGTGAAGGCCATCCCGGCCGGCGGGTTCGTCAAGATCGAGGGAATGACCTCCCTCGAGGAGATCGACCCGGCTGACGAGCCGCGGGCTTTCTACAAGGCCCCGGCACGGGCGAGGCTGGTCGTGATGTCCGCGGGCTCGTTCGTCCACTTCGTCATCGCGATCGTGCTGATCTACGGCGTGCTGGTCACTCTCGGCACCAAGCAGACCAGCGAGACGCTGATCGGGGAGACGACGTGCCTGCCCGCGGCGGGCCAGACCGAGTGCACCGGGGCCGGCCCGGCGGCGGCCGCCGGGCTGCTCAAGGGCGACCGGGTGGTGAGCTTCGAGGGAACGTCCATCACCACGTGGGAGGACTTCACCCGGCTGGTGCGCGAGCACGGGCCCGGGCCCGCCGAGCTCGTCGTCTCCCGGGACGGCCGGCAGCTGACCCTGCGCCCCGACCTCGGCGAGGTCCTGCGTGACCGCAGGACTGGTGGCGAGGGGAAGGACCCGGTCGGAGCCCTGGGAGTCAGGCCGGGGCAGGAGTCCGTTCACTACGGGGTGCTCGGAGCCGTTCCGGAGACCTTCAAGGTGATCGGCTCCGGGTTTACCGGGATGTACGACACGTTCACCGAACGGCTCGATGACATCAGCCGCATCTTCGGTGACAACCGCGACGAGAGCGGTTTCATCAGTGTGGTGGGCGCGGCCCGCCTCGGTGGCGACGTGGTCACCGCTGACGAGGACTGGTCCGACCGCATCGGGGTCTTCCTGTTCCTCGTGGCCGCGATCAATCTCGCCATCGGGATCTTCAACCTGCTGCCGCTGCTCCCGCTCGACGGCGGGCACATCGCGGTGCTCGGTTTCGAGCAGGCCCGACACGGACTGCGGCGGCTGCGTGGTTACCGAGGTCCAGTGCAGCCGGTGGACTTCGCGAAGCTGTTACCAGCCACGTACGCCACGGTCGTTGTTCTCGTCGGGTTCAGTCTGATCATTCTGTCCGCCGACATCGTCAACCCCATCCGCATCAACCAGTGAGCCGCCGTGTACCCGCGGTGGCGCGCGGTGGTGGTCAGTGGACGTCCCGGTCGCCGGTCGATCCGGCGGATCCGGTCGGGCGTCGCGCCGGCCGTCGTGAGTGCGCCGCCTCCGCACGACGTCCATCGACCTGATTGACCGATCCGGCCGATCTGTGAATCGGCTCGGACCTGATCGACCCGGATTCCCCGGTCGTGCTTACGAACCGGGGTTGGGTCGCCAATTGACGATCAAGAATCCGACACGCCAGTGAGGACATCGTGACCGTTACTCTGGGCATGCCCGCCGCTCCGCCCCGCCCGGTCGGAACCCGGCGGGTCAGCCGGCAGATCCACGTGGGCAACGTGCCGGTCGGAGGTGACGCCCCGGTCTCCATCCAGTCGATGTGCACCACGCTGACCTCGGACGTCAACGCCACCCTGCAGCAGATCGCCGAGCTGACCACCGCCGGCTGTCAGATCGTGCGGGTCGCCGTTCCGAGTCAGGACGACGCGGACGCCCTCGCGGCGATCGTGCGCAAGTCGCCGATCCCGGTGATCGCCGACATCCACTTCCAGCCGAAGTACGTGTTCGCCGCGATCGACGCGGGCTGCGCCGCGGTCCGGGTGAACCCGGGCAACATCAAGCAGTTCGACGACAAGGTCGGGGAGATCGCGCGTGCCGCGAAGGGCGCCGGCACCCCGATCCGGATCGGGGTCAACGCCGGGTCGCTCGACAAGCGCCTGCTGGAGAAGTACGGCAAGGCCACCCCGGAGGCGCTCTGCGAGTCGGCGCTGTGGGAGTGCTCGCTGTTCGAGGAGCACGACTTCCGCGACATCAAGATCTCGGTGAAGCACAACGACCCCGTGATCATGATTCAGGCCTACCGGCTGCTGGCCCAGGCCTGTGACTACCCGCTGCACCTCGGCGTCACCGAGGCCGGCCCGGCGTTCCAGGGCACCGTCAAGTCGGCGGTCGCCTTCGGAGCCCTGCTGGCCGAGGGCATCGGCGACACGATCCGGGTCTCGCTGTCGGCTCCTCCGATCGAGGAGGTCAAGGTCGGCGCGGCGATCCTGGAGTCGCTCGGGCTCAAGGAGCGGCGACTGGAGATCGTCTCCTGCCCGGCCTGTGGCCGGGCCCAGGTCGACGTCTACACCCTCGCCAACGAGGTCAGCGCGGGCCTCGAGGGCATGGAGGTGCCGCTGCGCGTGGCCGTCATGGGCTGCGTCGTGAACGGCCCGGGTGAGGCCCGCGAGGCCGACCTCGGCGTTGCCTCCGGCAACGGCAAGGGTCAGATCTTCGTCCGTGGCAAGGTAATCAAGACGGTCCCCGAGGCGCAGATCGTGGAGACTCTGATCGAGGAGGCCATGCGAATCGCGGAGGAGATGGAGGCTGACGGCGCGGCCTCCGGTACGCCGTCGGTGTCTGTGGCCTGACAACGGGAAGGGCTGGATGGGTCTGCCGCTTCGCTCCACTCCGACGAGGCTGCTCGATGACCGGGATCTTCCCGCGGTCACCGAGCTGCTGAGCCGCAACCCGGTCGCGGACGTGTTCGTCGCGTCGCGGGTGGCGGCGTGTGGCCTGGATCCCTGGCGCCTGGGCGCCGAGGTCTGGGGGCACACGGTCGACGGCACCCTCACAGCCCTGTGTTACTCCGGCGCGAACCTCTGGCCCGTGGGGGCGGGCCCGGACTCGGCGAAGCTGTTCGCCGAGCGGGCCCGCCGCCAGGGGCGCCGCTGTTCGTCGATTGTCGGCGTCGCTTCGGCGGTCGCCGCGATGTGGCGGCATCTGGAGCCGGTGTGGGGCCCGGCCCGGGAGATCCGCGGCGAGCAGCCCTTACTCGCCATCAACGACGAGCCCAGGATCGCGCCCGATCCCGGGGTCCGCCAGGTCCGGCCAGACGAGTTGGACATCCTGCTCCCCGCCTGCATCGCGATGTTCACCGAGGAGATCGGGGTCTCGCCGGTCGGCGCCGACGGTGGCGCGCTCTACCGCTCCCGGGTCGCCGAGTTCATCGGGCAGCGGCGGTCCTTCGCCCACATCGAGAACGGCCGGGTGCTGTTCAAGGCGGAGCTCGGTGCCGTCGCGGGGGACGTCTGCCAGATCCAGGGCGTGTGGGTTGACCCGGCGCTACGCGGCCGCGGCCTCGGCGCCGCCGGTACCGCCAGCGTCGTCGCGCTGGCCCGGGCGATGTTCGCTCCGGTCGTGAGCCTGTACGTGAACGACTTCAACCACGTCGCGCGCCGCGCCTATGAGCGTGTCGGCTTCGAGCGCGTGGGCACGTTCGCCTCGATCCTCTTCTAGCGCGGACGTCCGGGCTGAGCCCGGCTCTCACCGGCGACTGTCAGGTCGCCTCCTTCTCCACCGCCTCCACCGCCCGAAATCGCTGGATCGTGGTCGTTCGATCACTGATCGCGATGCTTTGCGGTGTCTGTGTTCATTGCTGTGGCGCTATCGCCCTATCTCTGGCATCCTTACCTTCTCGACGTAATCAATCGACAAGACGCATTCGATCGAGTTTGTTGAACGATCGGGTGTGTGGGAGAGGGTACGGAACGTGATGAAGCCCCAGGGTCTGTGGCGCAGGTTCGTGCCACTGGTTGCTGCCAGTGCGCTAGCGCTGACGGTGGCCGCCTGCTCGGGCGACGACGGGGGGTCGGAGTCCGTGGCGGCCTCCGGGGAGGTCACGGGAACCCTGCGGCTCGGGTACTTCCCGAACCTCACCCACGCCCCGGCGCTGGTCGGCGTTGAGCAGGGCACCTTCGCCAAGGAGCTCGGCTCCGGAGTGAAGCTGGCGCCCTCGACGTTCAACTCGGGCACGCAGGAGGCGGAGGCGATCCTCTCCGGCGCGATCGATGCCGGCTTCATCGGTCCGAACCCGGCCGTCAACACCTTCATCAAGTCCAGGGGCGAAGCCATCCGGATCGTCTCCGGGGTGACCTCCGGCGGTGCGGCGCTGGTGGTGAAGCCGGAGATCACCTCGGTCGACCAGCTTCGCGGCAAGACGCTGGCCACCCCGAGCCTCGGCAACACCCAGGATGTCGCGCTGCGCTACTTCCTCAAGAAGAAGGGCTTCGAGACCGACACCAAGGGCGGCGGCGACGTCTCGATCCGCCCGCAGGACAACTCGGTCACCGTCGACGCGTTCAAGTCCGGTGCCATCGACGGCGCGTGGGTGCCCGAGCCGACCGCGTCCAGGCTGGTCTCGGAGGGCGGCCACGTCCTCGTCGACGAGGCCGACGAGTGGCCCGAGACCGACGGCAAGTTCGTCACCACCGTCCTGCTCGTCCGCACGGACTACCTGAAGAAGAACCCGGAGATCGTCGAGCGGCTGATCACGGCGAACATCAATGTGATCAACCAGCTGAACGACGACCCGGCCGCCGGGCAGGCCGCCGCGAACGAGGCGCTGAAGAAGCTCACCGGCAAGCCGCTCGCCGACGACGTCGTCTCGTCCGCCTGGAAGGGCCTGACGTTCAGCCCGGACCCGGTCGCGAAGTCGCTGTTCACCTCGGCCGCGCACCAGGAGGAGCTCGGGCTCATCAAGGACCCCCAGCTCGACGGGATCTTCGACCTCTCGGTCGTCAACAGGATTCTCGCCGATGCGGGCGAGCCGGCGGTCGCGGACAAGTAGCCCACGGGCGCGAGAGCACAGACAGGTAACGGAGCGGGTGTCGTGGCGGCCATATGCCGCCACGACACCCGCTCCGGCGCACGACATATCCCGAGGGGAGCAAGCGTTGAGCGTTCTCACGACGGGCGCGGCGCTGCGGATCGACGGCGTCAGCCGGGTCTTCGGCGGCGGCGCAGGTCAGGTCCGCGCACTGGACGACATCACGCTGGATGTCCGGCCCGGTGAGTTCGTCTGCCTGCTCGGAGCATCCGGCTGCGGCAAGTCGACCCTGCTCGGGCTGGTGGCCGGCCTGGACCAGCCCACGACGGGCACGGTCGACACCGGTGGGCGCCGGGTCGGGATGATGTTCCAGGATTCGGCCCTGCTGCCCTGGCTGACCGCCGGGGGCAACGTCGAGGTGCCGTTGAAACTGCGCCGGGTGCCGAAGGCGGCGCGGGAGGCGAGAGTTCGCGAGCTGCTCGCGATGGTCCGCCTCGCCGGGCAGGCGGACCGGCGTCCGCACGAGCTGTCCGGGGGCATGCGGCAGCGGGTCAGCCTGGCCCGGGCGTTCGCCCAGGAGGCCGACATCCTCTGCATGGATGAGCCGTTCGGGGCGCTCGACGCGATGACCCGCGACCTCCTCCACGACGAGCTGGAGCGGATCTGGCGCGAGACCGGCATCACCGTCCTGTTCGTCACCCATGACGTGCGGGAGGCCGTGCGGCTGGGGGACCGGATCGTTCTGCTCTCCTCCCGGCCCGGCCGGGTCGCGCAGGTCTTCGACGTCGAGATCGACCGCCCGCGCCGCATCGATCAGCCCCAGGTTTCCGAGCTGGCCGCCGCCGTGACGGCACGGCTGCGGGAGGAGGTCGCGCGTCATGGCCACTGACACCGACACCGGCGTGCCCTCGCTCCGGACGCCGGACCGGACGTCGGACGGGACGCCGGACCAGACACTGGCCGGCCTCGACGCGCTCGACATCCCGGTGGGCGAGCAGCGTCCGCTGGCCCGCCGCACGTGGTCCGCGACCTGGCCGAAGGTCGCCGCGTTCGCGCTGTTCCTGCTGCTCTGGCAGGCGGTCGTCTGGTCGGGCTGGAAGCCGACCTATGTGCTGCCGGGCCCCGACGAGGCCCTGCCCGAGTTCTTCAGCCAGCTCGGCACCGCCGACTTCTGGGACGCGCTCGGCCGGACCCTCAGTCGTGCCGGCCAGGGCTACGCGCTCGCGGTGGTCATCGGCGCGGCCGTCGGACTCGCGGTCGCGCGCTTCGCGCTGCTGCGGACCGCGGTGGGGTCGTTCATCACCGCGCTGCAGACGATGCCGTCCATCGTCTGGTTCCCGCTCGCGATCCTGCTGTTCCAGCTCAGCGAGTCGGCCATCATGTTCGTCGTCGTGCTCGGGGCCGCTCCGTCGGTGGCCAACGGCGTCATCTACGGCGTCGACTACGTCCCGCCGTTGCTGGTCCGGGTCGGGCGCAGCATGGGGGCGAAGGGCTTCGCGCTCTATCGGCATGTCGTGGCCCCGGCGGCGCTGCCGTCGGTGCTCGCCGGGCTCAAGCAGGGCTGGGCGTTCGCATGGCGCAGCCTGATGGCCGGCGAGCTGATCGTCATCGTCCCCGGCCATCCCTCGATCGGTGCCAACCTGCAGAACGCCCGTGACCTTTCGGACACCGTCGGTGTCATGGTGTCCATGCTGACGATCTTCGTCGTCGGCGTGGTCGTGGATGCCGCCTTCAACGCCCTCGACCGGCGGATGCGGCAGCGAAGGGGCCTGCTGGCCGAAGGCTCGGCCGCGGTCAAGGCGGCCCGTGGGCCCCGGCGACCCGGCCCGGAGGCGGTCGCCGGGCCGGGTGCCGAGCCGGGTGGGGGGCACCTGCCGGCACCCGCGGGCGGCGGCCAGGGCCCGTCCGGTACCGGGGTCTGACCGGCCGCCCTCGCGCGACCTGGGCTGCCCGGCCACCCAGGTCCGCGGGGCCACCGAGCGCCGCTCGGCGCTGCGGGCTGCAAGATAGTGCCATGCAGATCTCCGCCCGGGCCGACTACGCACTGCGGGCCCTGCTCACGCTCGCTGCCTCGGACGGCAACCTCGTCAAGGGGGAGACCCTCGCCTCGGCACAGGACCTCCCCCTGCGTTTCCTGGAAAACATCCTCACCGACCTGCGGCGCAGCGGCCTCGTGCAGAGCCGCCGCGGTGCCGACGGCGGCTACCAGCTCTGCCGCCCTGCGGAGGACATCACGATCGCCACGGTGATCCGGGCGACCGACGGCCCGCTGGCCAGCGTCCGCGGCCGTCCACCGGAGACCGCGCACTACGAGGGCGCGGCCAAGCATCTCCAGGACGTCTGGATCGCGACCAGGGTCAACCTGCGCCGGGTACTGGAAGCCGTGACCCTCGCCGACGTCGCCAGCGGGAAACTGCCGGACATCGTCTGTGAGCTGCGGGAGGATCCGGACGCATGGACCACCAGATAGGCAGGGGCCACCACATGGCCAGAGGCCACCAGACGGCCGCTGGTCACCAGGCAGTCGCGGGCCGCCGGCCAGCCGTGGGCCAGCGGCCAGCTCGGTGATCGGGTGGCCTTCTCGTGGTTCACGCAGGGCACCGACCCGGCTGTCGGCGGAGCCGTCGACCCGGCTGCCGTCGGGGCTTCGGGCCCGAACGGCGGAAGGCCGCTCGAAGCCGTGGTCTTCGACTGGGGCGGCACACTGACGCCGTTCCACGACGTGGACCTGCTCGACCTGTGGCGAATGGCCGCCATCGAGATCTCGCCGGCGCACGCGGATGAGATCACCGCGATCCTGGCCGGGCTGGAATCAGCCTGGTGGCGGGGCCGGGAGGGCGCCGACGGGCTGTCCGGGAACGGTGCCCAGGACGGGATGACCGGCTCGGTCACCGAGCTGCTCGCCGAGGCCTCGGCCCGGCTGGGTGTCGACGTGGCCGCCGCGGTGCTGCAGGCCGCCACCCGTCGTGACCTGGCGGCGTGGACCCCGCACACGATGTGCGACCCCGAGGCGTTGCTGCTCGTGCACCTCGTTCGCGCCCGTGGCCTGCTCGTCGGCCTGCTGACGAACACCCGCTGGCCACGGCTGTGGCACGAGCGGCTGCTTGAGCGGGACGGCCTGCTCGGTCTGTTCCACGCGCGGGTCTACACCAGTGATCTTCCGTTCGACAAACCGCATCCGATCGCGTTCCAGGCTGTGCTTGACGCGCTCGGGCTGGTGGATCCGTCCCGTGTTCTCTTCGTCGGCGACCGCGTGCAGACCGACATCCGTGGTGCCCGAGCCGCCGGCATGCGCACCGTCCTCGTCGCGGATGGCCGGGCCGGTCCAGGACCGGGCGGTCTCGTACCCGGCGGTCTCGGACCGGGCCGGACGGAGCTGGCCGGACCGGCCCGCCCGAATCCGTTTGCCGATCCGATTCCTCGGGATGACGAGGAACGTGTCGGGGGACAGCGGCCTGTCGCCGCGGACGCGGTCATCGCCCGGCTCGGACAGCTTCTCGACGTCCTCGACGCGTTCGGGGCGGCCAGGCCGGGGACGCCACCACCGCGCTGATTCCGGACGCCCGCCGTCCGACGACCAGCATCCGTTCGACCGGCCTCGGTGCGGCGAGGGGCTCCGTGCGGCGAGCGGGCAGCGCTGCCCGGATCCCTGCCTGCCGAGTGGCCGCTCAGCGGCCGGGAAAAGCGGCGGTTACGGACGCCGGGGCGACACCGGCGGCGAGCCGGGCTCGCTGCCCCCGCAGCGTCATGGCGACCAGTGTGTCGACCGCCATCTCCCGGTCGGCACCGGTGAGAACGTCCACCGCGGCGAGGGCGGAAACCGCTGACTGGTCCTCGATGCGGGCGAGGAGGTCGAGTGATCCGGCGACACCCGCCGGCTCGACCGGCAGCCGATAGGCGGCGAGCGCAGCGGGAGGCGTCGCTCCGCGTGTTCTCAGCATCGCGACCAGGGTGTCCCGCAGAGCGCGGTGATTGTCGAGGGCGGTCCTGGCCAGATCCCGAGCGGGGCGGGCCGCGTCGCCCAGCGGGGCGAGTACGCCGCCCGCCGCGGCGGCCGCGTAGACGGCGGCGTGCGCCGAGGCCAGCATCGACGACAGCGCCCTGGCCTGCGGGTCGGGTGCGGCCGAGGCGGCGACCCCGGTGGTGGCGGTCACCGGGCCACCGTCGGCTGCGCCTTGCCGATGAGCTCCGCGTGCGCGGACTCGGCCGCGCACAGACTCGCCAGCAGCCCCGCCAGGCCCGTGCTCGCGGTGAGGCAGCCGGCCCGGTGCGCGGTGGCGGTGGTGCCTTCTAGGGCCGCGAGGGCGGTGAGCGTGGCGGCCTGTGTCTCGGATGTGTCCGCTGGGTCCGCGGTGTTCGGCGCAGGATCCCCGGCGGACGTCGTGGGTTCTGTCGCCGCTGCCGCGGATGTCGTGGGCGCCGCGGATGTCGCGGATGTAGCGGACGCGCCGACGCCGGGCAACCCGAGGGCGGCCAGATCGCTGGCGTGGTCGGCGTGATGTGCGCGGATCGTGCGCAGTGTCGTGGCGAGCCCGGGATGGCGGCTGATCGCGGCGTCGTAGGCGGTCAGCAGCTCGGCTTCCCGCTGGTGGGCTGCCGTGGCGGCCGCGACGTCAGCCGGGTTCGCCGTCGGCGTCGGGGCCACCGGGTCCGAGCTGGTGCAGCCGGCCGAGGCGAGAAGGACCGATGCTCCGGCGCCGACCAGCGGGACAGCGGCCAGGATCGCCCGGCGCGACGGACCGGAACCGACTGCTGTGGGCACGGCAGGCAGCTTCGCACATGGGCGGCCCGGTGCCGGCCCCGCGGTCGCACCGCCGGGCCGGTCCGGTCGCCGGACCGGCCCGAAATTGGAGAGGCCCGTCCGCAGACGTAGGCTAAGGATCTCGACTGTGTGACGCTCGACGCTTGACCCGGCGGGCGCGCGCACGCGGGGCGACAGCGCGTCGGGGCTGGCGGCAGTGCATCTGGGCTGGCGACAGTGCATCGGGTCCCCATCGCGTCCGGGCGGCATCCGGGGCGAGGGCGCATCCGAGGGTAATGTGGCTGCTTTTGCGTCGCCGCGGTCGGTCGCCGGAGGAACAGGCCGCGGGCAGAGGCGCCGCGTCGGTGGGGGAAGGGACAGGCTAGGTGGCTAGGGCGGGAAACTCCGGCCGGGCGGAGGTCCGTCGGCCGACGGCGTCGTCCCGGGGCACCGGCAGGGCACAGACCGCCGGCGGGTCGCCGGCCGCAGGCGAGAGCCGGGCGGCGGCGGACGCCATACGCGCCCAGCTGCGCGGTCGGCTCGAGCCAAGGCTGGCCGCGGCCGGTTTCGATCTCGAGGATGTGACCGTCGCGCGGGCGGGTTCGCGCAGTGTCATCCGAGTCGTCGTCGACCGCGACGAAGGTATCGATCTTGATGCGGTCGCGGATGCGAGCAGGATCGTCTCGGCGGCTCTCGATGAGGACGAGCAGGGCTCCGCGGCCGAGCAGGGCGACGCGGCGGGTGCCCGCCCGCCGTCGGGGTCCGGCGCCGGTCCGCTCGGCGGGCCCTACGTTCTTGAGGTGACCTCGCCCGGGGTCGATCGCCCGCTGGTGGAGCCGCGGCACTGGCGTCGCGCGGTCGGCCGGCTGGTGCTCGTCCGCCGTGCTGACGGCAGCGAGATCGAAGGCAGGGTGCTCTCCGCCGGTGACGATGGTGCTGATCTGGCGATCCCGACCGGCGTCGCTCGCCGTGGCCGCCCGGCGCGCACCCGGCTGGAGCGCGTCGTCTACAGCACCGTCACCCGGGCGACGGTGCAGGTCGAGTTCGGCGCGCCCGCCGGCTCCGAGCCGGGCGGTTCGGGTGAGAACGAGGGCGAGGCCGCGACCGGATCGCATGGGGCGGACCTGGAGACCGAGATCGAGGATGTCGACGACGTCGAGGACCTTGACGACGTCGTCGACCTTGACGACGTCGAGGACGTCGAGGACGTCGAGGGCTTCGACGACTCAGATGCCGCCGACGAGGGTGTCGAGCACCTCGGCGCGGACGGTGCGGATCCCACCGACGAGACAGCGGACACCGACGAGACAGCGGAAGATCATGATGCCGTGGGCGCGGAAGCGGGCCGCGGCGGCCGGAACAGCAAGGAGATGAACCGGTGAAGCTCGACGTCGCTGCGCTGCGGGGAATCGAGCGCGAGAAGGAGATCGCCTTCGACACGCTCGTCGAAGCGATCGAAACCGCGTTGTTGACCGCCTACAAGCACACCACCGGCTCCGCTGACGATGCTCGGGTGGTGATCGACCGGACCAGCGGTGAGGTGGCCGTCTTCGCCCGCGAGAGCGCTCCGGACGGCACCTCGCGCGAGTGGGACGACACGCCCGCGGACTTCGGTCGGATCGCGACGATGACCGCGAAGCAGGTCATCATGCAGCGTCTCCGGGAGGCGCAGCAGGAAGTGACCTACGGCCAGTACGCCGACCGGGAGCATGAGGTCGTCTCCGGGGTGGTGCAGCACCACGAGCAGCGCGCGGGCTCCCGGGTGGTGCTGGTCGACCTCGGCACGGTCGAGGGCGTGCTGCCACCGGCCGAGCAGGTGCCCGGTGAGCGGCTGGAGCACGGCGACCGGATCAAGTGCTACGTCGTGCATGTGTCGCGAGGAGCCCACGGCCCGACGGTCACCCTCTCGCGGACCCACCCGGAGCTGGTGAAGGGCCTGTTCCGGCTCGAGGTGCCCGAGGTCGCCGACGGCACGGTCGAGCTCGCGGCGATCGCGCGCGAGGCCGGCCACCGCACCAAGATCGCGGTGCGTTCGAAGGCGCCGGGGGTGAACCCGAAGGGCGCCTGCATCGGGCCGATGGGGAGCCGGGTGCGCGCCGTCATGGCGGAGCTGCACGGCGAGAAGATCGACATTGTCGACTGGTCGGCGGATCCCGCGGCGTTCGTCGGCAGCGCGCTCTCACCGGCGAGGGTCTCGAAGGTCGAGGTCACCGACCTGGCGAATCGTTCCGCCCGGGTTGTCGTGCCCGACTACCAGCTGTCGCTCGCCATCGGCCGGGAAGGGCAGAACGCCCGGCTCGCGGCGCGGCTCACCGGTTGGCGGATCGACATCCACTCCGACACCGAGGGGAACCCGGACCGTGCGGACCAGCCAACCGGGGACGCCGCGCCCCGGCACAACGGATCCGGAACAGGGCCGCGGAGGTCCTCCACGGCGGGGGGCCACTCTCGGGGCGCAACGGGATAGACTTATCATGGCGCGCCGTGCGGAGCCGACTCCTCATGTGTCCCCAGCCCGAACCGCGATCTCCGGTGCCATGATCTCCGGAACCGCGATCCCGGTAGGGCCGGTTCGTACCTGTGTCGGTTGTCGGGCCCGGGTGGCGCGGTCGGACCTGTTGCGTATCGTCGTGGTAGGTGGGGAGCTCCTCCCGGATGTTCGCCACCGGATGCATGGTCGGGGTGCACATGTGCACCCCGACCCGGGCTGCGTCGATCTCGCGGAGCGCCGCAAGGCGTTCCCGCGGGCGCTGCGGGTTCCCGGGCCGCTCGGGCTGAACCAGGTCAGGGCGTACCTGGAACTGCGCACGCGCAACAGAGGCATGTAGAACAGTGGTACGGGCTACACGCGCCAGCGTGGAGTCCGGTGTGACAGCGGAGCGGTACCCGTTCCGGAGGTTTCGGTTCGGGTGGCTCGCGCCGGAAGGCGACGCCAGATCGACGTCGACAGGGAAGCAGGTCGAGACAGCGATGACCGCGCAGTGAGAACGCAGCCATGATCACGACCAGCAGGTAACGAGGTCACGCGGGCATGGACCGCGGGCCGAACGAAGGAGCACCGTGGCAGGAAAGGCCCGCGTACATGAGCTCGCGAAAGAGCTCGGCGTCGACAGCAAGACCGTGCTCGCCAAACTGAAGGATCTCGGCGAGTTCGTTAAGTCCGCCTCGTCCACCGTCGAGGCACCCGTAGTCCGCAAGCTCAAGGAAGCCTTCCCCGCGGAAGGTTCCGCCTCGCCCGCACGCCCCGGCCCGCGGCCCGGTAACGGTGCCCGGCCGACCCCGCCGCCTCGTCCGGGTCCGATGCCCGGTCGTCCCGGCCCGCGGCCCGGCCCTGCCGGTCGCCCCGCCCCCGGTGCCCCGGGTGCTCCGGGTCGTCCTGGCCCGATGCCCGGCATCGCGAGGCCGTCCGGGCCGGCGGCCACTCCGCCTGCGGCGCAGCCCCCGGTGGCGCAGCCGCCGGCCGCCCCGCCGTCCGCGCCGCTTCCCCAGCACCCCCGCCCCATCGCGGCGTCAGCAGCGCCGCCCGCGGCGCCAGTCGCACCGTCCACGCCTTCCGCGCCAGCCACCCCGCCCGGTGCTTCGGCGCCGCGTCCGGGCCCGGCTGGCCCGACGGCCGGCGGTCCCCGGCCCGGCCCGGCCCAGCCTCGCCCGAGGCCCGGCGGTCCCGGCGCGGGTGGCGGTCCTCGCCCTGGCCCGCGGCCCGGTCCCCGGCCCGCGGGTGCGGGCAACAACCCGTACACCACTCCGTCGGCAGGCCCGCGTGCCGGCTCCGGCCAGGGCGGTTCGCCCTCGGCGCCGCCGCGTCCCGGTGCTCCGCGCCCGGGTGGCCCGCGCCCAGGTGGCCCGCGCCCCGGCGGCCCGGGTGGTCCCGGTGGTCCGCGTCCGTCGCCGAACCAGATGCCGCCGCGTCCCGGTGGCACCGGCGGTGGTCCCGGTGGTCCGCGTCCGTCGCCGAACCAGATGCCGCCGCGCCCCGGTGGCTCCGGTGGCCCGCGCCCGAACTCGAACATGTTCCAGCCGCGTCCGGCGGGCGGTGCTCCCGGCCGTCCCGGTGGCGGTGCTCCCGGTCGTCCCGGTGGCGGTGGCGGTGGCCCGCGTCCCGGCGGTGGCGGTGGCGGCTTCCGTAGCGGCGCCCCCGGTCGTCCCGGTGGCGGTGGCGGCGGTGGCGGTGCTCCCGGTCGTCCCGGTGGCGGCGGCGGTCCCGGCGGCGGCGGGCGTCCGGCTGCCGGTGGTCGTGGCCGCGGCGGAACGACGGCCGGTGCCTTCGGGCCCGGCGGTCGTGGGCGTCCCGGCCGGCAGCGCAAGTCCAAGCGCGCGAAGCGGCAGGAATGGGAGAGCGGGCTTGAGGCGCCGCGCATGGGGGCGATGGTCCCGCGCGGCAACGGCCAGGCGATCCGGCTTCCTCGCGGTGCGTCGCTCGCCGACTTCGCGGACAAGATCGACGCGAACCCCGGTGCGCTGGTCCAGGTGGTCTTCACCCAGCTGGGTGAGATGGTCACCGCGACCCAGTCCTGCACGGACGAGACGCTGCAGCTGCTTGGTGTGACGCTGGGCTACGACGTGCAGATCGTCAGCCCCGAGGACGAGGACAAGGAGCTCCTGGAGAGCTTCGACCTCTCCTTCGGCGGCGAGTACGGCGACGACATCGAGCTCTCGGCCCGGCCCCCCGTGGTCACGGTCATGGGTCATGTCGACCACGGAAAGACCAAGCTGCTCGACGCGGTCCGCTCGACGGACGTCGTCGGCGGCGAGGCCGGCGGCATCACCCAGCACATCGGTGCCTACCAGGTGCGGGCGAACGTCGACGGCACCGAGCGTCCGATCACCTTCATCGACACCCCGGGTCACGAGACCTTCACCGCGATGCGTGCCCGTGGTGCGCAGGTGACCGACATCGTGGTCCTCGTGGTGGCGGCGGATGACGGTGTGAAGCCGCAGACGATCGAGGCGTTGAACCACGCCCAGGCGGCCGGTGTGCCGGTCGTGGTCGCGGTGAACAAGGTCGACAAGGAGGGCGCGGACCCGGCGAAGGTCCGCGGCCAGCTCACCGAGTACGGCCTGGTGGCGGAGGAGTACGGCGGCGACACGATGTTCGTCGACGTGTCGGCCCGTAACCGGACCGGTATCGACGAGCTGCTCGAGGCGGTCATCCTGACCGCGGACGCATCCCTCGACCTGCAGGCCCCGACGGGGACCGAGGCTCAGGGTGTGGCGATCGAAGGTCGCCTCGACCGTGGGCGCGGCCCGGTGGCGACCGTGCTGGTCCAGCGCGGAACCCTGCGGGTCGGCGACTCGGTCGTCGCCGGCGAGGCCTTCGGCCGCGTCCGGGCGATGCTCGACGAGAACGGCGCCCAGGTGGCGGAGGCCGGCCCGGCCCGGCCCGTGCAGGTGCTCGGTTTCACCAGCGTTCCCGACGCCGGTGACAACTTCCTCGTCGTGCCCGAGGACCGGGTCGCCCGGCAGATCGCGGAGCGCAGGCAGGCCCGCGAGCGCAACGCCGAGCTGGCGCTGAGCCGTGGCCGCCCGACGCTGGAGTCGATCCTCGAGCGGATGAAGGAGGGCGAGAAGACCCAGCTCAACCTCATCCTCAAGGGCGATGTGTCGGGTTCGGTCGAAGCCCTCGAGGACGCTCTGCTCAAGATCGACGTCGGCGACGAGGTCGGCCTTCGGATCATCGACCGCGGTGTCGGTGCGATCACCGAGACCAACGTCATGCTGGCGTCGGCCTCGGAAGCGGTCATCATCGGCTTCAACGTCCGGCCGCAGGGCAAGGCGACGGAGCTGGCTGACCGTGAGGGTGTCGAGGTCCGCTACTACTCGGTGATCTACCAGGCCATCGAGGACATCGAGAACGCCCTCAAGGGCATGCTCAAGCCGGTGTACGAGGAGGTTCAGCTCGGCACCGCGGAGGTGCGCGAGGTCTTCCGCGTTCCTCGGGTGGGCAACGTCGCCGGTTCGCTCGTCCGGTCCGGCATCATCCGCCGCAACACCAAGGCCCGGCTCATCCGGGACGGTGTCGTGGTCGCGGACAACCTCACCGTCGATTCGCTCAAGCGTTTCAAGGACGACGCGACCGAGGTTCGCGAGGGCTACGAGTGCGGTATCGGTCTCGGGTCGTTCAACGACATCAAGATCGATGACGTGATCGAGACCTTCGAGCAGCGGGAGGTTCCCCGCACCTGATCCGACGAAGCCGGGGCCGGTCGAACCCGTGTGCGCGGGTTCGACCGGCCCCGGGACGTCGCCCGACAGGTCGCGGAAAGATCATGTGGATCGGGAGTCTGACACTGGACATCCTTCTCGGGGACGTGCACTCCCTGAAGGAGAAGCGGTCGGTGGTTCGGCCGGTCGTCGCGGAGCTTCGCCGGCGGTTCGTCGTCAGCGTCGCGGAGACCGGGAGCCACGATCTGCACCGTCGAGTCGAGATCGGGGTCGCCGTCGTGGCCGCGGACCGGGCGCACTGCGCGGACGTGCTCAGCGCCTGCGAGGACCTGGTGGCCGGGCGCCCTGAGCTGGAAATTCTCTCGGCGCGGGTGCGCTACCTGTCCGATCAGGATGCCGACGGCATGACCTGCTCGGAGACAGCCCTGTCCTAGGACGCTTCCGGGTGGTCATCCAGGCTGCTGGCGCATCTCCGCTGCGGTCCGCATGCCCGGAGCAGCCGAGTAGGCGGTGACCCGGGGTAGGTAGGAAATGGTGGGTGTCGACCGTGGTCAGGCCGGGCACCGTGGTGTCCGCCGCCCAGGTCGACCGGGTGAGTGAGGGAGGTGGACGGTGGCTGATCCGGCCCGTGCGCGTCGATTGGCGGTACGCATCCGTGAGGTGGTCGCGTCCACGCTGGAGCGCGGTGTCAAGGACCCCCGTCTCGGGATGGTGACCATCACGGACGCCCGGGTGACGCCGGACCTGGTGGACGCGACGATCTTCTATACGGTCTACGGCGACGACGAGGCCCGGCAGGCCTCGGCCGCGGCGCTGGAGTCGGCCAAGGGCATGCTGCGCAGCCAGGTCGGGCGGGCGACCGGCGTCAAGGTCACCCCGACGTTGACGTTCGTACACGACCGGCTGCCGGACGACGCGCGGCATCTGGAGGATCTGCTCTCCGTGGCGCGCCGGCGCGACGCGGAGCTGGCCCTGGCCCGGCAGGATGCCCAGCCCGCCGGTGAGCCGGACCCCTACCGCCGGCCCCGTGAGATCGACGATCTCGACCTCTCCGACGCCGGCGCTGATGCGGACACCTTCGCGGACGGGCTGGACGAGGACGATGCCGGGGACGCCGGCGTCGGCTTCGACGAGGTCGCCGGGGAGGACCGCGAGGCCGTGCGCCGGGAGTCGGCGTCATGACCGTCATGTCCGCGGGAACGGGCCCGATGGGCGCTGGTACCGGGGACACGGACCGCATCGGCGCCACTGCCGCTGCCACTGTCGGTGCGACCGCCACTGCCGGTGCGACCGCTGCTGCCGGTGCGGTCGGTGCCGGCGAGGCCTTCGGCGCGGCGGTCCGGGCGTTGCGCTCGGCCGCGGACACGGGTGCGCCGGTGCTGTTGCTGGCGCATGTCAACCCGGATGGTGACAGCCTCGGGTCGGCCATCGCGCTGGGCCTGGCGTTGCGCCGCCTGGGCGCGCGACCGCGGGTCTCGTTCGACGCGGAGCCGTTTGTCGTCCCCCGTACGCTGCGTTTCCTTCCCGGTCAGGATCTGCTCGTCGCGCCGGGCGACCTCGACGGCCTCGGCGCCGCCGCGGCACTGGTGGTGACCCTGGACGTCGGCAGCGAGGAGCGGCTGGGCCGGCTGTCGCGACGACTCGCCGGCGCACGGTCCCTCGTCGTGGACCATCACGCCTCGAACACCCTCTTCGGAGAGGTCAACTTCGTCGATCCGGAGGCCGCGTCGACCAGCGTCCTGGTCACGCGGATCATCGACGCGCTCGGGGTGGAGCTCGACCGGGACATCGCCGCGGCGGTCTACACGGGCCTCGTCACGGACACCGGCTCGTTCCGCTTCGCGGCGACGACGCCCGCGGTCCACGAGCTGGCTGCCCGGCTGCTTGCCACCGGGATCCGCCATGACCAGATCTGCCGCACGCTGTGGGACACCCACCGGTTCGGCTATCTCAAACTGTTGGGCCAGGCCCTGGAACGGGCGCGGCTCGAGCCGGAGCTCGATCTCATCTGGACCTGGTGCACCGAGTCCGATCTGCGCCTGGCCGGGATCGGTTACGACGAGATCGAGGCCGTGATCGATACCGTGCGTACGGTGTCGGAGGCCGAGGTCGCGCTCGTGTGCAAGCAGGACGGCGGGATCTGGAAGCTGTCGGTGCGCTCCAAGGGCGCGGTGGACGTCGGTGCGTTGTGCACCACGCTCGGCGGCGGCGGGCATCGCTTCGCCGCCGGGGTCTCGTCCTCGGAGTCGTTGGCGGCCACGATGGACCGGTTCCGCGAGGAGCTCGTCCACGCCCCGCGGCTGAGCCGGTGAGCGACACGTCACCGCCCGCGCCGCCAACGCCGCCCGCGCCGGCCACTCCGGACGGGCTCGTCGTCGTCGACAAGCCGGCCGGCTGGACGTCGCACGACGTCGTCGCCCGCTGTCGACGCCTGCTGCGGACCCGGCGTATCGGCCACGCCGGGACTCTTGATCCGATGGCGACCGGTGTGCTTGTGCTGGGCGTCGGGCGCGGTACCAGGCTGCTCGGCCATCTGGCCCTGACGGCGAAGGTCTACGAGGCCACGATCAGGCTCGGGCGGACCACCACGACGGACGACGCCGAGGGCGAGCCGGTCGCCGACCGGCCGGTCGAGGTCGGCGCGGGCGAGCTCGCGGCCGGGATGGCGGCGCTGACCGGTGCGATCGACCAGGTTCCGTCCAGCGTCAGCGCGGTGAAGGTCAACGGTGTGCGGGCCTACGCACGGGTCAGGGCCGGCGAGGACGTGGTGCTGGCGGCTCGGCGGGTCACCGTGAGCCGTTTCGAGCTGCTGGCCCGTCGTGGGACCGACCTGGATGTCGTCGTGGCCTGTTCGAGCGGCACCTACATCCGTGCTCTCGCGCGTGATCTGGGCGCCGCTCTCGGCTGCGGCGGCCACCTCACGGCGCTGCGCCGCAGCGAGGTCGGGCCGTTCGGCCTGGCGGCCGCGGTCGGCCTCGACGAGCTGGCCGAGCGGGGTCCCGCGGCGGTCGTCCCACTGGGAGCGGCGGTCGCGGCGGCGTTCCCGCGCCGCGATGTCGATCTCGATCAGGCGCGTGATGTCGCTCACGGTCGATGGTTGCCTGCGCTAGGTCGTTCCGGCCCGTATGGCGTCTTCGGGCCGGACGGCGCGGTCCTGGCGTTGTTCGAGGATCGAGACGAAACAGCCCGGCCCGTCGTCGTGTTCGCGCCGGCGTAGGCGTTCGACTCGGCGCGCGACGGCCCGTCGGCGCGGTCCCCGATGGCTGCCGCCGTGGTCACCCCGTTGCCCCGAACGGCGATCGAAGATCGACTCGCGATGCCCTAGGCTTCGGCAGGTGCGACGTTGGCGCGGAGTGGAGAACACCCCCCAGGACTGGCCGGGGGGAGTCGTCACCATTGGCTTCTTCGACGGTGTTCACCTGGGGCACCGCCGGATCGTGGGCAGGGCGGTCGAGCTCGCGCGCCAGCGCGGGCAACGGTCGACGGTGCTGACCTTCGACCCGCACCCGGCGGAGGTTCTCCGTCCCGGTACCCATCCCGCCCAGCTGACCACGCTGCGGTACAAGGCGGAGCTGCTGGCCGCGATCGGCGTCGACGCGCTGTGCGTCGCCCCGTTCACCCTGGAGTTCAGCCGGATCCCGGCGGAGGAGTTCGTCCGCCAGGTTCTGGTCGGGCGGCTGCGTGCGACGACCGTGGTGGTGGGGGAGAACTTCACCTACGGCCACCGGGCGGCCGGCAACGTCGAGAGCCTGGCCCGCGACGGGCGGGCGGAGGGCTTCGAGGTGGAGGGCATCGGGCTCGTCCGCGCGGACGAGAAGGTGCTCTCCTCGACCGAGATCCGGCGGCGGGTGGCCGCTGGGGACGTCGAGGGCGCCGCGGCGGCGCTGGGGCGGCCGCACCGGGTGGAGGGCGTCGTCGTGCACGGCGACGCGCGTGGCAGGACGATCGGCTACCCGACGGCGAACCTGCAGTGCGCGCCGTGGTCCGCGATTCCTGACGACGGCGTCTACGCCGGTTTCGCGAGCTGGTCCGACCAGCGCCGGGCCGCCGCGATCTCGATCGGGACGAACCCGACGTTCGAGGGGCGGGACCGCCGGGTCGAGGCGTTCCTGCTGGACTTCGACGGCGACCTTTATGGCGAGTACATGACCTACGAGTTCACCCGCAGGTTGCGTCCCACTCTGCGGTTCGACTCCGTCGACGAGCTTGTCGAGCAGATGGGGCGAGATGTGGACGCGACCCGGTCGGCCACCCTGCCCGTCTGACAGGGAGGCTTTTCCGTCGCACGGTCCACGATCGAGGAGGCCGCGGGTCCGAGTCGACGACGGAAAGCGCTCGGTCGGTGTCCGGGCGGCCCCCCGGGGGTTGATAGGCTTGCCCTTCAAGCGGGAGCGGTGTGTCCGGTGACGGCGTGCCGAATGGTTGGCTCGCGGCGGTTGCTGATGGTTCACAGCTTGTTTTGCGTGGTGCAACTGGTGGTGCCCGGTCCACTGCGGGGGAGCCCCGCGGTGGAGACACTGCGGTGGAGACACCGAGGGTGGGGCCGGGTGCAGGTGGTGGTGCGCAGCGTGGCTGATGGCGCTCAGCTGTCGTCGAGGTCCGGCGATCGTAGGGGCGGGTTCGGTGTGGTGCCGATGGCCCCGGGGGTCGGTGGGCGTGGGGCGACGGTTCGCCAGGCCTACACCGGCAGGAGGCTCGGGTGCAGAAGACCCCGGGCGCGCGCCGTCCCAGACGAGGAACGAGGTGGAGCGTGCCGCTCTCAAGCGACGTCAAGCAGAAGATCATGTCGGACTACGCCACGGTCGAACGGGACACGGGTTCGCCCGAGGTCCAGGTGGCGATGCTGACCCGTCGCATCAGTGACCTGACCGAGCACCTGAAGGTCCACAAGCACGACCACCACAGTCGACGCGGGCTGCTGCTGCTCGTCGGGCGCCGACGCCGCCTGCTGAACTACCTGGCGAAGACGGACATCAACCGCTATCGCGCACTGATCGAGCGACTCGGTCTGCGTCGATAGCAAACAAGAGGGAGCGCCGGGTGGCGCTCCCTCCGGCGCATCCGGGGTAGGTACCGGGGCGTCGGGCCGCCGGCGGCGATCGGGCCGCCTGGCGGCCGCAGGACCTGACCGGGTCCGCGCGGCATGAGTCGCCGGTCCTCGGTCGTGGCCGCCCGAGCGGTGCCAGTGGTAGCGGTGCCGGGCCCGGGAGACTTCGACTGAGCACCGGCATCCTCGATGGCGCGGGCACGGCCCACGAAGAGGATGGAGTATCGAGTGGACGACTCGACACAGGCGGCCGAGGCGGTCATCACGACGCCGGCCGGGCCCCGCACGGTGCGGTTCGAGACCGGCCGGCTGGCACGGCAGGCGGCCGGTTCGGTGGTCGCCTACCTGGGCGACACCATGGTCCTCTCGGCGACGACGGTGAGTCGGTCGCCGAAGGAGCAGCTGGACTTCTTCCCGCTCACGGTCGACGTCGAGGAGCGGATGTACGCGGCGGGGCGCATCCCCGGTTCCTTCTTCCGCCGGGAGGGTCGCCCCAGCGAGGACGCGATCCTGACCTGCCGGCTCATCGACCGACCGCTGCGGCCCTCGTTCGCCAAGGGGCTGCGCAACGAGATCCAGGTCGTCGCGACGGTGCTGGCGCTGGATCCGGAGACCCTCTACGACGTCGTCGCGATCAACGCGGCGAGCGCGTCGACGATGCTGGCGGGGCTGCCGTTCAGCGGTCCGATCGGGGCGACCCGGGTCGGTTTCGTCGACGGTGAGTGGATCGCCTTCCCGACCCACGCCGAGCTCGAGCGGGCGACGTTCGACATGGTCGTGGCCGGCCGGGTGCTGGAGGACGGCTCCGACGTCGCGATCATGATGGTCGAGGCGGAGGCCACGCCGGGGACGGTGGGCCTGCTCGCGGGCGGTGCGCCCGCGCCGACGGAAGAGGTCGTCGCGGCCGGTCTGGAAGCCGCGAAGCCGGCGATCCGCGAGCTGTGCCGGGCCCAGAGCGAGCTGGCGGCCGGCACGGCCAAGCCGCAGCGCGACTTCCCCCTGTTCGTCGACTACCACGCCGACGTGCTGGAGTCGCTGACGGCGGCGGTCGGCGAGGAGCTGGCGGCGGCGCTGCGCATCGCTGGCAAGGCCGAGCGCGAGGCGGAGCTGGAGCGGGTCCGAGTGCTGGCCGTGGAGAAGGTCTCCGGCCAGTTCGAGGGGCGCGACAAGGAGATCGGCCCGGCCTACCGGGCGCTGACGAAGAAGCTGGTCCGTTCCCGGATCGTCGCGGACGGCGTGCGCATCGACGGCCGTTCCACCACCGAGATCCGGGAGCTGTCGGCCGAGGTCGACTACATCCCGCGGGTACACGGATCGGCGCTGTTCGAGCGGGGCGAGACGCAGATCCTCGGCGTCACGACGCTGGCGATGCTGCGGATGGAGCAGACCGTCGACACGCTCAACCCGGAGCGCACCAAGCGGTACATGCACAACTACAACTTCCCGCCGTACTCCACCGGTGAGACGGGCCGGGTGGGCTCGCCGAAGCGGCGCGAGATCGGCCACGGCGCGCTCGCCGAGCGGGCCCTGCTCCCGGTGCTGCCGGACCGCGAGGAGTTCCCCTACGCGATCCGCCAGGTCTCCGAGGCGCTGGGCTCCAACGGTTCGACCAGCATGGGCTCGGTGTGTGCCAGCACGCTGTCGCTGCTGAACGCCGGTGTGCCGCTCAAGGCGCCGGTGGCCGGCATCGCGATGGGGCTGATCCAGGAGGGCGACACGTTCGTCACCCTGACCGACATCCTCGGAGCCGAGGACGCCTTCGGTGACATGGACTTCAAGGTCGCCGGCACCCGCGACTTCGTGACGGCGCTGCAGCTCGACACCAAGCTCGACGGCATCCCCGCCTCGGTGCTGGCCGGTGCGCTGCAGCAGGCGCGAGCGGCCCGCCTGACGATCCTGGAAGTGATGGCCGAGGCCATCGGCGCGCCGGACGAGATGTCCACGCACGCGCCGCGGGTCATCTCGGTGAAGATCCCGGTTGACAAGATCGGTGAGGTCATCGGGCCCAAGGGCAAGATGATCAACCAGATCCAGGCGGACTCCGGCGCCGAGATCACGGTCGAGGACGACGGCACGATCTACATCGGCGCCGCCGACGGGACGTCCGCCGAGACCGCCCGTTCGGCGATCAACGCGATCGCCAACCCGCAGATGCCCGAGGTAGGCGAGCGTTACCTCGGTACCATCGTGAAGATCACCAACTTCGGTGCCTTCGTCTCGCTGACGCCGGGCAAGGACGGCCTGCTGCACGTCAGCAAGCTCAAGCAGCTCGCGGGTGGCAAGCGGGTGGAGAAGGTCGAGGACGTGCTGTCCGTCGGCCAGAAGCTGCAGGTGGAGATCACGGAGATCGATGCCCGGGGCAAGATCAGCCTGGCGCCTGGCGCGGAGGCCGTTGACGCGGTTGCCGCCGAATCCTGAGTCGGCCCCTGTGTCCGCGGGGGTCCTCCTCCTGACAGGAGTGTTGTGACGGAGACGGATCTGTCCACGTCCGACGAGCGCCCGCCGGCTCCGCGCGGGTCGGAGGCCACCTCCGACCCGTCGCCGGTCCGCGTCGCCGAACTGCTCGCCGCCGGATCCGGGCCCGAGGAGCTGCTGGCCGGCACCGTGCGTCGCACGGTGCTGCCCGGCGGCCTGCGGGTCATCACCGAGAAGGTGCCCGGCGTCCGGTCGGTGGCCATCGGCGTCTGGGTGGGGGTCGGCTCCCGCGACGAGACCCCGCTGACCGGCGGCTGCTCGCACTACCTGGAGCACCTGCTGTTCAAGGGCACCCCGAGCCGGGACGCACTGTCGATCAGCGCCGCCATCGAGGCGGTCGGTGGCGACCTGAACGCGTTCACGGCGAAGGAGTACACCTGCTACTACGCCCGGGTCCTTGACTCGGACCTGGACCTCGCCGTCGACGTCGTCTGTGACATGGTCGCCAACTCGCTGGTGACCGCGGACGACGTCGAGGCCGAGCGTGGCGTGATCCTCGAGGAGATCGCCATGCACGAGGACGATCCCGGCGATGTCGTCCACGACGTCTTCGCCGACGCGGTCCTCGGTTCCTCGGTGCTGGGCCGGCCGGTGCTGGGCACGGTCGACACGATCGGGGCCCTCGGCCGGGAGACGATCTTCGACTACTACCGGGAGCGCTACGCCCCGCCGTCGCTCGTGATCTCGATCGCCGGGAACCTCGAGCACGACCAGGCCCTGGACCGGGTGGTCCGGGCGTTCTCCGACCACCTCGGCGGGCCCGCGCGGCCGCAGGACGTCCGCCGCGGCCAGTATCCCTTCCCTCCGCCGCCGGGCATCGTCGTGGACCGGCGGCCCACCGAGCAGGCGCATGTCGTGCTCGGCACGGTGGGTCTGTCCCGGCATGATCCACGGCGCTACGCGCTCGGGGTGCTGTCGACGGCGCTCGGGGGCGGCATGAGCTCGCGGCTGTTCCAGGAGGTCCGGGAGAAGCGGGGCCTGGCGTACTCGGTCTACTCGTTCGACAACCAGTTCGCCGACGCGGGCCTGTTCGGGGTCTACGCGGGCTGCACGCCGGGCCGGGCCGACGACGTGCTGGAGATCTGCCGCGAGCAGGTGCACCAGATCGCCGAGCACGGCATCACCCAGGAGGAGCTCGACCGCGCCCGGGGCCAGAACCGCGGGGGTCTCGTGCTCAACCTGGAGGACACCGGGTCGCGGATGAGCCGGCTGGGCAAGAGCGAGCTGGTGCACGGCGAGCTGCTGTCGGTGGACGAGGTGCTCGCCCGGGTCGAGGCTGTCACTCTGGACGACGTGCGGGCGCTCGCGGGCGAGCTGGTGGACCAGCCGTGGGCGCTGGGCGTCATCGGCCCGTTCGACGACCACGATTTCAGCGCCGCCGTCGCCCGCTGACGGCGGTACGGCGCCGGCATGGTGCGTGCAGGACACATGAGGGGCATGAAGTGATCGCTGTCGGTGTGCTTGGATCCCGCGGCCGGATGGGTGCCGAGGTGTGCCGGGCTGTTCGCGAGGCTCCCGATCTGGAGCTGGTCGCCGAGATCGACGCCGGTGACGACCGTTCCGGGCTTGCGAAGGCCGACGTGCTGGTCGACTTCACCCACCCCGACACGGTCATGGACAACCTGCGGTGGGCGGTGGAGAACGGCGTCCACTCGGTGGTCGGCACGACCGGCTTCGACGACGACCGCCTCGCCACCGTGCGCGGCTGGCTGGGCCCCGATCCGTCGGTCGGGGTTTTCGTGGCCCCGAACTTCGGTATCGCCGCCGTTCTGATGATGCTCTTCGCGGCCCGGGCGGCGCCCTACTTCGAGTCCGTGGAGATCGTCGAGCTGCATCACCCCGGCAAGGCCGACGCGCCCAGCGGGACGGCGCGCCGCACCGCCGAGCTCGTCTCGGCCGCCCGGCGCGCGGCCGGGCAGGACCCGGCGGGGCCGGACGCGACGACCTCGGCCCTCGACGGGGCCCGTGGTACCCGGGTCGCCGGTGTCCCGGTCCACGCGGTCCGGCTCGGTGGGCTCGTCGCGCATCAGGAGGTCCTGCTCGGTGGTTCCGGGGAGACCCTGACCATTCGGCACGACTCGTTGGACCGGGCCTCGTTCATGCCGGGTGTGCTGCTCGCGGTGCGCCACGTCGCCGATCACCTGGGTCTCACGGTGGGCCTGGAGGCCCTGCTGGATCTCGGCTGACCGGTACGGGCGGGGGTGTCGCGAAGCCGTCACCCAGTCCGCTCTCTGCCCGACCCGGTGCGGATGGATAAGTTTCGGGTGTGGCGCGACATACAGGTGGCCGGGCGGCGAACGCCGGAACCGTTTTCGGTATTGACCTGGGGACGACCTTCAGCTGCCTGGCGACCGTCGCGAGCTCCGGCGATCCCGAGGTCGTCCCGCTGATGGACGGGTCGTCCACGCTGCCCAGCGTGGTCCTCTTCGTCGGTCAGAACGACTACATCACCGGGGAGACCGCCCGGCGGCTCGCCCGGGCCCGCCCTGATGACGTCTGTTCGCTCGTCAAGCGCCGGATGGGCGACCGTGACTGGCGTTTCGTGACGCACGGGGCGGCGTGGTCGGCGCCCGCGGTGAGCGGACTGATCCTCAAGGCACTGGTCTCGGATGCCGGCCTGACCGTCGGCGAGCCGGTCCGCGACGTGGTCATCACCGTCCCCGCCTACTTCGGTGACGAGGAGCGCAGGGCGACGGTGCTGGCGGGGGAGTACGCCGGCCTGAACGTCGTGGATGTCATCAACGAACCGACGGCCGCCGCGCTGTCCTACGGGTTCGCCCGTTTCGAGGTCGCGGGCCGGCGGACACTCGCCGGGCCGGGGGCGCTCGCCGAGGAGGTGGCCCTCGTCTACGACCTCGGCGGAGGGACCTTCGACGTGACCATCGTCGAGCTCGCCGACCGCAGGGTCTCCGTCGTCGCCACCGATGGCGATCATCAGCTCGGCGGGGCGGACTGGGACGAGAAGATCGTCCTTTTTCTCTCCGACCGCTTCCTCGCGGCCCACCCCGATGCCGACGACCCGCTGGACAACGGCGAGGCGGCCCAGGAGCTGTCACTCGCCGCCGAGCGTGCTCGCCGCGAGCTGACCCAGGCCGAGTCGACCGTGGTCACGGTCAGCCACGGCGGCAGATCTCTGGACGTCACCCTCACCCGTGACGAGATGGAGAGCCTGACCGCCGGTCTGCTCGACCGCACCCTCGCGCTGACCCGGTCGGCCATCGACGCCGCCCGTGAGCGGGGAGTTCGCGGTGTCGACCGGGTCCTGCTCGTCGGCGGGGCGTCGCGGATGCCGGCCGTCGCCCGTCGCCTGGCCGCGGAGCTGTCCGTGCCGGTGGAACTCACCGATCCCGATCTGGCTGTCGCTCGCGGTGCCGCCATCTACGGCCAGAAGAAGGCGATGGAGCGCCTGGTCGCCGCCGACCTGGTGACCCGCGGCCAGCTGGTGGACGGGGCCTCGGTGGACACCGCGGCGCCGGCCGATCTGGACGCTGCCTGCCGCCGGTTGGCCGAGGCCCTCGGGCTGCCCGCGGACCGGGTTCGCCGGACGGTCGAGGTCCAGGTCGTCAACGTGGTGTCGCGGGGTTTCGGGGTGCTGGCGCTGGACCGGTTCGGCGACCAGCGCGCGGTCTTCCTCGTGCACCGCAACGACCGGCTGCCGGTTGCCGTTCGCCGGCTGTTCGGCACCGTCCGCGATGATCAGGACGCGGTGATGGTGCATGTCGTCGAGCAGGCCGGCGGAGTGGAATCCACCCGGATCGAGGACAACAAGATCATCACGAATGCGGAGATCATCGGGATTCCGCCGGGCTATCCTGCCGGAACCCAGATTGAAATCATGTTCCGCATGGGCTTCGACGGCATCCTGGAGGTGACGGCCCGGCACGAAGGGCTCGCCGACCAGCCGTTGACCGTCCGCATCGAGACCTCGGCCGCGCTCAGCCAGGCGGACGTCGCCCGCGAGCGTGAGCAGGTCGCGCGTGCCCGCCGGGAGCGGGGCCTGGACCGGCCCGCCACCGGTGGTCCGGACCCGCTGCGCAAGAAGCCGCGGGACGGCGACTCCGGCGGGCTCGGCGGGCTCGGTGGGTCGCCGGGCTGGCCGTAAGCCGCCGTCAGAGCGTCACGTCTTCAACAGGGAGTCCGCGGTGCTGCCCTTCGACTCGAACGACTACCGGAGCCGGGTGCTCGCCGCGGTCCACGCCCGCGGCGGTGCCGAGCAGAGTGACCCGTTCGAGATCTACGACATCCCGATCGAGGAGGCCGCCCGGCTCGGCGACGCCGAGGTCTGGGCACGCATCGACGAGGTCTGGGCGTTCTGGCAGCGCAGCCGGGATCATCCCCGCTACCGCGGTGTGATCATCGCGCTGCTGGGCCTGCACGGCGAACTGTCCGCGGCGCTGCGAACGACGGCGGCCCGAACGGAGCTCGCCGGGCGGGTCGCCGCCGCCCGCACCGCCCGGGACGGCGAGCGCTTCGCCGAGCTCGACGCCGCCGTTCGCCGGCTGGTGAGCCGCTTCGGTGGCCTGCCCGAGGACAAGATCGCCGGGCTGCGTGCGCTGGCGGCCACGCATGGAATCGACGACGCGGCGTTCGAGCTGCGCATACGCCGGCATCGGCGGCTCCCCGCCGGCACGGCGGAACGGGCCACGGCCACGTCGGCCCGCCGGCCCGTGTCGGCCGAGGTGATACGCCAGGTGCGCGCCGATCTCGACGAGCTTGGCCGGATCGTGGGAACCACCCCGCCGCGAAGCCTCTTCGACCTGCTCGGGGTCACGCCGGAAAGCAGCCGGGAGGAGATCCGCGCCGTCCGCGACGCCGCCGCGGCGCGCAACCGCGAGCGTCGGCCGGACCGGCGCCGCGCACTGTTGGACGACCTGCTCACGGCGGCGCGGGCGCTGCTCGTCGACGGCGACCCCGAGGCCTATCTCGACGCGCTCGTCGAGCCGGTCAAGGCGGTGCTGCGGCCGCGGGTGGCCACCGCCGTGCTGATCGAGGACCGCCTGCTCGCCACGGCCGCGGCCGAGCTCGTCGCCCAGGCCGTGGCCGAGGGCCTCGACCAGGGCCGGGCCCGCGCGGTCGTCGCGGATCTCGCCCGCGAGCACGGCGTGGAGCCACCGGAGACCGGGCGTCTGACGAGCCCGTCGCACCCGTCGCGTCCGGGAAGCGGTGCCGCGCAAGGTGGGTGGACGGGCGGTGGGCCGGCCACGGGCGGCTCCGGGGGAGCGGCCGAGACCACCGGCAGTGACGCGCCCACGCGCGACCGGCCGGCCTCCCGACCGGTGCCGGCCCGGGCCAGCGACTGGCAGGCCCTGCTGTCGCGTGCCCGTGCCGAGCTGCGGGCGGGGCGGCCGATCGCGGCCAGCGGTGAGATCGCCCGCGCCCGGGAGCTCGCGGGCGAGACGCTGCCACCGATCAGGGCGCTCGACGACGAGGTCGAGCGGGTGATCCGGGACGCCGGTGAGCGCTGGCAGGCCATCGTCGCCGAGCTCACCGCGAACCGTCACCGCGCGGTGCTGGGCCTCCTCGAGGCCCTTGCCCCCCTCGCCGCCGACGTGCCAGGCCCCGGTGGGCGGCTGCTCGAGGAGGTGCGGGCGCTGGCGCTCGACCAGTGTGCCCAGGCGGACGAGCTCGTCCGCCGGGCGCGGACGTCGGTCGGCCCGGACCGGGTCCGGCTGGTCCGGGCGGCGGTGGCCCTGGTGGCGGACCACGAAGAGGCACTCGCCCTGCTGGCCGAACCCGCGGCCGGCGCCGCCGGCCCGGGTGCCGCGAGCGGTGGAACCGGGTCGGCGACGACGGTGGGCCCGCGAGCAGACACGTCCGCCCGCCCGGCGCCGTCCACCGAACGGCCGTCCACCGAACGGCCGGCGGCGGAACGGCCGGCGGTGGAAGGACTGCCGGCGCAACCGCAGTCCGCTGAAACGGCAGCTGCTGGGCCTGCGTCGGTCGAACCGCCGACCGGCGTGGCCGCGCGTTGGGACGGGTCCTCCGTGGTCATCAGCTGGCGGCGGACAGTAACTCCTGGTGATGCCAGCTATCGCATCCGCCGGATCACGGCGGACGGGAAGGCTCGGGCGGTGGGCGTCACGCCAGCCACCGTCATCGAGGACGGCGGGGTGTTCCGCGGTTCGTCGATCCCTGAATACGAGGTGATCGCCGGCATCGGCGGAGTGTGGTCGAAGCCCGCGAGATGGCCCGACCCTGCTGGCACCGCCGACCCCGTCGGCGCGGGCACGGCCGGCGCGGGCGCCGCAGGACCGGGCGCGGCCGGGCCGGGCGCCGCCGGGCCGGGCGCGGCAGAGCAGCCCCGGAGCGAGAGCGGCGGTTCCACGCTGGGGCCGGTTGATGGCGCACCGCCCGAAGGCGGACAGGCCGGCGCCGCCGCGTTCGAGGTGCCCCCGCCGGGACCGCGCACAGCGGCCGACGAGATCGGCCCGGCCTCGGATCTGCGGATGGAGGGCGGCCGGTTGTGCTGGACCTGGCCGGCGGGGTGCACCGAGATGATGGTCACCGCCCGTGCGGACCTCCCGCCCGCCGGCGCGCAGGAACTGGGCGCCACCACGCGCAAGATCACCAACACTCGGTATGACATCGATGGCGGCTTCCTGCCGCCGGACGTCCGTCCACTGCATGTCGCCCTGTTCGCCTGCGTGCGGGAGCGCGGTGAGCTGGTGGTCGCGGGTGCCGCGGCCGGCCGTGTCCTGATCGATGCGACCGGCTGCCTGACCGTTGTCGGACCGGGTTCCGCCGCCGCGGTGCGGACAGCCCCGGCTGGTGGCGGCGTCGTCGGGGCCGGGAGCGGCAGCGGGAGCGGGAGTGGGGCTGGCTGACGTCCGCGTCGGCCGCCCCGGCTGGTGGCGACCGGTGCCGACCGGTGCCGCTGTAAGGTTGGGATCGTGTTCTTCTTTTCTCGACATCGGTGATCGCCGCGCATCCAGGGTCCGATGAGCGCGCGAAGAGATCGCGTGCCAGCAGTGTCGAGAAAGAGGAGTTGATCGGCGATGGCCGATGCGCCCGTGGTTCGTCCCACGCTGGTCAGCGGGTTTCCCGAGTGGCTTCCCGACGTGCGGATGGTGGAGCTGCGCTGGCTGGACACCATTCGTGCCTCGTTCGAGCGGTACGGGTTCTGCTCGGTCGAGACCCCGTCGGTGGAGGCGCTCGAGGCACTGATGGCGAAGGGCGAGACGTCGCAGGAGGTCTACACCCTGCGGCGCCTGCAGGCCACCGACGATGACGACAGCGCGCGTCTCGGTCTGCACTTCGACCTGACGGTCCCGTTCGCCCGTTACGTCGCCGCGCACTTCAACGACCTGGTCTTCCCGTTCAAGCGGTACCAGATCCAGCGGGTCTGGCGCGGGGAGCGGCCGCAGGAGGGCCGGTACCGCGAGTTCACCCAGTGCGACATCGACGTCATCAACGTCGATCACGTGCCGCTGCACTTCGACGCCGAGCTGCCCCGGATCGTGCACGAGATCCTCACGACGCTCGGCGTCCCAGCCTGGACGCTGAACATCAACAACCGCAAGGTGCTGCAGGGTTTCTACGAGGGCCTCGGCATCGGCGATCCGCTGGCTGTGATCCGGGCCGCCGACAAGATCGACAAGATCGGTCGTGCGGGGGTGGAGGCGCTGCTGACCGGCCCGGTGGGCCTCAGTGCGGACCAGGCGAAGGCCTGCCTCGACCTGGCCGCGGTCCGGGGCTCCGACGCCTCGGTCGTCGACGAGGTCGGCCGGCTCGGAGTCAAGTCAGACCTGCTCACCGAAGGGCTCGACGAGCTGGGGCGGGTGCTCGACGATCTGGCCGACCTGCCGGCGGGCAGCGTGGTGGCCGACCTGTCGATCGCGCGCGGCCTGGACTACTACACGGGCACCGTCTACGAGGCGAAGTTCGTGGACGCACCCGGCTACGGCAGCATCTGCTCAGGCGGTCGGTACGACGACCTCGCCGGGACGTTCATCCGGCGCAATCTGCCCGGAGTCGGGATCTCGATCGGGCTGACCCGGATCTTCGCCAAGCTCGTCGCGGACGGTCTGGTCGGCGGCGGCCCGGCGAGCCCGGCCCAGGTGCTGATGGTGATCCCGAGTGACGAACGGCGTCAGGTGGCGCTTGCAACCGCCCGGACGCTGCGCGAGCGCGGCCTGCGGGTTGAGACGTACCACCAGGCCGACAAGATCGCCAAGCAGGTCCGCTACGCCTCCCGCAAGGGAATCCCGAACGTCTGGTTCCCGCCGTTCGCGGACGACCGCGAGCACGAGGTCAAGAACATGGCGACCGGCGACCAGCGCACCGCCGACCCCGCGCGGTGGGCCCCCGACGCCTGATCCGTGCGGTGCCGGTGCGGCGCCCGTTCGCGCCACGCGGCCGCGGCGCCGGTCGGCGGCGCGGGAGACGGGCCGACCGGTGGTCGCGGCCGCGTGGTGGACATGGTGCCCGCCGTCGGTGTGGGCCTCGGCCGGGAGCTGACGGGGGCGGAGACCCCCGGCCGAGGCCACACTTCCGGGTGAGCACCGGACCCCTCACCGGCTGTGGCGAAGAGCCCACATCCGGTGTACCACGGTGGGCCGTCGCGGCCACCGCCGTGTTCCGGACGGGTCACCGGACGGGTAAGTGGGTGGCGACACGGGGCGGTTGGGCGGTTCGAACGTAACCGGTCTGGTGCATGCCGATGACGCCCACGCCAACGGGTCCCGGCGCGGGTCGGACCGGGAAGACGATGCTGCTGTTGATGAGGTGGTCCCTCGGGGTCTCGTCCGATGCCCGGCCGGGTCACCGCGAAGCGAGCGGATACCGTGGTGCGCATCCGCTGCCGGCGAGGTCGGGAGGCTCGCATCCGCAGCCTGACCCGTGGCCGGGGGGCGCGTGGCGCGCCGTCTGACCCGAGTCCAGATCGAGGGCCGGGCGGGTCGCCGAGCGTGTGGGTGCGGATTCCTTGTGGAGGTCAGTCTCGTGGAGAGCGCTGTGGGGGAGGGTTTCATGCCGGACGAAACCGTCGGGTCCGCCGGGCCGGGCCGGTCCCCGGAGGGGGCCCAGGTACCGGCGGTGGCTCGCCTGCGGGTGCAGGTCATCGCCCGTACCGAGTTCCTGCCGCCGAGCGACGTGCCATGGAGCACCGACGCCGACGGCGGCCAGGCACTCGCGGAGTTCGCGGGTCGAGCCTGCTACCAGAGCTGGAGCAAGCCGAACCCGGCGACCGCGACGAACGCGGGCTACCTGCGGCACATCCTCGACGTCGGCCACCTGTCGGTCCTCGAACACGGGTCGGTGTCCCTCTACATCACCGGGGTGTCACGCAGCCTCACGCACGAGCTGGTGCGGCACCGGCACTTCTCCTACAGCCAGCTCTCCCAGCGATACGTCCCCGAGCATGACGCGGCACTCGTCGAGCCCGAGGTGATCGCCGACGATCCGGAGCTGCACGATCTGTTCACCGAGGCCGCCGCCGCCTCGATGGAGGCCTACGCGCGGCTGTTGGAGGGCCTGGAGAAGCGGTTCGCCGACGTGTCGGCGCCGACGTCGCGGCGTAAGCAGGCGCGGCAGGCGGCACGGTCGGTGCTGATGAACGCGACCGAGACCAGGATCGTCGTCACGGGCAACTACCGCGCGTGGCGGCATTTCGTCGCGATGCGGGCCAGCGAGCATGCCGATGTCGAGATCCGCGGCCTGGCGGTCGCCATCCTGCGGGCGTTGCAGGAGGTGGCGCCGAACGTCTTCGCCGACTTCCAGGTGCGAACCCTCGACGACGGCACCGAGGTGGCGTCGAGCCCGTTGGCGGGCGAAGGCTGATCCTGCGCCCCGCCGGCCCGGCAAGGGCCCTTCGGCGCCGGGACTCCCGACGTTCGGCCCCGCCAGCCGCGGGCTGACCTGACCACTCCCATGCTCACAAGGGATCAGCGTTCGGGCCTGGTCGAGGGGAACGATGATGGGGTCGAGCGGTGGGGCAGACGCGCGGGCAACGGCGCCAGGGCGGGACGGGCAGGGGAGGGCCAGCATGATCGACGTTGCCGAGATCGACGCGGGTTCAGCCAGGGCGGCGGGGTCGGCAGGGCCAGCCGTGGCGGCGGCACGCCCGCTGTCCACCGAGGAGCTGCGCCTGGTCGACGCCTACTGGCGGGCCGCGAACTACCTCTCGGTCGGGCAGATCTACCTGCTGGACAATCCGCTGCTGTCCGAGCCCCTGCGGGCCGAGCACATCAAGTCGCGCCTGCTCGGCCACTGGGGGACCACACCCGGCCTCAACCTGATCTACGCCCACCTCAACCGGGTCATCCGGCGCAACGACCTTGACGCGATCTATGTGGTCGGCCCTGGTCACGGCGGTCCGGGGATCGTGGCGAACACCTATCTCGAGGGCACCTACAGCGAGATCTACCCGTCAGTGGCCCAGGACCGGGAGGGCATGCGGCGGCTGTTCCGCCAGTTCTCCTTCCCCGGAGGCATTCCGAGCCATGTGGCGCCGGAGGTGCCCGGCTCGATTCACGAGGGCGGTGAGCTGGGCTATGCCCTCACGCACGCCTTCGGAGCAGCCTTCGACAACCCGCACCTGCTGGTCGCCGCCGTCGTCGGTGACGGTGAGGCGGAAACCGGGCCGCTGGCCGCGAGCTGGCATTCGAACAAGTTCCTCGACCCGGTGCGGGACGGCGTCGTGCTGCCGATCCTGCACCTCAACGGCTACAAGATCGCGCAGCCGGCCATCCTCGCCCGTATCCCGGAGGCCGAGCTCGAGTCGCTGATGCGGGGCTACGGCTACGAGCCGCTGCACGTGGCCGGCGACGACCCCGCGGAGGTCCATCAGCGGTTCGCGCACTGTCTCGACCTCGCGATCTCGCGGATCCACGACATCCAGGACCGGGCCCGTCGGCTTGGTGATCCGTCCCGGCCCGCCTGGCCGATGATCATCTTGCGCACTCCGAAGGGCTGGACCGGCCCGACCACGGTGGACGGGCTGCCGGTCGAGGGCAACTGGCGTTCGCACCAGGTACCGATCAGCGAGCCGAAGCGCGACCCGGCCCACCTCGCCCAGCTCGAGACCTGGCTGCGCAGCTACCGGCCCTGGGAGCTGTTCGAGCCCGACGGGCGGCTGAAGCCCGAGCTCGCGGCGCTGGCCCCGGTGGGAACGCGCCGGATGAGCGCCAACCCGCACGCCAACGGCGGCGAGCTGCTGCGTGACCTGACCCTGCCGGACTTCCGCGACTACGCGGTCGACGTGCCCAAGCCCGGCCGGGCCTGGACGGGGGCGACCCGGGTGCTCGGTGGCTTCCTGCGGGACGTCATGCGCGCCAACCCGAACACCTTCCGGGTCATGGGCCCGGACGAGACCGCCTCGAACCGGCTGGGCGCGCTGTTCGAGACCACCGGGCGGGCCTGGAACGCCGAGGTCGTGGAGACGGACGAGGACCTCGCGCCGGACGGCCGGGTGATGGAGGTGCTCTCCGAGCACCTGTGCCAGGGCTGGCTGGAGGGGTACCTGCTCACCGGCCGGCACGGCTTCTTCTCCTGCTACGAGGCGTTCATCCACATCGTCGACTCGATGGTGAACCAGCACGCGAAGTGGCTGAAGACGTCCCGGCACATTCCGTGGCGGCGGCCGATCGCGTCGCTGAACTACCTGCTCACCAGCCACGTGTGGCGGCAGGACCACAACGGCTTCTCGCACCAGGACCCGGGCTTCATCGACCATGTGGTGAACAAGAAGGCCGAGATCATCCGGGTCTACCTGCCGCCGGACGCGAACACCCTGCTCTCGGTGGCGGACCACTGCCTGCGCAGCCGGCATTACATCAACGTGATCGTGGCCGGCAAGCAGTCCGCGCTGACCTACCTGCCGATGCGGGACGCGATCGCGCACTGCACCCGCGGCCTGGGCATCTGGGACTGGGCGAGCAACGACCACACCGAGGACGGCGACGGCACCCCGGACGTCGTCATGGCGTGCGCCGGGGACATCCCGACCCTGGAGACGCTCGCCGCGGTCGACATCCTGCGCCAGCACTTCCCCGACCTGAAGGTGCGTGTCGTCAACGTCGTCGACCTCATGAGCCTGCAGGACGAGGCGGAGCACCCGCACGGGATCTCCGACGCCCGCTTCGACGCGCTGTTCACCTCGGACCGGCCGATCATCTTCGCCTACCACGGCTATCCGTGGCTGATCCACCGGCTCACCTACCGCCGTCGCAACCACAACAACATGCACGTGCGGGGCTACATCGAGGAGGGCACGACAACCACGCCCTTCGACATGGTGATGATGAACAATCTGGACCGCTTCCACCTGGTGGTCGACGTGATCGACCGGGTGCCCAGCCTGGGGGCGCGCGCCGCGCACGTGCGGCAGCGGATGATCGATGCTCGGCTGGCCGCCCGGGCCTACACCCGGGACCACGGCGAGGACGATCCCAGCATCCGTGACTGGACCTGGCCGTACTGAGGTCAGGCCGGGAGCGGCCGAGAGCCGAGAGCGACCGAGGACGGGGTCTTATGGGCGGGAACGTGCTGGTGGTCAACGCCGGCTCGTCCAGCGTGAAGCTGCGGCTGCTCGATCCGGGCGACCGGGTGCTGGCCGCGCACGACCTGCGTGCGGTCGCCGGCCGGCCCGACCCCGACGAGCTGGAACGGGCGGTCGAGGAGCTCGCCCAGGCTGGCGAGGTGGCGATCACCGGCCACCGGGTGGTGCACGGGGGGTCTGTCTTCGTCGACCCGGTCCTGGTCGATGACGAGGTCGAGCGGCAGCTGCGCGCGCTGGTGCCACTTGCGCCGCTGCACCAGCCGGCGGCGCTGACCGCGCTGGCGGACGTCTCGGCGGTGCTGCCGGGGGTGCCGAGGGTCGCCTGCTTCGACACCGCGTTCCACGCCCGCATGCCGCCCGAGGCGATCACCTACCCGGTTCCGATGCGCTGGCGCGACGAGTACGGGGTGCGTCGGTACGGGTTTCACGGCCTGTCCCACGCGTACGCGTCACGGCGCGCCGCGGAGCTCACCGGCGCCCGGCGTGTCGTCACCGCGCACCTGGGCTCGGGAGCGTCGCTGGCGGCGGTGCGCGACGGCGTCAGCGTCGACACGACGATGGGCTTCACCCCGCTGGAGGGCATGGTGATGGCCACCCGCTCGGGAACGGTGGACCCCGGCCTGCTGCTGTGGCTGCAGACGGAGCGGGGGATGACCGCCGAGGAGCTGACGGACGCCCTGTTCCACCGCAGCGGCATGACCGGGCTCGTCGGCTCCGCGGACATGCGCGCGGTGCTCGACGGCGCGCGGCGGCCCGGTACGCCGGAGGCCCTGGGCCTCGCCGTCTACCTGCATCGGCTGCGGGCCGAGATCGCCGCCATGACGGCCGCCCTCGGTGGGCTGGACGCCCTGGTCTTCACGGGTGGGGTGGGGGAGCACGCCCCGCCGGTGCGCTCCGGTGCCGCCGCCGGGCTCGGTTTCCTGGGCGTCGCGCTCGACGCGGAGCGCAACAGCTCGTATCAGGGCGGGGACCTGGAGATCAGTGCTTCCGGAGCGTCGGTCCGCACCCTGATCATCGAGGCGCGTGAGGACGTCGAGATCGCCCGGGCGGCCCGCGCGCAGCTGCCGGCACACGCGGGGTGAGCATCTCGGGCGGGCGCGCGCTATGTGAGGGTGCTGCTACTGTCGCCCGATGTGAGCAGTTCGGGTGGTTCGGGTAGTTCGGCGGGGCCTGCGGGGCCCTGGCCTGGCCGCCTGCGGCGGTGGCGCCGGCGGGACGACGCCGACAGTGCCCCGATTCTCGACCTCACCGATGTGGACGAGGTCACCACGATGCTGCTGGCGCCCCCGGCGGAGTACCAGGGGCTGCGGCGCCGGGTCGTCGACCAGTTCACGATCGTCAGCGCCAACCGCTGCCAGCTCGCCAGGTCGATCAACTGGGGGCCGCTGGACGGGCTGCTGAACAGCATCGTCCCGGGCACCGGCCGGCTCGACACCGCGGGCCGGCTGCCGCCCGAGGTCTGCCTCCTGCTCCCGATCTCCACCCTGCCCAAACGCGCGCTCGTCGGGTTCGACCTCGTCGGCCCCGGCGGGTCGGACGCCCACCTGATGCCCTACGGGACGTCGGTCGCGATCCAGGGCAATCTGATCGCGTTGCTCGCCGAGGCCGCCGGGTGCCCGCTGCCCGGCCCGGCCCGCCGGGTCGTGGACGCGATCTCACGCTTCCGCCCAGGGCGGCTCACCGGCAACCTGCCGCAGCTGGCACCGCGCGGGGACCGGCCGCTGCCGTTCGAGGCGGTGCGGACCTATCTCGACGCCGAGGCCGACCTCGTCGTCCCCGCGCCGACGCTGCGTTCCTGGCAGGAACTGCTCGAACCGGCCCAGAACCTGCTGGGCCGGGCGCTGGACGAGCCGTTCGACCCGCTGAGCAGCGCCGACACCCTGCTGCTCGCGGTCGGTGAGCTGTGGCGGGACCCGGACGTCCCGACGCCGTTGGAGATCGGGCACATCGAGTACTACCTGCGCGAGTTCACCACCTGGATCGGCGAGCTGAGCCTGGCGGGCGCGGCGGCGACGCCGGTCCTGAGCACCGTCGCCGAGTACGGGCGGCGGTGGGAGGCACTCGCGGCGGTCATCGTCGATCCGTACCGGCCCTGCCTGATCAAGATGAAGGAGGAGCGCCGGACGATCCTGGCCCGGCGCCACCCGGTCCGTGACGGGGAGGTCCCGATGCGGCAGCGGTGGCTGACCCCGGTCGCGCTGGTGGACATCGATCCGGGCGGTCCTGGCAGCTACCACGTCAGCGTCGGCACCGACGACTCCAGCATCGAGCTGAGCACGCCGATCACCGTCGACCTGTGGCACCGGCGGATCGCCCGGACCTACGTCGAGGACGTCCACGGCAACCGTGAGGTCTACGCGTTCTACAGCACGGACGCGCGGCGCGCCGCGCGGGCCAGGCTCGTGGTCGGCCTGAGCGTCTCGCCGGACGTGTGGCGGGTGGCCGCGGCCATCGGGATCCTGATGAGCCTCACGGTCGCGCTGTCGGCGCTGCCGTTCCAGCTCGGCGCGGACGCGGTCGCGGTGGTGGCGGTGCCGTCGTCGTTCGCCGCCACGGTCCTGCTGACCAGGGAGCGGTCGAGCCTGGCGGCCTGGGTGCTCGGGCCGACGAAACAGGCCCTGCTCGCGTTGCTGGTCGCGCTGGCGGTGCTGTCCGGGCTGCGCGCGCTGGGCTGGCACACCCCGCCGGACGAACCGGCGTCGTCGATCATGTCCGGGCAGGCCCAGGAGACCGGCCGTCGGGGGCCCGGCTGACCTGGTGACGACGGCAGGACGCGGCCGGGGCCCGCGAACGGCGACCGTCGCCGCGGTCAGGGCGGTACCCTGAACCAACTGTCGAGCGAGACGGGGCGGTGAGCATGCCGAAGAACTATGGCGCCGGAGTCGCGGGCGGCGCGGCGCGCGTGGGTGGCCTGCGGTCGTTCGTCCGTCTGGGTCGTCGTGAGCTGTGGGTGCGGCTCGACCGCAACATGATCGCCGGTGCTCGAAAAGAGCCCGCCGGCCGTCCGTCCGCTGGTCCGTCGAGTCCGGCGGAGCTGGCGCCAGGGTCCTGAAAGCCGCTTGAAAGTAGATCTTCGTTCCCTGCCCGGGTCCGCCGGGTCGGTGGGTTTCCGGCGCGACTGTCCGGATGATGCCGCCCGCCCGCCGCTCCAGGCACCTGGTGGGGGATGCCGACTCCGCCGGTCGGTGACCGTCGGAGGAGATGTCGGAGGTGCCCGCTAGCGTGGCAGGTATGTCAGCATTGCCCCCGGCCCCGTTCGGGCGGATGATCACGGCGATGATCACGCCGTTCACCTCGGATGGCGGTCTGGACGTCCCGGGTGCGGCGGCGCTCGCCGAGCATCTCGTCGACGCCGGTAACGAGGCGTTGGTCATCAACGGTACGACGGGTGAGTCCCCCACGACGTCGGACGCCGAGAAGGACACGTTGCTGCGTGTGGTCCGTGAGGCGGTCGGCGGACGCGCCCGGATCATCGCCGGGGTCGGCACGAACGACACCCGGCACACGCTGGAGCTGGCTGGCGCGGCCGAGAAGGCGGGCGCCGACGGCCTGCTGGTCGTCACGCCGTACTACAGCAAGCCTCCGCAGGCCGGGCTGCTCGCCCACTTCCGGGCCGTCGCCGACGCGACGGGCCTGCCTACGATGATCTACGATATTCCCGGCAGGTCCGGAGTTCCCGTCGCGACCGAGACGCTCCTGCGGCTGGCGGAGCACCCGCGGATCGTCGCGGTGAAGGACGCGAAGGACGATCTCGCCGGGTCGTCGTGGGTGCTGGCCAACACCGGCCTCGCCTACTACTCGGGCACGGACGTGCTCAATCTTCCGTTGCTGTCCGTTGGTGCGTGCGGCGTGGTCAGCGTTGTCGGTCATGTGGCCGCACCCGCCATCCGGGCGATGATCGAGGCCTTCGGGGCCGGTGAGGTGGGTCGGGCGATCGCGCTACACAAGGGCTTGCTGCCCGCATACGAGGGAATTTTCCGTACCCAGGGTGTGATCACGGCCAAGGCGGCGCTGGCGATGGCGGGCCTGCCCGCGGGGCCGGTGCGGTCCCCGCTGGTCGACGCCACTGAGGCCGAGCGTGCGCGGCTGCGCGCCGATCTCGCCGCCGCCGTGCTGGACCCGGCGGCCGCGGGGGCCGGCGGTGCCGCTTCGGCGTCGCCACGGTCCGACACCGCGGCGGCGGCCGCGGGGGCGGCGGTTTCATGACGCCTCCGCGCCCCGAGCTGGGGCCGCCCCCGCCGCTGCGTGCCGACGGGCTGAGGATCATCGCGCTGGGCGGGCTGGGCGAGATCGGCCGGAACATGACCGTGTTCGAGCACGCCGGCCGGTTGCTCATCGTCGACTGCGGGGTGCTCTTCCCCGAGACGGACCAGCCCGGTATCGACCTGATCCTGCCGGACTTCACCGCCATCCGGGATCGCCTCGACGACATCGAGGCGGTGATCCTCACCCACGCGCACGAGGACCACATCGGGGCCGTTCCCTACCTCCTGCGCGAGCGCCGGGACATCCCACTCATCGGCACCCGGCTGACCCTCGCGCTCATGGTCGCCAAGCTGCAGGAGCACCGCATCCAGCCGGTGACCCTGCAGATCCGCGAGGAGGAGCGCCATTCGTTCGGGCCGTTCGACTGCGAGTTCCTCGCCGTCAACCACTCGATTCCGGATGCCGTCGCCGTCGCCATCCGCACCGACGCGGGCCTGGTCCTGCACACCGGTGACTTCAAGATGGACCAGCTCCCGCTCGACGGTCGCCTGACCGACCTGGGCGGCTTCGCCCGGCTCGGCCGGGAAGGCGTCGACCTGCTGCTGTCGGACTCGACGAACGCCGAGGTCCCGGGCTTCGTCGCCTCGGAGCGCACGATCGCGCCGGTGCTCGACAAGGTCTTCCGCGAGGCGGAGCGGCGCATCGTCGTCGCGTGCTTCGCGAGCCACGTCCACCGGGTCCAGCAGGTTCTCGACGCCGCCGAGGCACACGGCCGGTCGGTCTGCTTCATCGGCCGTTCGATGGTCCGGAACATGGGCGTCGCCCGCGAGCTGGGCCTGCTCCAGGTCCCGCCGGGCCTGGTGATCGATGCCCGTGACGTCGACTCGCTGCCGGACCGCAACATCTGCCTGATCTCGACCGGGTCCCAGGGGGAGCCGCTGTCCGCGCTGTCGCGGATGGCCAACCGGGACCACGCGATCCGCATCGAGGCCGGTGACACCGTCGTGCTCGCCTCCAGCCTGATCCCGGGCAACGAGACGGCCGTCTACCGAGTGATCAACGGCCTGACCAGGTGGGGCGCGAAGGTCGTCCACAAGGGCGTGGCGATGGTCCACACGTCCGGGCACGCGCCCGCCGGTGAGCTGCTCTATGTGCTGAACGCGACGAGGCCGTCGAACATGATGCCGGTGCACGGCGAATGGCGGCATCTGCGCGCTCACGGGGCGCTTGCGGAGGCCACCGGCGTCCCGCCGGACCGCATCATCCTCGCCGAGGACGGAACGGTCGTCGACCTCATCGACGGCCAGGCCAGCATCACCGGGGCGGTGCCCTGCGGGATGGTCTTCGTGGACGGGCTCGCGGTCGGCGACGTCGGCGAGTCCAGCCTCAAGGACCGGCGGATCCTCGGGGAGGAGGGCTTCATCACGATCACGGTCGTGGTGGACGCCGCCGCCGGGAAGGTGGTCGTCGGCCCCGATCTGTCCGCTCGTGGCTTCTCCGACGCACGCGGGGCCTTCGACGAGGTCCAGAGCCGGCTTGCCGACGCCCTCAACGACGCGATGCGTTCCGGGATGACCGACACGAACGCGTTGCAGCAGCTCGTCCGCCGCACGGTGGGCCGCTGGGTGAACGAGCGGTACCGGCGCCGCCCGATGATCCTCCCGGTGGTCCTGGAGGTCTAGAGAGCGACCGCGGATGATTTCTCGCCGCCCTGGGCCGGATCTCCGGTCCAGGGCGGTTCTTTTTCCGCCCGCCCCGCCTCGCGCTCCTCCGGGCGGTATATATCGATCGTTTGTATAGTCTTCTGACATGAGTATGGAGGAGATGCGGGAGCCCACCTTCCTGGTGCTCGCCGCGCTCGCGGACGGTCCCCGTCATGGGTACGCGACGATCGGCGAGGTCAGCGCGATGTCCGGTGGGCGGGTGAACCTGCGGCCAGGCACCCTCTACGGCGCGCTGGACCGGCTCGCGGGCGAGGGCCTTGTCCAGGTCGACCACGAGGAGATCGTCAACGGGCGGCTGCGGCGGTACTACGCGCTGACCAACGAGGGCGCCGCCGTGCTCGCGGCGCAGACCGAACGGATGCGGGCGAACGCCGCCGAGGCCGAGCGCCGGCTGGGCGTGCGAACTCGCCATCTCCCGGGTTCGGCGACCGTGGCCGGAATGGCGGCGGGCGGATGAGCGCGCTCGACGAGACCGGTGGGGAGCGCCCGCGACCCGACTCGGACGATGAGGTACCCAGCGGGATCGAGGCATCCAGCGGGATCGAGGCATCCAGCGGGATCGATGTACCCAGCGGGATCGGGGAACCCGACGAGATCACCGGGCCACCTGCCAGGATCGAGGTCGCTTTTCGGCGGCTGTTGAGGTGCTATCCCCGCCGGTGGCGTGAGAGGCACGGCGAGGAGCTCGTCGGCACGCTGATGCAGTGTGCCGAGGCCGCCGGGCGCTCCTCGCGGCCCAGCCTGGCCGAGGCCGCTGACCTGGTCGTCCATGGTCTGGCTGCCCGCTGCGCGGTCGCCACCGGCGTGCTGCCGTCCCGGGTGCGTGAGCTGGTCGCGAACCTGACCCTCGCGCTGGGCGCCGGGCTCGCGGTGGTCTGCCTGGTGGCGGCCGAACGAGAGCCAACGGGAGGCACTCGCATCGCGACCTGGCCCGCGGACGCGGTGCCGGTCTCCGGGCAGGTGCCGGGCCCGTTCCTGACCACCGGGCCACTGGTGCTGGTCCCATGGGTACTGGCCCTGATCGCGGCGTTGGCGCGGCGCCGACGGGTGATGCGGGGCCTGCTGCTGAGCACATATCCGGCCACCGGGGCTGTGCTCGCGCTCGCGGCATGGGCTGGGTACATGCGGCCGCCGTTGGTCCTCCTCGTGCTGCTCGTGGCGCTGTCCGTGCCGGCTTTCGCCGCTGCTGCGGCGCCGCGGGTCCCCGACCCCGGCGACCCCGGCTCCGGTGGTCTTCTGCCCGCGGTGGCCGTGGTCGTCGGCTGGGCCGGCCTGGTTGGCGTCCTCGGTCACCGGTGGGGCTGGTGGGCCCCGCCCGAGGAGGGTTTCCTCGCGATGGTTCGTACCGTCCCCACCGGCTATTGGAGTGGGTCCTACTTCGCGTCGCTGGTCGACTCGATGCCCGGGGGCCTGCTGTGTACGGGCGTGGTGGGCCTGCTCGCCGGTGTCCGGCGGCCGGGCTGGGTCGCGGCCCTGTTCGTCTGCGGCGCGTTGCTTTCGGTTCTGCCCGTATGGCTGGCGTGGATCCAGTACTGGGACTTCTACGGGCGCATGACCCAGATCGCTTTGGCTCTGGCGTTGTTGCTGTGCGCCGCCCTGATCGACGGGATGCGCGCCCGCCGGATCTCCGCCAGAGCGGGTGGCTCGGTCGCCGGCCACGGCTGAGCGTGGCCGGCGCGCGTCGCGTCGCGGTACGGTGCTGTGCGTCGCACCATGACGCTGCACGGCGCTGCCGGCGGCGGGTTCGGGTCGCACACCTGAGGGCACTCTCGGGCGGGGCGAAACGCGGCCACTACGGCCATGGCGCGCCCGGATAGTCTGGGTTGCAGCGACTCGCGGCGCTTCCCGGGTACCTTCTCCGCGTGGCCACACGCACGTCCAGCGCCCGAACCCAGGCGCAACCGAAGCCACGAGCGGCCACGGCACGGTCCGGCGGCCCGAGCGGTTCCGGCGGCTCTGGGCGGGCTTCCGCGCGTCCGCGGTCCGGCGCGTCCACCAAGGGTGCCGCCGCCCGCGGCCCGGGTGGTCGCGGGCGCCGAGAACCGCCGCCGCGTCCCGTCCAGCTGCGGCTCGCCCAGGTGGCGATCAAGGCGGTCTACCAGACCTGGATGGCCGCCGCGGGCCTGCTCGGCAGCGGGCTGCGCCGGTTCGGTCGCAACACGCGGGATCTGCACATCGAGCCCGAGCACTGGCGCGACGGCCTCGGGCTGGCGGCCCTGGGCGCGGCGATCCTGCTGGGCGCCACGATGTGGGGCGGCGCCGGTGGGCCGGTCGGCGCCGGTGTCGCGGCGACCATCGAGCTCTTCCTCGGCGAGGGAGCGCTGGTCGTGCCGGTGTTCTGCCTCGGCGCGGCCTGGCGGCTGGTGCGTTCGCCCTCGGACCCGGAGAGCCGCGGCCGGGTGGTGATCGGTTGGGCCGCGGTGACGCTCGGTGTTCTCGGGTTGGTTCACATCGCCCGCGGGCTGCCCGACTTCGCCACCGGCGTCGCCGCGCTGCGGGACGCCGGCGGCATGATCGGGCTGTTGGGCAGCGCCCCGCTGGTCGGAGCGGTGACCACCTATGTCGCGGTGCCGCTGCTGGTGCTGATGGCGTTCTTCGGGTCGCTGGTGGTGACGGCGACCCCGGTGCGCCAGGTGCCGGAGCGGCTGCGCGGGCTCGCCGAGCGGCTCACCATCCCGATCCGACAGCCCGGCGCCTATGACGAGGGCGACGACGAGGACTACGACGACTACGACCTTGACGAGGACGTCCACGGGGCGGCCGGTGGGCCGGCGGACGCCGCCCTCGACGACCTGCTCGACGGTGAGCCGGCCCGCTCGCCCTCGCGGCGCCGGCGGGGCGCGGCCGCGGGGTCCGATGACGTGTACGACGTCGACGGCGATCCGCGGGGCTCGGCGGCGGGTGGCGACCGGGCCAGGGCTGGCCGGGCGCGGCGCTCCGGATCACCCGACGCCCGCGACCAGGCCGACCTGTTCGGCGACATCCCGGCTGCGGTGGGCGCGGGGGACGGCGTGGATGTCGATGACGTCGATGACGTGGTCGGCCTCGTCGCCGGGGAGGTCGGCGGGCCCGTGGCGGGTGCGCGGCGCCAGCGCGGCCGGGCGGCCGCGTCTCCGGGCGCGGCGGCCGATGCCGGCCCGTCCGCCCAGGGCCCGGCCGGGCCGGACGAGATCGAGTACCTCGTACCGCCGCTGGAGGGTGACTACCGACTGCCCTCGCCGACGCTGCTGCGTTCCGGTACTCCGCCGAAGGTGCGCTCGGCTGCCACCGACGGTGTCATCGCCTCGCTGACCGACGTGTTCTCCCAGTTCAAGGTGGATGCGAAGGTCACCGGCTTCACCCGGGGCCCGACGGTGACCCGCTATGAGGTCGAGCTGGGCGCGGCGGTGAAGGTCGAGCGGATCACCCAGCTCGCGAAGAACATCGCCTACGCCGTCAAGAGCCCCGACGTGCGGATCATCAGTCCGATCCCGGGCAAGAGCGCGGTCGGCATCGAGATCCCGAACACCGACCGCGAGCTGGTGTCTCTCGGTGACGTCCTGCGCAGCACGGACGCGACCGGCAATCCGCACCCGCTGGTGGTCGGCCTCGGCAAGGACATCGAGGGCGGGTATGTGCTGGCGAATCTCGCGAAGATGCCGCACATCCTCATCGCGGGCGCAACGGGCGCCGGAAAGTCGACCTGTATCAACACCCTCATCACGAGCGTGTTGGCACGGGCCACGCCGGACCAGGTCCGTATGGTGCTGGTCGACCCCAAACGGGTGGAACTGACGAACTACCAGGGAATTCCGCACCTCATCACGCCCATTATCACCAACCCCAAGAAGGCGGCGGACGCGCTGCAGTGGGTGGTGAAGGAGATGGAGAACCGGTACGAGGACCTGGCGGCCTGCGGAGTGCGCCACGTCGACGACTTCAACCGCAAGGTGCGAGCCGGAGAGATCGTGGCCCCGCCGGGCTCGGAGCGGGTCTACACGCCATATCCCTACATTCTCGCGATCGTGGACGAGCTCGCCGACCTGATGATGGTCGCGCCGCGTGACGTCGAGGACGCGATCTGTCGGATCACGGCGATGGCCCGTGCGGTCGGCATCCACCTGGTGCTGGCGACCCAGCGTCCGTCCGTGGACGTCGTGACCGGTCTGATCAAGGCGAATGTCCCGTCTCGGCTGGCCTTCGCGACGGCCTCGCTGGCCGACAGCCGCACGATCCTCGACCAGGCGGGCGCCGAGAAGCTGGTCGGCCTCGGGGACGCGCTCTTCCTGCCGATGGGGGCGAGCAAGCCGGCCCGAATCCAGGGCGCGTTCGTCTCCGAGGAAGAGATCGCCGCGATCGTCGACCACACCAAGGAACAGGCCCAGCCCACCTTCGTGGCGGACGTCTTCGACGGTGGCGGTGAGGCACGCAAGGAGATCGACGAGGAGATCGGCGACGACATGGCGCTGTTCCTCCAGGCCGTCGAACTCGTGGTCAGCACCCACTTCGGCTCGACGTCGATGTTGCAGCGCAAGCTGCGCGTCGGCTTCGCCAAGGCCGGTCGACTGATGGACCTGATGGAAAGCCGCGGGATTGTCGGCCCGAGCGAAGGCTCCAAGGCACGGGACGTCCTCGTGATGCCCGACGAGTTGGAGGGACTTCTCACGACGCTCCGCAACGGATAAGAAAGTCTCAACAGATCCGCTGCGCTCGGTCGGGCGTCGGCGGGCGACCGTAATATCGGCTGGCGCTGGCAGTGGCGCCAGCGCGATGACGGGTGCGGAGGTTCGCTCATGCAGTCCGCGGACGAGCCGGCGACCCCTGGGCCGGATGCCTCCAGGCAGGCGGGCCCCGACTCGATCGGGGCGACGCTGGCAGCCGCCCGCCGGGCGGCGGGCCTCACGATCGACGACGTGAGCGACCGGACGAGAATCCGCGCGTCGCTGATCGAGCAGATCGAGCGTGAGGACTTCAGCGGCTGCGGCGGCACCGTGTACGCACGCGGTCACCTGCGGAGCATCGCGACGACCTTGGAGCTCGACCCCGCGCCGCTGCTCGCGGCCTACGACGCCGGGCACGAGCGGGTCCCGTCGCCGGTCGTCGTCGCCTCCTCCGAGTTCGACCCGCTGAACGGCGGCGGGGCACGCCGGGGGATGGGTGGCTTCCGCTGGGCGCCGGCCATGATCGCTTCGCTGGTAGTGGTCTGCGTGTTGGCTCTGGTCGCGCTGGTGCTGCCCGGTGGCGGCGGTGACGAGGACGACGCCACGGCCCGGCCGAGCGCTGTGCCGAGCACCGCGGCCGCGACCGCCCCGGCGGCCCCGACGGCCGCCGCGACGCCGTCCCAGCCACCCGGTGTGAACGTGCGGGTCGAGGCCCACGACGCGCAGAGCTGGCTGGAGGTCCGGGACGAGGGTGGGAAGCCCCTCCTGGCGCAGCTTCTCCAGCAGGGGGACAGCCGGGAGGTGTCCTCCGAGGGGGCCCTGGAGATCAAGATGGGCAACGCGGGCGCCGTCGACCTCACCTGCAACGGCCGGGACCTGGGCAAGGCGGGCGGCCCCGGCGAGGTGGTCACGATCAGGCTGGCACTCGCCGAGAGCGGCGGCGGTTGTGCCGTCGGCGGCGGCGACGGCAGGGCGACCGGCCTGGCCGCCGCCGGTCGTCCCGCCGTCAGCGGGGTGACCGGGGCGGCGGTCCAGCCTGGCGGGACGCGCTGAACGGCACTGGGAGCAGGTCCAGCCGCGTCACCAGCGCCGCGTCCCGGTAGCCTGAGTCCGTGTCCCCTCGCCCTACACGCCGGGTAGCTCTCGTCACGCTCGGCTGTTCCCGTAACGAGGTGGATTCGGAGGAGCTCGCCGCCCGCCTCGCCACTGATGGCTGGGAGCTGGTCGACGACGCCGAGCTCGCCGATGCGGTCCTGGTGAACACCTGCGGTTTCGTCGATGTGGCCAAGAAGGACTCGATCGACGCGCTGCTCGCCGCGGACGCACTGCGCGAGCCGGCGGGTGCGGCCACGGCCGGCGAAGGCGGTCCGGGTGGCTCGGGTCCCGGCCCCGGCGCCGGTGGGCCGCGTGCGGTGGTGGCTGTGGGCTGCCTGGCGGAGCGCTACGGCCAGGAGCTCGCCGAGAGCCTGCCAGAAGCCGACGCCGTGCTCGGTTTCGATGCGTACCCGCAGATCTCGGCTCACCTCGAAGCGGTGCTCGCCGGCGCGGCGCCGGCCTCGCACACCCCGCGTGACCGGCGGTCCCTGCTGCCGATCACGCCGGTCGAGCGTGCGGGCGTCTCCGGCGCCCCGCACGCCCCGCATCTGCCCGGGCACATCCAGCTGCCGACCACCCAGACGACGGCTGGTACCCAGCGGGCGGCGGGCACCCTGGCGGCGGGCACCGGCAGCCGTCCGAGCGAGCCGTCGGCGGGGGTTCTCGCCGGTGGGGTCGGCCGGCGTCGGCTGACCGAGGGGCCGGTCGTGCCGCTGAAGCTGTCGAGCGGGTGCGACCGGCGCTGTGCGTTCTGCGCCATTCCGTCGTTCCGTGGCTCCCATGTCTCCCGCCCGCCGGAGCAGGTGCTGGCCGAGGCCGAGTGGCTGGCCACGCAGGGAGCGCGCGAGCTGGTGCTCGTCAGCGAGAACTCCACGTCCTACGGCAAGGATCTCGGTGACCTGCGGGCGCTGGAGAAGCTGTTGCCGCGGCTGGCCGAGGTCCCGGGGATCATCCGTGTCCGGACGGTGTACCTGCAGCCGGCCGAGCTGCGTCCGTCGCTGCTCGAGGTGCTGCTGACGACGCCGGGCCTGGCCCCCTACCTGGACCTCTCCTTCCAGCACGCCAGCCCCGCGGTGCTGCGCCGGATGCGCCGGTTCGGTGGGACCGACGACTTTCTGGACCTGCTGCGCCGGGCCCGTGGGCTGCTCGGCGACCTCGGCGCGCGGTCGAACGTCATCGTCGGCTTCCCGGGCGAGACCGAGGAGGATGTCGACATCCTCATGGACTTCCTGGAGCGTGCAGATCTCGATGTCGTCGGTGTCTTCGGCTACTCCGACGAAGAGGGCACCGAAGCCGCCGGAATGGACGGTCACGTCGATCCCGACGAGATCGAGCGCCGCCGCGCCGACGTCACCGACCTCGTCGAGCAGCTGACGGCGGCCCGGGCCGAGCGCCGGGTGGGCACGACGGTCGAGGTCCTCGTCGAGGAGGTCAGCGGCGGTCTGGCGTTCGGCTGCGCCGGGCACCAGCAGGCCGACGCCGACGGCGCCTGCACCGTCCGGCTCCCCACCGGCCGCTCCGACGAGACCAGCCGCGCCGACGAGTCGGGCCATGGCGATGGATCGGCCCACGGCGGCGTGCGCGTCGGTGACCTTGTCGCCGCCCGGGTCGTGGCGGCGGAAGGCGTCGACCTGGTCGTGGAGTTCACCGACGTGCTCGACCGTGCCACCGTCACGCCGGTGCGGGCCGTCTCCGCGCCGGCCGCTGTCGTGCCGGCCGACGCTGTGCCGGCCGTGGTCGAGGATCAGGCCGCGCTCAGCGGTGCGGTCGGCCAGTCGCCGGGTTCGGCGTGACCGGTCCCGTTGCGGGTCCCTCACCCGGCGGCGCGGCCGCGGGGACGGATCCGGCGGTGCCGGCGGGCGGGCCGGTGCTGGCGGGCGGGACACCGCCGGCCCGAGCGGCTGGACAACGGCCTGACCGGTCGGAGCCCGACCGGTCGGTGCCCAAGCCGCCTGAGCCCAAGCCGCCGGTGCTCAACATCGCCAACGTCCTCACCATCATCAGGTTGGTGTTGGTGCCGGTCTTCGTGGGCTTTCTGTTTGCCGGCCCGGACACCGACGGCTGGCGTTACGCGGCCTTCGCGGCCTACGCCGTCGCCGCCGTCACCGACCAGATCGACGGCACGATCGCTCGTCGGCGTGGCCTGATCACCGATTTCGGGATTCTGGTCGATCCCATCGCCGACAAGGCGCTCACCGGTGCCGCCCTGGTCTCGCTGTCGCTGCTGGACGAGCTGCCCTGGGCGGTCACGGTGCTGGTCGCCGTCCGCGAGATCGGGGTGACGCTGCTGCGGCTGTGGGTCATCCGCTTCGGAGTGATCGCCGCGAGCCGCGGGGGCAAGGCGAAGACACTTCTGCTCAACATCTCGCTCGGCCTCTACGTGCTCCCGCTCGACGGGTTCGCGGCGACGGGCCGGGCGGTGATTCTCAGCTGTGGCGTCATCGTGGCCATGGTGACCGGTGCGGACTATGTCTATCGTGCGCTCGCGCTGCGTCGCCGGGCCGGGGACGGGACCGGGGCCAGCGCCGCGGCTGGAGCCCGACCAGAGGAGACGGATGCGCGCTGAGCTGCTGGCGGTCGGGGACGAGCTCCTCTACGGCGACATCGTGAACGGCAACGCGGCCTGGCTGGGTGGCCAGCTGGCGGACGTCGGGGTCCAGGTGTCGACGTCGATCGTGGTCGGGGACGTGATCGCGGACATCGCCACGGCGATCGTCGCGGCGCTCGATCGGGCCGACGCGGTTGTCCTCACCGGCGGGCTCGGCCCGACCCAGGACGACCTCACCCGTGAGGGCATCGCGCAGGCGGCCGGGGTGGGCCTGCACCGCGACGCTGCCGAGGAGGCGACGCTGCGCCGCCGGTTCGAGGAGATGGGGCGCAGCAGGGCCGGCTCGGGCGGGCGCGGGGTGCCCGAGATGAACTTCCGCCAGGCGGACCTTCCGGTCGGCGCGCAGGCCCTGCCCAACGTGCCGGGCACGGCGCCGGGCATCCGGATGGAGATCGGCTCCGGCGTGGTCTACGCCATGCCGGGGGTCCCGTTCGAGATGAAGGACATGTTCACCCGCAGCGTGCTGCCGGACATCCTGCGCCGGGCCGGTGAGCCGGCGGTCGTCGTGCACCGGGTGCTGCGGACGGCCGGCATGTGGGAGTCGATGGTCGCGGAGGCGCTCGCGGACGAGGTCACCAGGCTCGAGCCGCTCGGGAACCCGCGGATCGCCTTCCTGGCCAGCGGTGGTCAGACCCGGGTGCGGATCACGGCGCGGGCCGCTGATCGCCTCGCCGCCCAGGAGCTGATCGCTCCGGTCGAGGCGGCGGCGCGGGTGGCGCTCGGCCCCGGGCTGTACGGTGTCGACGACGACTCGCTCGAAAAGGTCGTCCTGGATCTGCTGGGCGCCCGGGGAGCGACGCTGGCCGTCGCGGAGTCGATGACCGGGGGGCTGCTCGCCGGCCGGCTGACCGACGTCCCCGGTGCGAGCGCGGTGCTGCGCGGTGGGGTGGTCGCCTACGCGACCGAGGTGAAGAGTTCCGCGCTGGGGGTCGACCCCGCGATCCTCGAGACCGTGGGCGCCGTGTCGCCGGAGACGGCGGTGGCCATGGCAGCCGGGGTGCGGGAGCGGCTCGGCGCCACCTATGGGCTGGCCACCACCGGTGTCGCCGGCCCGGACGAGCAGGAGGGGAAGCCTGTCGGCACGTTGCACGTCGGGCTCGCCGGCCCGGACGGGGCGACCACACGCACGGTGCGGCTGCCTGGTGACCGGCGCCGGGTTCGTGAGTTCGCCGTGGTCCAGGCCCTGGATGTGCTGCGGCGGGTCCTCACCGGAGTGGCGGCCGCGGGCGACTTCGGCCCGTGGGTGCCGACCGGGCCGCGCTGATCGGCGGGCCTCGGCGAGGCCCAGGGGTGCCCTGATCGCGGATTGACCCGGTCCGGGTGTGCTTACAGCGTTACAGTCGCATCAACGACGCCCCGGAAACGGGCTCGGCGGGTATACGGTGAAGCCAGCCCGTGGATGAAGGAGGAGGCTCGATGGTCCTGCTCCGACGCGTGATCGGCGAGGCATTGCGCCGCCGCCGACAGGATCAGCGCCGCACGTTGCGGGAGGTGTCGTCGGCCGCCAGAGTGTCGCTCGGCTACCTCTCCGAGGTGGAGCGCGGTCAGAAGGAGGCGAGCTCCGAACTGCTCGCCTCGATCTGCGATGCGCTGGGGGTACGTCTCGCCGATCTCCTGCGTGAGGTCAGCGACGATCTGGAGCTTGCCGAGCTGGCTGTGGGCGCCCCGGCGCCGGTCGGCGCCACGGCGGTCGTCGTGCCGGCGCGGCCGGCGGTGGTGGATCGCGCCGCCTAGAGCGGCCGGCCTGCATACGACTCCTCTCGGTGGGCACGTCCTCATGCGGACGTGTCCGAAACCTTCCGGGAGGAAAGCCATGAGCGCCATCCGCAGTCCGCTGTCCGACGAGGCGCGCGTCGTCGTCGGGGAGGCCCTTCAGGGCGCGGTCATAGACCTGATCGATCTTTCCTTGCTGGGCAAGCAGCTGCACTGGAACGTCATCGGGCGGAACTTCCGCACGGTTCACCGCCAACTGGACGACGTGGTCGACCTCGGACGCCGGTACACGGACATGGCCGCCGAGCGGGCGGTCGCGATCGGGGTCAACCCCGACGGTCAGGCCACCACTGTCGCCCGCGGCAGCCATCTGCACGGCGTCGAGAGCGGCTACATCGGTGACGAGAAGGCCATCCGCCTCATCACGGACGTGCTCGCCGGGATGATCACCAGGATGCGTACCCGGATGGATCTCACCGCTGAGCCGGACCCGGTGACGCAGGATCTGTTCATCGCGGTGATCCGCGATCTCGAGGAGCAGCACTGGATGTTCCAGGCGATGGTCTGACGGCGCGCCCCGAGCCCGGCTCTGCGGCCCGGCTCTGCAGCCTGGCGCTGCGGCCCGTCCCGACCACCGGGTGCGGCCGGGGGCGGTCAGATCAGTGACACTCGTCGACTCTCCGGATCGCCCTGCGCGTGGGACGATCGAGCAATGGCGAATGTTGTTCGCAAGGCCTTCCGCTACCTGTCCAAGCGGGCCGAGGTCGCGTTCGAGGAGAAGGCCAGACCGGAGATCCAGCTCGAGCAGGCGATGGACGAGGCACGCGCCCAGCACGAGCGGCTCGTCTCGCAGGCGGCGCTCGTCGTGGGCAACCAGCGCCAGATCGAAATGAAGCTGGGCCGCCAGATCGAGGAGGTCACGAACCTCACCGAGTCGGCCCGGTCAGCCCTAATGCTCGCGGACAACGGCCGCGCCGCCGGTGACCTCGCGGCGGCGGCTCGGTACGAGCAGGCCGCGCAGGCGTTCGCGAGCCGGCTCATCTCCGCCGAGGCGGCGCTGGAGGATCTCAAGCTGCTCCAGCAGCAGGCGGCTGAGTCGGCCGCCCAGGCCCGGGCCGCCGTCGAGGACAACACCCTGCGCGTGCGGCGCCTGCAGGCCGAGCGGGCCCGCCTGCTCACCCAGATCGAGCATGCGGCGATGCACGAGCAGATGGGCAAGGTGATGGAGCAGATGACATCGCTCCCGCCGGCCGGAGACGTCCCGACGCTCGCCGACGTCCGGGACAAGATCGAGAAGCGCTACGCGCTGGCCCGGGGGCGCCAGGAACTGGCGTCGCAGGGCCTGGAAGCTCAGATGATCGAGGTGCAGCGGGCCACTATGGACGCGCAGGCGATGGGGCGCCTGGCGGAGCTGAGGGCGTCCCTGCCGCCCGCAGCAGCGCCGGCGGCTGGTTCCACGGGCGTGGCGCCTCACGTCGGCGATCAGGGGGCCCCGGAGGTGTCCGCGGTCGAATCCGCTCGGCCTGGCGGTGGCGCTGGCGGCGCCGGTGGTACCAGTGGCACGGGTGGTCCGCGCCCGTCGTTGGAGAAGGCATCGGATGATGCCCAGACGTCGCCGGACGCGCGCTGACGCTGCCGGATAGGCGCTGACACTGCCGCGGACGCGTGCTGTGCTGCCACCGCATGCGCTCATACCGGAAGGCTGCTGATGACCGACGTGGCGGGAAGCCCTGGCGAGCCCGGTTCGCCGCCCGTGGGCCCGCAACCTCCGGCCGCCGCGCCCGGGGCTGAGCAACAGTCCGCGCGGAAGCGGGCCGCGCCCGCACCGCAGGTTCCCGCCGAGCCGCGTGATTCGAAGAACTTCGCAGATTTCGGGCCGGCGGTCACCCGGAATGTTCCCGGCGGGACACAGAGTATGTCCGGCGGTTTCGAAGAACCCCGCTCCGGCCGTCAACGCAGAAGTTTTTCGCACTTTATCGGTCTCGCTGACAACGCTGGCGGATTCGGCTTCTCCGGTGCGGTCGCGGCGGTCACTCCCGGTCTTCCGGACTGGATGCGGGCGGACGTCGAACGCCGTTCGTTCGAGAACTCACACCGCCGGCTCGACCGGCCGTTCCGGCGGGCCCGTCGGCGTGCGTTGAATTCCGCCCGGATCTGGGCCGCCGCCGCCGCTGCCGCCTCGCCGGTGGCGGCCGTCGCCGCCGATGAATGGGGATGGCTGGGATTCGGCGCGGCAGCCCTCGTTCAGGCCGCTGTGTCGTTTCGGGAGTTCCGGACGTCTCCGGATACCGGGCTACCCGTGCCGCGCGTCGCTCCGCTGAAGGCCATGGAGATACGCCGGTCCGCGGCCGCGCGTGCGCTGCGCCGCGGCGAGGCCGGGCTGGCCGCTCTCGCCGCCCTGCTGCTCGCGGTCGAGGCTCGTCCGGCCGCCGCGCAGGTGTTGCGGGCCACCGAGACCGCCGCCCGCCTGGTCGACGACCTCCGATCGACCGCCCGCAGGGTGCTGGCCTGCGAGTCCGCGCTGCGTGCGGTGTCGGACCCGGCGGTGCGGGCCGAGATCAGCACCACCTCCGCCCGGCTGCTGGCGGGCATGGACCAGGCTGCGGACCTGCTCGACGGCCTGCTGGCCGCGGCGACGCAGATCGTCGGCGCCGTCACGGTCGCGGGCTCGTCCCCGCGGCTCGCGGAGCTCACGGCTGACGTCGAACGCCTGCGCACCTACGCCGATGGGCTATCGGAACTGCTGGGATCGGGCGGGGCGGGCCGCCCGGCCTGATCTGCCACGATTCTCTCAGGTGTGACGTCCGTTTAACGTCCGTCCGCCGCGGCCCGCCCTTTCCGGCCGGGGGCAACGGCCGGTTCCGCCTGTCTGGCAGCGACTTTCGGCTGGAACGGCGGGGCAAAGGTCATCCCACTAAGTGCACAGCGACTATGCAGTTAATTCTTTTTCGATTTTCTGGTGTGCACCCGGGTTGGCACCTTCGAGGGGCATGTAGGTTTGGGTATGTGACCTCGGTTATGGCGCACAAGCGCGGTTTGGCCTAATGTCCCAGATGTCCGATCGGCGATTGTGGCGCTGGATGACGAAGGGGAGCGTCTTCCACGTTTTCATCGCCGCCGTGCGATGGCCAGACCGGCGGTCCCGGACGTCCGGATGGCATGACGCAGCCAGGCAGGTGGAAGTGCCATGACGCAAATCAGTGGGGACGATATCGAATCCCCGAACCAGGAGCCTGCCCGGCAGGTACCCGATGAGGCAGGCGCACTCACGGACGTCGACCAGCCGTTCAGCGGCGACCGGTGGTCACTGGTCCTTCCGCACCGCGAGCGACTGGTGCACATCGCCCGTCGGCGGCTGCCGAGCACCGCCGACGCGGAGGACTGCGCGCAGGAGGCACTTGTCCGTGCCGCCGGGTTCCGCAACCTCGACAGCCATCGGGTCGGTCAGTTCCTGACGACGACGGTGCTGCGGCTGTGTGTGGATCACCACCGTGCGCGGATGCGCGCGGACCGCGCGATGGCCCGCAGTGTCGCGGCACCCAGCGACCCCGGTCCCGAGGACTCGACCTGCGACCGTGCGGAGGCGCTCTGGCTGCTCGACCAGACCCGCCGGCTCCGCGGTCGGGAACGGCAGATCATGATGGCCCGCGCCGCCGGCCGGACCACCCGTCAGGCGGCGGACGATCTGTCGATCAGCGTGAAGGCCGCGGAGGGCGCGTTCACCCGCGGCCGGGCCCGCCTGCTGGCGGCCAGCAGGGTCTGAGACCCGGCCCGGTGGCCGGGCCACACCTGCGGTCAGCCGGCCGGTGGCTCTGGCACCGGCCCCGGCTGGCAGGTCGGACACCATGCGGTGACCCGATCGTTGCCACCGCCGACGTCGACGCGGACGTCGGCGGAACCGCCGGCACCATCAGCGTGCCGGCCCTGGTCACGCCGGACGTCGAGGCGCGTGCCCCGCTCACCGGGCCCGCGGCTACGTCCCGGCGATCCGCGTTCGGACGAACTCTGGGTGGAGACCCGCCGATCCAGCCGGCGGACAAGCGTGCCGCAGCGCCGACACGGCCTGCCTGCGCGCCCGTACACCCAATGCTGTTCGCCCGGGCGGGCGGAACCAGTCGTCACCTGGTGACCGCCCCGCGCCCCGGCCCTGACCATCGCCTGGGCGCGGCGGACCAGACCGGGGAGGTCACGCACCTCGCCCACCGGAGTCCAGGGGCTGACGCCGGCGAGGAAACACGCCTCCGTCCGCCAGATGTTGCCCAGACCGGCCAGGACGCGCTGATCGAGTAGCGCGACGCCGATCTCGCGGGCCGGGTCCGCCAGCAGGTTGGCGACGGCGCGGTCGAGATCCCAGTCGGCGCCGAGCACGTCCGGGCCGAGGTGCCCGACGACCCGGTCCTCCGAGGCGGTCGGTAGCAGGTCGACGACCGGCAGCCGGTAACCCACCGCTACCTGCACCGCGGTGACCAGCACGACCCGGATCTGCCAGGCCGGCCCGCCAGACCACCGTGAGCCTGGCCGGTACAGGTGCCAGGAACCCTCCATGCGGAGATGGGTGTGCAGCGTCAGGCCGCCGTCGACGCGCAGCAGCAGGTGCTTGCCCCGCGCGCATACCTCGAGGACCTCCCGCCCGCGCAGGTCGGCGGTTGCCAGCGACGGCACCCGGAAGTCCGACCGCAGCAGTCGCTGACCGCGCAGCGCCGCGTCGAGCCGGCGCGCCGTGAGCCAGACCGTGTCGCCTTCGGGCACCTCTCGATAGTGCCTCCGAGTCGGCGGTGCCTCCGAGTCGGCGGTGCCTCCGAGTCGGCGGTGCGTCCGAGTCGGCCGTGCGTCCGAACCGGCGGTGCGGCTGAGAAGGGCCGGGCGGCTCAGCTGGCGGCGGGGGTCGAATCCGCGGCGGGGAAGATCCGGGAGGGCGCCCGGCGCACCACCAGTGCGCCCAGGGCCGCGACGATCACAGTCAGCCCGAACACGGTCGCGAGCCCCAGGTCGGGAGTGCCGTTCGCCGCCTCACTGGCCGCGACCGCCGCGCCACCGAGGCCGGTGCCCAGCGCGGTTCCCAGGTTGTCCGACAGGGTCACCGCGCTCGACGCGGTTCCGTGGCGTTCAGGTGGCGTCTCGGCGAGCACGAGGCTGGCGATCGGGGAGTAGGCCAGGCCCATCCCGAGCCCGGTGACCGCCCAGCAGGCGATCGGCACCGCGAGTGCCACCGCGTCGACCAGTACCAGCGCGAAACCCGCCGTGCCCGCGGAGACCGCGAGCAGCCCGGTGCCTATCAGGACACGGCCCGGGACCCGGCCGGCCAGCCGTGCCTGCGTCCAGGAACCGGTCGTCCAGGTGACTGTCACCGCGGTCACGGCCGCGCTCGCCACGATGGTCGGCTCATGCCGGGCCGCTGTGATCGCCAGCGGGACGAAGGTGTCGGTGCCGAAGAAGGCGAACGTCAACAGTCCACGGGCGGCCACCGCGGCCGCGATGCCGGGCCGGGCCCGCAGGGTACCTGCCGGGAGCAGCGCGCGCAGCGGCTGGTAGGCCAGCACGGATCCGACGGCGATGAGCGCCAGCCCCGGCGCCGACCGACCGGTCAGCCCGGCGAGAACCAGACCGGCACCGACGCTCACCCGCAGCGCCGCGATCAGGCGCGGCGCGGTCGGCGCGACGTCCACCGTGGTCGGGGCCGGCACGCCTCGCAGTGCGCGGACAGTGCCGGTGCCGGCCACCGCGACAAGCGGTATCAGCCCGCCGAACACCCAGCGCCACCCCGCGTGCTCGGCGACGAGCGCGGCGGTCGCCGGCCCGATCAGGCCGGGCAGCACCCAGGCGGTGGCCGTCACCGCGAACATCCGGGGACGCTGCGGCTCCGGATAGGCGCGGCCGATCGTCGCGTAGAGGATGGCCGGTACGGCACCGCCGCCCAGCCCCTGCAGGACCCGGCCGGCCACCAGGATCCACATGTTCGGTGCCAGCGCGGCCACGGCGAGCCCCGCACCGAACAGCACCAGCCCGGCGGTGAGTGGTCGGGCCGCTCCGACCCGGTCGCTCTCCGCGCCGGCGATCACGACTCCGACCAGCAGCCCGAGGAAGAACCCGCTGGTCGTCCAGCCGTAGAGGGACAGGCCGGACAGATCCTCGGCGACCTTCGGCAGCACGGTGATGACCGCCATCGCCTCGAACGCGATCAGCGTCACCGTGCTGACGAGGCCGAGTGTCAGGGCACGCAGCCGCGGGTCCCATGGGGTGGGATCGGCCGTCTGCCCTCGGGATCCCCGCCCGGAAGGCCCGCGTTCGGTCGACCCATGCTCGGTCGACCGATGCTCGGGTGGCTCGTTTTCGGGTGATCTGTTCGATGCGCTCATGCGCGTAGCCGCAGCCCGCGCGGGGTCGGATGGAAACCCGCGGCCTCCAGGGCCACGCCGAGCCCGCTGCCGACCACTGCAGCGCCGTCGGCCTTCTCCACGGTCAGGCGGCCCAACGCTCCGGCGCGGACGGCCTGCGCGAGGGCCTCCACCGCCGGGCCGAGCAGCGCCGGGGTGTCCGACCACGACAGCAGTGTGCGGCCGCCGCGTTCGACGTAGAGCACCAGCTCACCATCGACGAGAACGACGACCGCGCCCGCCTTGCGGCCGGCACGGTGACCGGATCCCTCGCCTTCGCCCGCAGCCGCCGGACGTGGGGGCCACGGCAGCGCGGCGCCGTACGGATTCGCCGGATCCGCCGCGGCGAGCACGACAGCCCGCGCATCGGCTTCACCCGGACGCGGCACACCGAAGCCCGCCCCGCCGGCCAGGCGCGTGCTCGCGACGTGCCCGGCGCCCGCGCCCGCCATGCCCGCGCCCGCCATGCCCGCACCTGCTGCCATGCCCGCACCTGCCATGCCGGCTCCCGTGGCGAACGGTCCGGCGGCTGCCCGGTCGGGCTGGCCCGAGGCTGCCCAGCTGGGCTGGTCGGCGGCGTCGCGCTGAGCCGCGGCGATGGCGCGGAGCCGGTCGACGGCGCCCGGGACGGCGAACTGCGCCGCACCCAGCGACTCGACGAAGTAGCCGCGGCGGCAGCGCCCCGCCTCCTCGAATGCCGCCAGCACCCGGTAGACCGCCGCGAAGCCGCCCGGCGTGTGCTCGGCGGCGACCGCACCGCGGGTGACGATGCCGTGCCGCTCCAGCAACGCCTCGGCCAGTGCATGCGCGCGCCGGGTCGGGTCGCTCTCCCGCTCGGGGAGCAGCGACCACCGGCCACCGACCGTCGGAGGGCCGGTCCGGCGCGGCATCACGGGCCGCCCGCGGCCGAGCCGGGCGACCCGGCCGCGGGGGGCCCGGCGGCTCGCCTGCGCCGGATGGCCCGCTCCGAGCTGGACGCGCAGCGCGGCGAGCGTGTCGTTGGTGACCAGACCGGCCCACACCAGATCCCACAGGGCGCTCGCGAGGGCGGTGTCCTCGACGAGCCCGGCGTCGTCGAGGCTGCCCACCCGGTCGGAGAGGCCGCGGAAGAACAGTGCCTGGCCGTCCGCGAGCGCGTCCAGGATGGCGCGGTGGGCCGGGCCCGCCGCCGCGTCCGGGTCGGGCTGCGGCAGCAGGTCCTCGGCGGTCTCGGCCAGGACGAGGGTGAGCCACCCGTCGTTGCCGGGCAGCCCACCGGAACCGGCCCACAGCACCTCGCCCGTGGCACACAGCTCGTCGAGCATCGCCGGCGCGTAGTCGCTGACCCGGGACGGCAGCACCAGCTGCTCCAGCGAGCTCGCCGGCACCAGCGCGCCCTGGAGCTGCTCGATGGCACGCAACACCCCGTCGACGCCCCGGCCGCGCCGGGTCGTCACCGACTGCCAGGCTGGCAGGAACTCGCCCATCGCCCGAACCGGGACGGCCTCGACCTCCTTGCGCAACGCGGCGAGGCTGCGCCGGCGCAGCGCGCGCAGCACCCCCGCGTCGCACCACTGCTCACCCGCGCGGTCCGGGTGCAGCTCGCCGCGGACCAGACGCCCCTCGGCGGTGAGCCGCTCGAGCAGGCCTTCGACCACCGCGATGCCGAGCCCGAACCGGCCGGCGACGTCCGCGGACTCGAACGGGCCGTGTGTGCGGGCGTAGCGTGAGATCAGGTCACCGAGCGGATCGCGCACCGGCTCGGTGAACGCGGCCGGAACGCCGACCGGCAGTGCCACGCCGAGCGCATCGCGCAGTCGGCCCGCGTCCTCGACCGGAACCCACCGCTCGGCCCCGGTGATCCGTACCCTGATCGCACGACCGGCCCGCTCCAGCGATTCCAGCCAGGAGTGCTCCACGCCGCGGGCGGCGGCCTCCTCCAGGCTCAGATCCCCGAGCACCCGCAGCAGATCGGCCGCGGACTCCGCGTCCCGCGCGTGTCGTTCGGGCACCAGCCGCTGCAGCTCGGCGACGATCCGTTCGAGAACGCGGGGATCGATGAGCTCCCGCAGCTCCGTCTCGCCGAGCAGCTCGGCGAGCAGCGAGCTGTCGAGGGAGAGGATCTGGGCGCGGCGCTCGGCCAGCGGGGCGTCGCCGTCGTACATGAACGCCGCGACGTAGCCGAACAGCAGCGACGAGGCGAACGGGGAGGGCGCCGTGGTCTCCACCTCGACGACCCGCAGCGACCGTGCGTCGACCTCGCGCATCAGCCCGACCAGGGCTGGCACGTCGTAGACGTCCTGCAGGCACTCACGCATCGTCTCGAGCACGACCGGGAAGTCACCGAACGTGGCGGCGACCGACAGCAGATGCGCGCTGCGCTGGCGCTGCTGCCACAGCGGTGTGCGCCGGCCGGGGGTGCGGCGCGGCAGCAGCAGGGACCGGCTCGCACATTCGCGGAAGCGGCTCGCGAACAGGGCACTGCCGCCGACCTCTGCGCGCACGACCGCCTCGATCTCCGCGGGGTCGAAGACGACCAGCTCCGCCCGGGGTGCCTCGGCCGCGTCCGGGACGCGGGCCACCACACCGTCGTCGGTGTGCATGATCTGCACCTCGGAGCCGTACCGTTCCCGCAGGCGGGCACCGATCGCCAGCGCCCAGGGCGCGTTCACCGGCGCCCCGAACGGCGAGTGGACGGCGAGCCGCCAGTCACCCAGCTCATCCCGGAACCGTTCGACGATCAGATGCCGGTCGTCGGAGAGATGGCCGGTGGCCGCCCGCTGCTCGTCCAGGTAGCTCAGCAGGTTGCCGGCAGCCCAGTCGTCCAGCCCGGCCGCGCGGACGCGGGCCGTCGCCGCCTCGGGCGCCAGCGTGGCCAGCTCCCGCAGGAACGCGCCGAGGGCACGGCCCAGCTCGGCGGGCCGGCCCGGCGCGTCCCCGTGCCAGAAGGGCAGCCGGCCGGGCCGGCCGGGCGCGGGCGTGACGAGCACCCGGTCCGGCGTGATCTCCTCGATGCGCCAGCTCGACGAGCCGAGCAGCACGACGTCGCCGATGCGCGACTCGTAGACCATCTCCTCGTCGAGCTCGCCGACCCGGCTGGCCTTCTCCCCGAGCAGGAAGACACCGAACATGCCACGGTCGGGAATGGTGCCGCCGCTGGTGACGGCGAGCCGCTGCGCCCCGGGCCGGCTCGCGAGCACACCAGTGGCCCGGTCCCAGGTGATGCGGGGACGCAGCTCGGCGAAGTCGTCGGACGGATAGCGCCCGGCCAGCATGTCCAGGACGCCCTCGTACGCCGAGCCGGGCAGGCCCGAGAACGGTGCCGCGCGGCGAACCAGCGCGCCCAGTTCGTCCACCTCGCGGTCCTCCATCGCGAGGATCGCCACGATCTGCTGCGCCAGCACGTCCAGCGGGTTGCGCGGGTAACGGACGGCCTCGATCTGCGCGGAGCGCATCCGCTCGGCGACGACGGCGCATTCCAGCAGGTCGGAGCGGTGCTTGGGCAGGACCACGCCCCGGCTCGCGGCGCCGACCTGGTGCCCCGCCCGCCCGATCCGCTGCATACCGGCCGCGACGCTCGGCGGTGACTCGATCTGCACGACCAGATCGACCGCGCCCATGTCGATGCCCAGCTCGAGGCTGGAGGTCGCGACCACGGCGGGCAGCCGCCCGGACTTCAGATCGTCCTCGATCAGCAGGCGCTGCTCGCGGCTCACACTGCCGTGGTGGGCACGCGCGACCTCGACGCCCACCGGTGGCGCGGCGCCGCCGGCCGGACCCATCAGATCCGCCGGTGACAGACGCACGGTGCTTTTCACCGTGGTCTGCCCGCCAGCCGTGGCCTGTTCGAACCCCATTGTCTGTTCGAACCCCGTGGCCTGTTCGAACGCCGTGGCCTGCTCGAGGCGGTCGGCGTACAGCTCGTTCAGCCGGGCGCACAGACGCTCGGCGAGCCGCCGCGAGTTCACGAAGACGATCGTCGAGGAATGGGAGAGGATCAGATCCAGCACTCGCTCCTCGACCGCGGGCCAGATCGACGCGCGCGGGCCCGGGCCGGCGGCGGGCCCCTCGGCGACGGCCTCCAGCGGCAGGACCTGTGGCGGCGTCATCGGTGTCGGTGTCTCGTCGAGGTTCGCCATGTCCTCGACGGGGACGGCCACCTCGATCTGCAGCGTCTTCTCGGACGGCGGTCGGATGACCGTCACCGGGTGTGGCCCGCCGAGGAAACGGGCGATCTCCTCCACCGGGCGCACGGTCGCGGACAGCCCGACCCGCTGCGCCGGGGCGTCGAGCAGATCGTCGAGGCGTTCCAGACTCAGTGCCAGATGCGCGCCCCGCTTGGTGCCCGCGACGGCGTGGACCTCGTCGACGATCACAGTCCGGACGCCGCGCAGGGCTGTGCGGGCGGCGCTGGTGAGGATCAGGAACAGCGACTCCGGCGTGGTGATCAGGATGTCGGGCGGAGTCCGGCCGAATGATCGGCGTTCGGCGGCTGGAGTGTCGCCGGAGCGGACACCGACGGACACCTCCGGGACGGGCTGGCCCAGCCGCGCGGCGGCGGCCCGGATGCCGGCGAGCGGCGCCCGCAGGTTGCGCTCGACGTCGACCGCGAGTGCCTTGAGCGGGCTGACATACAGCACCCGGCAGCGCAGCGTCGGGTCCGCCGGAGGGTCGGAACGAGCCAGACCGTCCAGCGACCACAGGAAGGCCGCGAGCGTCTTGCCGGACCCGGTCGGCGCCACCACCAGGGCACTCGCGCCTCGGGACACGGCCGACCAGGCCCCGGACTGGGCCGGGGTCGGCGCCGCGAAGGACGAGGCGAACCACTCGCGGGTCGGGGCCGTGAAGGCGGCGAGGGGGTCCGGGACGTCCGAGGCGGTCACGGCATCAGTCTGCTTCCTGCCACCGACACAAATCCCGCGGTCCACGGCCGGGTCCGCCCGGCGTCGCCGGACGGTCACCGGACGGTCGCCGGTATGAGGACCCGGCCGTGGCCGGGGCGCGGTCGGCGGCGTGCAGACTGGAGCGGTGCGACTGACCGAGTTCTGGGCGAACATGAACAAGCAGTTCGGCGCTGCCTACGCCGACTCGCTCGCACGCGACCACGTGATCGCCGGTCTGGGCGGGGCGACGGTGGAGGCGGCGCTGCGGCGGGGGGACGACGCCAAGCAGGTGTGGCGCGCGGTATGTGACGAGTTCGACGTGCCGGCTCGCGACCGCTGACGCCGGCACCTTGGTGGGCCCGGCGTCGAGTTGGTGGCAGCCGGTCGCGGCGGATGGCCGCGGCCGTGGGCGGCCACGGGTGGTGGCCGAGTGGCGGCAGTGGCGGGTGAGTGGTGGCCGAGCGGCAGTGGGTCGTGGCCGAGTGGCGCCGGAACCCGGCCCGGCAGGTGTGCGGGGAGCGGTGGGGCCACCCGTTCGGGTGAGCCGCGGCGTGTCGTTGAGGCTTCGAACGAATGTTCGGCTACTGTTGTCCACATGCTCTCCGATGTCCACAGAAGCGACCCGGCTCTCGAAACTGTCGGACCCACCCCCTAGCGTCGGATCGTGGCCAAGACTCGACGACCTCTGCATGGAGTAACTCCAATGGTTGGACCCGACCGCGAGAAGGCGTTGGAGAACGCCCTTGCGCAGATCGACAAGCAGTTCGGCAAGGGCTCGGTCATGCGCCTGGGGGACGACACCAGGCCGCCGATCCAGGCGATCCCGACCGGATCGATCGCGCTCGATGTCGCGCTCGGTATCGGGGGTCTTCCCCGTGGGCGCATCATCGAGGTCTACGGGCCGGAGTCGTCCGGAAAGACCACGGTCGCCCTGCACGCTGTGGCGAACGCCCAGGCGGCCGGTGGTATCGCGGCCTTCATTGACGCGGAGCACGCGCTTGACCCTGAGTACGCGGGCAAGCTGGGCGTCGACACGGACGCGTTGCTGGTCTCCCAGCCCGACACGGGGGAGCAGGCGCTGGAGATCGCGGACATGCTGATCCGCTCCGGCGCGCTGGACATCATCGTCATCGACTCGGTGGCTGCCCTCGTGCCGCGTGCCGAGATCGAGGGCGAGATGGGTGACAGCCACGTCGGCCTGCAGGCCAGGCTGATGTCCCAGGCGCTGCGGAAGATCACCGGTGCGCTCGCGAACTCGGGCACGACCGCGATCTTCATCAACCAGCTCCGGGAGAAGGTCGGCGTCATGTTCGGCTCCCCGGAGACGACCACCGGTGGCAAGGCGTTGAAGTTCTACGCCTCCGTCCGGCTGGATGTCCGTCGCATCGAGACCCTGAAGGACGGGCAGGAAGCCGTCGGTAACCGAACCAGGGTGAAGGTCGTCAAGAACAAGATGGCGCCACCTTTCCGAACGGCCGAGTTCGACATCGTCTACGGCGGCGGCATCAGCCGTGAGGGCTCCCTCATCGACATGGGTGTCGAGCACGGCATCATTCGCAAGTCCGGTGCCTGGTACACCTACGACGGCGACCAGCTCGGCCAGGGGAAGGAAAATGCGCGTTCATTCCTGCGCGACAATCCTGATCTGGCGAACGAGATCGAGAAGCGGATCAAGGAGAAGCTCGGTATAACGCCGGCGCTGGACGCTGACGCGGATGCGCCCGCTCCGGTTCCGGTCGACCTCTGACCCGGGGTGCCGTGTTCCCGCCCGAGCTGTCGTCAGCTGTGCAGGATGTGGTGAAGGGGGAGAGCGGGCCGGCGGCAGCGGATCGCTCGTCGGTCACGTCGGGTGCCTCTGCGGCGTCGGCCCGCGCGGGCCGGGCCGACCCGTTGGCAGCCGCGCGGGAGATCTGCCTGCACCAGCTCGCGGCCCGGCCGCGCAGCCGGGCAGAGCTCGCGGCGGTGCTGAGTCGCCGGGGCGTCGAGGAGGAGATCGCCGGGCTGGTTCTCGATCGTCTGGCCGAGGTTGGTCTGGTGGACGATGAGGCCTTCGCGGCCGCGTTCGTCTCGTCGGCCCGGGCTGGGCGGGGATTGGGCCGTCGCGCGCTCGCCGTCGAGCTGCGACGGCGCGGGGTGCAGCCCGAGGTGTCGGAGGAAGCCCTGGCGGCGGTCGGCACCGAGGACGAGGAGGCGACCGCACGTTCCCTCGTCTCCCGGCGTCTTCGTGTCATGGAGGGCCTGCCGGCATCAGTGCAGGCCCGCCGGCTGGCCGCCCTGCTCACCCGAAAGGGCTATCCGCTCGACCTCGTCCGGCGAGTCGTCGAGGAGGCGGTCGAGGCGGTCGTCGAAGAGGAGGCCGAAGAAGCGGACAGCGACGTCGACAGCCTGGACCGGGGCGTGCAGCGCCGGCCGCGGAGCCGCTGGCAAAGCTGAATGGGTGGCTCCCTCCCGGCTGTCCGGGTGCGGTGGATCGGCGATGTTTTTCTTGACCGAATGAAAGTTACAGACCTACCCTTTCACAAAGGTGCAAGGGTAGCCGCGCGTATGCGGTTCCAGATAGCTGGCCAACTTCACATCAGGGCGGTGTTCCTTCGACCGTCGGTGGTCCTGCGCTGTCGGCAGGCTCGGCTTTCGGTGCCGATGTGCCCTCCGGTGGCCTGATTTAGGGCACCGGTCGATACGTGCCGCCTGCTCGCTGGCTGGTCCTGGTCCCGTGCACCTCACGCCTGTCATCACAGGCGTGAACAGAAGCGGGAGGAGCAACCGTGGGTGTCGCACTCATAGCGCTTCTCGTCCTGCTTCTTCTCGCAGTGGTCGGTCTGACCGTCGTTCTGTTGCACCTGGTGCGGGCTGGAACGCTCGGCGTAGGCGGCGGTGTCGCTCCCGGTAAGCAGGGTGACCCGGACGGCGCTTCCACCGCTTCCACCACTGACTCCACCCCTGCGGCCAACGCCCCTGTCACAGATGACACCGCCGGCGCGCCTGTCATCGCGGATACCGCTGTCACCACGGATGCTGACACCGCTGTCGCTGCTGACGGCGTGGCCCGGCCCACGCCGGACGTTCCCGCTCGTCTGGACGGTTCGCCTTCGCCCGATGCGCGGGCGGACGCCCAGGCCCAGGCGGAGTCGGTCGACCCACAGGCGCCTGAAGCCGGCGAGGAACGGGCCGCGATTGTGGGGGCTGCCCAGGCAGAGGCACCTCAGGTGGAGCCGGCTCAGGCGGAGACGGCACTGGTGGAGGTAGCCCGAAACGATCTGGCCACCCTGTCCGCGAAGCTGGTCGACCTGCGGCGGCAGGCCCGCGACGCCGAGGACGACGCCGACCGCATCCGGCGGCGCGCCGAGCAGGACGTCGCCGAGCAGATCGCGCGAGTCGATCGTGACGTCGCGCAGATCCGTCGGCATGCCGAGGAGGCAGCGGAGGCGATCCGGGTGCGGGCCGCGGAGGATGCCGAGCTGCGTGCCTCGAAGGCCCGGACGGAGGCGCTCGAGGCGATCCGGGTGCAGCGCGAACAGCTGCGCGCCGAGCTGGAGGAGGACCTGCGCTCCCAACGGGCGGAGCTGCGTGGCTGGGACAGCAGGGTGGCACAGCGCGAGCAGCGGCTGGCGGACCAGGCCACCGCCGTCGAGGACCGGGCTCGGCGGCTGGAGACCCGGGAGGAGGAGCTCGCCGCCCGGGAGGTGGAGCTGGGTGGCCGTGGTGCCGAGCTGACCGGCCTGGAGACCCGCCTGCGTCAGGAGCTCGAACGCGCCGCCGGCCTGACCTCCGCCGAGGCCCGCACCGAACTGGTCAAGGTGGTTGAGGACCAGGCGCGCCTCGACGCCGCGGTTCGGGTACGGGAGATCGAGGCCCGGGCGGAGGAGGAGGCGGAGGATCGCGCCCGTCGGATCGTGACCCTCGCCATCCAGCGGGTGGCCTCCGAGCAGACCGCCGAGTCGGTCGTGTCGGTGCTGCACCTGCCGAGTGACGAGATGAAGGGCCGCATCATCGGGCGGGAGGGGCGCAACATCCGGGCGTTCGAATCCGTCACCGGCGTCAATGTGCTTATCGACGACACGCCCGAGGCGGTGCTGCTGAGCTGTTTCGATCCGGTGCGCCGGGAGACGGCGCGCATCACCCTGGCGGCGCTGGTGTCGGACGGGCGTATCCATCCGCACCGCATCGAGGAGGAATACGCCCGCGCCGAGCGGGAGGTGATGGCGAAATGCGTCCGGGCCGGGGAGGACGCACTGATCGATGTCGGTATCGCAGAGATGCATCCGGAACTGATCACCCTGCTCGGGCGCCTGCGGTATCGGACCAGCTACGGGCAGAACGTCCTGGCGCATCTCGTCGAATGCGCGCATCTCGCGGGAATCATGGCCGCCGAGCTGCGGCTGCCACCGGCCATCGCGAAGCGCGGCACGCTACTGCACGACCTCGGCAAGGCACTGACGCATGAGGTGGAAGGCTCACACGCGCTGGTCGGCGCGGAGATCGCCCGGCGTTACGGTGAGCACGAGGACGTCGTGCACGCGATCGAGGCGCATCACAACGAGGTCGAGCCGCGTTCCATCGGCGCGGTGCTGACCCAGGCGGCGGACCAGATCTCCGGGGGGCGTCCCGGGGCGCGCCGCGACAGCCTGGAGTCCTACGTCAGGCGGCTGGAGCGGATCGAGCAGATCGCCGGGGAACGGCCCGGCGTCGAGAAGGTCTTCGCCATGCAGGCCGGCCGCGAGGTGCGGGTCATGGTTGTCCCGGAGGTCGTCGACGACGATGCCGCGCACCTGCTCGCCCGCGACGTCGCCAAGCAGATCGAGTCCGAGCTGACCTACCCGGGCCAGATCCGGGTCACCGTTGTCCGCGAGACCCGCGCCATCGGCCTGGCCCGCTGACCCCAGGTCGCCGACGCGCGCTCAGGCGGCCACGTCGACGCCCGTGCCGGCGCCCGCGCCGGTGGCCGCTGCACCGGTCGAGCCGCCCGCGCGGACGGACTGGCGACGCTCCAGCCAGCGTGCCGTCAGGGACAGGCTGCCGTTCACGATGATGTAGATGACGGCCAGCGTCGTGTAGATGGGCAGTGCGTACCGCCCGCCGAGGTACTCCACCGCGGTACGCCCCTGCCGCAGCAGCTCGGTGTAGCCGATGACGAAACCGAGCGAGGTGTCCTTGAGCAGGGTCACCAGCTGGCTCACCAGCGTCGGCGACATCCGGCGGACCGCCTGCGGAAACTGGATCAGGGCGAAGATCTGCGTGCCGCGCATCCCGAGCGCCGCCGCGGCCTCCGTCTGGCCCCGGTCGATGGACAGGACGCCGGCGCGGAAGATCTCGCTGAGCACCGCGCCGTTGTAGGCCGTGAGGCCGAGGACCAGCGCCCAGAAGGCCGAGAGGTTCACGCCGAGCGCGGGCAGGCCCAGAAAGGCGAAGAAGATCAGCATGAGCAGCGGCAGGCCGCGCAGCGTCTCGACGAGCACGGCGGCCGGCCTGTGGATCTCCGGGCGGGGCGACAGCCGGGCGAAGGCGAGTGCCACTCCCAGCGCGACGGCGAACACCATGCCGGTCGCCGCGGCGCGCAGCGTGTCGAGCAGCCCTTCCCACAGCAGGGTGCGCAGGTCGGGCTCATCGATGAGGACCCGCCAGACGTCGGCGTCGAGCCGCCCGTTGTCCGCCAGCCGGCGCACGGCGAGCACGGCGAGTGCCGCCAGCATCGCGACGGCCAGCACGCTCGCGACGAGGATGCGCCGCCGGGCACGCGGACCTGGCGGGTCCGCCAGTTGGAGGCTCACCGTGGCTCCCCTCTCAGCCGGCGCTCGGCAACACCGACCGCGCCCGCCAGCGACAGCGTCAGCACCAGATAGCAGACGATCCCGGCGAGCAGGATGGCGATGACGTCACCGGGGTTGGCCGTCGCCAGCCCCTGGCTGACGCCGGTCAGCTCCTGCACGCTGAAGGCCGCCGCGATGGACGAGTTGCGGATGAGCGCGCTGCCCACGCTGCCCAGAGGCTGGATGACGTTACGGAAGGCCTGCGGCAGGATCACCAGCCGCAGGCTCTGCGAGAAGGTCAGGCCGAGGGCACGTGCGGCCTCGGCCTGACCGACTTCCACGCCGTTCACACCGGCCCGAACCGCTTCACAGACGAAGGCCGTGTGGTAGATCGTCAGCGCCATCACCGCGAAGGCGAAGAAGCTGAAGACGATGTCGACCTGCGGAAGTACGAAGACCACGAAGAAGAACACGATGGTCAGCGGCGTGTTGCGAACCGTCTCCACATAGGCCGTTCCCGCCCAGCGCAGCGGCGGGACCGGGCTTACCCGCATGGTCGCGAGGACGCTGCCGAGCAGCAGCGCCCCGACGGCGGAGAACAGGCTCAGCCCAAGGGTTCGGACGAAGCCGTCGCGGAAGACGTGCAGGTTGTCGAGCACCGCGTCGATGGGAGACCACCCGTCGTGGAATCGGCCGTTCCGGCTGGCACCGGCCGGTCTCGGCTACGCCGGCCGCCTCGGCTGTCCGGGCCGCGGCGGCCGGCGAAGGATCAGACCGGCGAAGGTTCAGATGTGCGTTCGCGATCAGACGTGCGTAGGTAGTCGGACATGCACAGGTAGTCGGACGTGCGTACCTGTCAGGAGGTGTAGTTGTCGACCGCCGGGGGCTTCGGCATGTTCGGCTCGACCTTGCCGAGGGTCGACTCGTAGGCCTTCTCGTACCGGCCGTCGGCGTAGGCGGCGGTCAACGTCTCGTTGATGAAGGTGCGGAACTCGTCGTCACCCTTGGCGATGCCGATCCCGTACGGCTCGGTGCTGAACGGCTTGCCGACGAGCTTGAAGGTGCCCGGGTCGGAGTCCATCAGCCCGAGCAGGATCGCGTTGTCGGTGGTGACGGCGTCGACCTGACCGTTCTTCAGGGCCTCGGCGCACTTGCTGTACACGTCGAACAGGACGAGCTTGGCCTGCGGCGCCTCGGTGCGGATCCGCTCGGCCGGGGTCGAACCGCTGACCGAGCAGACGTTCTTGCCGGCCAGGCTGTCCTTCCCGGTGATGGCGGACTCGCCGGCCCGCACCATCAGGGTCTGGCCGGCCACGTAGTACGGGCCGGCGAAGTCAACGACCTGCTTGCGCTTGTCGTTGATGGTGTACGTGGCGACCACCATGTCGACCTTGTGCTGCTGGATGAACGGCTCGCGGTTGACCGAGACCGTCTCGACGAACTTGACCTTGTCCGCCGGGATGCCGAGCGCGTTGGTGATGATCTTCGCGATCTCGACGTCGAAGCCCTCGGGCACGCCGCGGAGGTTCTTCAGCCCGAACAACGGCTGGTCGAACTTGGTGCCGACGGTGATGGTTCCGCCCGCCTGCAGCTTGGCCATGGTGCTGCCGGCGGGGAAGGTCGTGGCGGGTGGGGCCGCGGGCTCGACCTCGGCTTCGTCGTCGCTGCCGCAGGCGCCCAGCGCGAACACCGCGAGCAGCGCGGTGCTGAGCAGCAGTGCCGTGCCACGCGCCGTCCGGCGCCTGGGTTCACGGTGGCCGGCGGCTGCCGCCCGCGAGGTCGTGTGAGCCGATCGCTGTCTGGTCCGGGTGAGCGACATGCGCATGAGTAATCCCCTGGAGAAGGTTGGCGTCGGAATTCAGGTATCGGTTTCGGCGAACCTCGTTCGCGGGCCGGACGACGCCCGGCCCGACAACACTAGCCAGCGCGCCGCCGATGACTCCGCATCGGTGACGCGGCAACAGTGACCAGGTACCGGGAGGGCGTCTCGGCCGGCGAGGGACTTCGCCGGTGGAGTAGCTCGCCGAGGGCGAACCAGGTGACTGGTTGTGGTCCGATCAAATCCTGCGGGACGACCTCGGAGCGGCCAGGTCAGCGGTGTGTTCAATGGTCCTTTTCCATCTCACGGTCCATGATCCTGGATGTCTCGAGTCGAGTCCGGGGATGGGAAAGGCTTGATGGGCGTTCTCCATCGTCGACTCGGCCGCGTCCCTCTCCCTGACCACGCGCCGTGAGACGGAAAAGGTTCAATGAGTCTTTTCCATCGTCGGCTCGGACCTCGCCCCTCCCGGTCACGTGTCGTGAGATGGAAAAGGTTCAATGGGTGAGAACCTTGGCCAGGAAGTCCGCCGCTCGTTCGCTGCCGGGCGCGGCGAAGAACTCCCCGGGGGGCGCGATCTCCAGGATCTGCCCGTCGGCCATGAAGGCGACGCGGTCGGCCGCCGAGCGGGCGAAGCCCATCTCGTGGGTGACCACGATCATCGTCATCCCGGACGCCGCCAGCGACCGCATGACGTCGAGGACCTCCTGGATCATCTCCGGGTCGAGGGCGGAGGTCGGCTCGTCGAAGAGCATCAGCTTCGGTTCCATCGCGAGGGCTCGCGCGATCGCGGCGCGCTGCTGCTGGCCGCCGGAGAGCTGGCGGGGAAGGCGGTCCGCCTTGTCGGCGATGCCGACCCGCTCCAGCAGCGCGCGGGCCGCCTGCTCGGCCTCCGCCCTCCCGACGCCCAGCACCTTGCGCGGCCCGAGGGTGATGTTGTCCAGCACGGTGCGATGCGCGAACAGATTGAAGGACTGAAAGACCATGCCCACCTGGGCACGCATTCGCGCCAGCTCGCGGCCCTCCGCCGGCAGCGGGCGGCCGTCGAAGGTGATACGGCCCTCGTCGATGGTCTCCAGGCGGTTGACACACCTGCAGAGCGTGGATTTACCGGAGCCCGACGGGCCGATGACGCACACGACCTCGCCACTCTCGACGGCCAGGTTGATGTCGCGCAGCACCCGGTTCCGGCCGAAGGACTTTCCCACGCCCTCCATGGTCACCAATGCCATGACATACCCCCGAAACCCGGTTCCCGGCCGGCGGGCGTGGATGCGGACGCTGACGTGGTACCACCCGAAACCTGACGGCGAACGTGTCGACGAGATCGGTGGCGCCCACCCGGAACGGCTTCCGGCTGCGGTGTCGTGCTCCCGAGCATTTATGGATGTTACGTCCCAGCCATTCGTGACGGTGCCGGCCGGTGGAGTTCTGCCGGTCAGGCAACGGGGTTTACCTGCCATCCCGACGGGTGACGAATCGCCCGCCCAGGGTGGAGGCGCGCCGCCAGCCGGGGTGGAAGGGAGACCGGCGTCCGCGTGGGTCCGGGCCGGCCACCCCAGCGGTAGCCCGCGCGGCCTGGATCGTCCGGGCGTCGTGACCCGACGTGGTGACCCGACGTGGTGACCCGACATCGTGCCCGCCCGCTGCCCGACGTGGTGACCCGACGTCATGGTCCGGCATCGGAGGACGGGCACGGACCATCGCCCGCGATCGGCGCGTCGAACGGCGACCGCGGGCGGGCCGTACGCTGGTCGGGTGAGCGGACGCAGCTATCAGGTCCGGACGTTCGGCTGCCAGATGAACGTGCACGACTCCGAACGGCTTGCCGGCCTCCTGGAGTCGGCCGGTTATGTGCCGGCGGCACAGGGAGCCGACGCCGACGTCGTCGTGTTCAACACCTGTGCGGTCCGTGAGAACGCCGACAACCGGCTGTACGGAAACCTGGGTCACCTGTACCCGACGAAGAAGAACAATCCCGGGATGCAGATCGCCGTCGGCGGGTGCCTCGCCCAGAAGGACCGCTCGGTGATCCTCGACCGCGCGCCCTGGGTCGACGTCGTCTTCGGCACGCACAACCTGCACCGGCTGCCCGTCCTGCTGGAACGGGCCCGGCACAACGCGGCGGCCCAGGTGGAGATCGCCGAGGCGCTGGAGGTCTTCCCCAGCAGCCTGCCGGCGCGGCGGGCGAGCCATCACTCGGCCTGGGTGAGCATCAGCGTGGGCTGCGACAACACGTGCACGTTCTGCATCGTCCCGAGTCTGCGCGGCGGTGAGCGCGACCGGCGCCCCGGTGACGTGCTCGCGGAGGTCGAGGCGCTGGTGGCGGAGGGCGCGCTCGAGATCACCCTGCTCGGCCAGAACGTGAACTCATACGGGCGGTCACTCGGTGACCCGGGGGCCTTCGCGAGGCTGCTGCGCGCCTGCGGCAACATCGAGGGCCTGGAGCGGGTGCGTTTCACCTCGCCGCATCCCCGCGACTTCACCGACGACGTCATCGAGGCGATGGCGCAGACGCCGAACGTGTGCCCACAGCTGCACATGCCGCTGCAGTCCGGGTCCGACGCGGTACTGCGGCGGATGCGGCGCAGCTACCGTCGCGAGCGCTTTCTGGGAATCGTCGAGCGGGTGCGCGAGGCCATTCCCCACGCGGCGATCACGACCGACATCATCGTGGGCTTCCCCGGCGAGACCGAGGAGGACTTCGCCGACACCCTCGACGTCGTCCGTGCTGCTCGTTTCGCCGGGGCGTTCACCTTCAAGTACTCGCCCCGGCCGGGCACACCGGCCGCCGAGATGGACGGCGCCGTCGACCCCGCTGTCGTCTCCGAGCGCTACGAGCGGCTCGCGAGCCTGCAGGACGAGATGTCCTGGGCGGAGAACCGCGCGCAGGTCGGGCGCCGGGTCGAGATCCTCGTCTCCGAGGGCGAGGGCCGGAAGGACTCCGAGACCGGCCGGCTCTCCGGCCGGGCGCGAGACGGCCGGCTCGTCCATCTACTGGTGACCGGTCCGCACGCCCAGGACGGTGTCGTGCGCCCGGGCGACGTGATCGAGGCCGTGGTGACCAGGGGTGCCCCGCACCACCTGACCGCCGACGGGCCGCTGCACAGCCACCGGCGGACCACCGCCGGCGATGCCTGGGAGGCCGCCAGATCGCGCGGCTCCGAAGCCGGCTCGGAGGCTGGCCCGGAGGTTCTGTCGCCGGCCGGCTCGGTGTCCCCCGGCTCAGGGCAGCCCGCCGTCTCGCTGGGGATGCCGACCCTGCGTACCGGGCCTGCCGCGCGGTGACGCTGCTCGCCGCGGCCGTCTGCCCGCACCCGCCGCTACTCGTCCCGCAGGTCGCCGGCCGGGACCCGATCGACGTCCGGGATCAGGCCCTGGCTGCCGTGCGCCGGCTGTGCGCGCTGGAACCGGATCGGATCGTGCTGGTCGGAGACGACGCGACGGAGGCCGTGTACGACGAGATGTCCGTCGGCTCGCTCGCCGGCTACGGCGTCGATCTGATCTTTCCGCTCGCCCGGGCGGCCACGGCGAAGACCACGGCCACGGCCCCTGCGGCAACCCCAGGCGTGGGTGTGGGTGCCGGCTCGAGCCGACGTCTGCCGCTCTCGCTGACGATCGGCGCCTGGCTGCTGGGTGAGGTGGGCTGGGCCGGGCCCTGTGCGGCCCGCGGCGTGCCCGCCACGACGACTCCGGCCGCGGCGGCCGAACTGGGTGCCGGCCTCGTTGACGCCGCGGCGGCGGACGGATCGCGGCTCGCACTTCTGATCATGGGAGATGCCAGCGCCCGCCGCACGGTCAAGGCGCCCGGCAGCCTCGACCCGCGCGCCGACGCCCACGACGCGTCGGTCGCCGCGGCGCTCGCGGCGCTCGACGTCGACGCGCTGCTCGCCCTCGACCCCGAGCTGTCCAGGGATCTCCTCGCACCTGGCCGGGCGTCCTGGCAGGTCCTCGCGGGCGCCCTGCGCCGCGCGACGCCGACGGATCCGGCGAGGTCCTGGCGCAGTGAGGTCCGCTACGACGACGCACCGTTCGGCGTCGGCTACCTTGTCGTCGGGTGGGAGCGCAGCGGTCGATGAACGAACGCCGTGGCCCCGTCGTCGCGGTGGTGGGCCCGACCGGCGTGGGGAAGAGCGACTGGGCCGTCGAGATCGCCCTGGAGCTCGGCGGGGAGATCGTCAACGCCGACTCGATGCAGCTCTACCGGGGAATGGACATCGGCACGGCCAAGATGCCGGTCGAGGAGCGCCGCGGGATCCCGCACCACCTGCTCGACGTGTGGGAGGTGAGCCGGACGGCCGATGTCGCCAGCTACCAGCACGACGCACGGGCCGTCATCGATGGCCTGCTCACGGCGGGCCGGCTTCCGGTCCTCGTCGGCGGCTCGGGCCTGTACGTGCGAGCGGTACTCGATGACCTGGCCTTTCCCGGGACGGATCCGGCGGTGCGCGCGCGGCTCGAAAAGGAGCTTGCCGAGGTCGGGCCGGGGCCCCTGCACGCCCGACTCGCGGCGCTGGCCCCCGACGCGGCGGAGGCGATCCTGCCCAGCAACGGGCGCCGCATCGTCCGGGCACTGGAGGTCGTCGAGCTGACCGGCACCTTCGTGGCCACCCTGCCAGAACACAGCTCGATCTACGACGTGGTCCAGGTGGGTCTCGATCGCCCTGATCTCGACGAGCGGATCGAACGCCGCGTCGAGCTGATGTGGCGTACCGGGCTGGTCGAGGAGGTCGAAGAACTGGCCGCACAGGGCCTGCGGGACGGCCGCACGGCCTCGCGGGCGCTGGGCTACGCGCAGGTCCTGGCCGCGCTCGACGGGGCAATGGGCTCAATGGCCGAGGCCAAGGCGGCCACGACCATCGCCACCAGGCGTTTCGCCCGGCGGCAACGGTCGTGGTTCCGGCGAGACCGGCGGATATCCTGGTTCGACTCTCCGGATCTCGCCGAGGTGCGACGTCTGGTCGGCGCGCTCTGACGGGTGGTCGGCCTCCTGCCGAGGCGTCTGGAACACGGCGTCTGGAGTCTGACGTGACCGCGCTCGACATCGGCCTGGTGCCCGCGCTGTACGCCTCGTTCGACGACGGCACGCTGCGCCTGCACTACCAGCCCGACGTCGACCTGCGCAGCGGCTCCGTGCCCGGCATGCGGGCGTACCCACGCTGGGCGCATCCCGAGCTGGGTCTGCTGGGCCCGGCGGACTTCATGCCGGTCGCGGCGGCAGCGGGGCTGGTCGGCCAGGTCCACCAGTGGGTGCTGCGGATGGCGGTCACCGAGGCGCGCACCTGGCATCGCATGGCGGCGGGCACCGGGGTCCGCCCGCCCCGGCTGTGGGTGCGGGTCGACAGCGCCCAGCTCGGCCGGCCGGACTTCTTCGACGAGATCGAGCGGCTGGTCCTCGGGCGGTCGCTGCCACCTGGGGCGATCGGCCTGCAGTTCACCGAGAACACGCTGGCCTTCGCGCCGCCGGGCCTGCCCCACCTGCTCGGGCGGCTGCGTGCGCTGGGTGTCGCGGTCGGCGTCGACTCGTTCGGTACCTGGTCCGCGTCGGTGGCGACGCTCGACAAGCTGCCGCTGGATCTCGTGCGGATCGATGGGCGCTTCCTGCGGGCGACGATCCGCGACCTGGAGGGTCAGGCGGTTTTCGCGTCCATGCTCCAGATCGCACACCGTCGCCGCATGGTCGTGGTCGCCGAGGACGTCGACACCGCGGCGCTGGCGGCCGCCGTGGGGCGGACGGAGTGCGACCGGGTCTGCGGTCCGCTGTTCTGCCCGCCCGTTCCGGTCGAGGACGCCCGGATGATCGCGCTCGGCCGGGGTCGGCCGGACCGTTGGTACAAGCCGTGGACGGACTCCTGGGAGGGCGTCGGCACCCGTCGCCCGACCGGCGAGCCGTCGAATCCTTCGAGCTCGGCCAGCTCCGCCGACTCGGCAGGCTTTGGCAGCTCCGCCTACTCAGCCAGCTCGGCCAGCTCCGGCAACGCTGCGAACAGGGCGGGCCCGGGAAGCGGTCATGCGGGCGCGGCGGGTCGTGCGGGCCGGCGGACGCCCGCGGGCCCGCCACCCGCGGCACCGCCACGCGACCCGGCGAGGGCGTGCCAGGACTCGCAGAACGGACGTCCCGGCAGTTCCGGACGTGGTGACCGCTCTCGGGCGGCCACGGCCGGATGAGGCGCCCGGCGCCGTACGATCGCCGCGTGCGGTACGTCAAGGGACACGGGACAGGCAACGACTTCGTCATCCTTCCGGATGCTGACGGTGATCTCGACCTGTCGACACAGCTGGTGCGCGCGATCTGCCACCGCGGAACAGGGGTCGGTGCCGACGGGGTGCTGCGGGTGGTCCTCGTCGCCGCGGAGCCCGCGGCGGCGGCCTACCTGGGCGCTGCCCGCTGGTTCATGGACTACCGCAACGCCGACGGCTCCATCGCCGAGATGTGCGGCAACGGAGTCCGGGTCTTCGCGCGGTATCTGGTGGACGCCGGCTACGAGATGCCTGGCAGCCTCGTGATCGCCACCCGGGCGGGCCTGCGCTCCGTCGAGGTGCCGCCGGCCGGTGACGTGAGCGTGGACATGGGCCCGCCGGCGTTCGCCGCGGGCACCGTGCCGGTCACCGTGGTCGGCCGCGAGTTCGCCGCGGTGGGTGTTTCGATGGGCAACCCGCACGCGGTCTGCTTCGCCGACGACCTGGGGCCGTCCGAGCTGGCGCGCCTGGACCTGGGCGCTCCCGTCTTCCCGGCCGAGGCCTTCCCCGACGGGGTGAACGTCGAGGTCGTCGTGCCGAGTGCGGATGGCGTCGCGATGCGGGTCTTCGAACGCGGCGTCGGCGAGACGGCCTCCTGCGGCACCGGCGCCTGCGCGGTGGCGGTCGCGTGGGCGGCGCGGGTGGGCGGTACGCCGCCGTCCGAGGTGCTGGTCGATCTTCCCGGCGGGCGCCTGACCGTTGACTGGCGGGAGACGACCGTCATTCTGCGCGGTCCCGCCGTTCTTGTGTCTGATGGTGTCCTTCGTCCCGAATGGATCCGCCAGGCCGCCGAGGTCGCCTCCGGTACTGCCGCTGCGGGTGCCCAGGCACTGGTTCCCGCCGGGACCGGCCGGAGCTGACCGACAGGGCCGTTCCTACCGGGCGCCGGGCCGGTAAACGGCTCGCGATCGCGGCACCGGCGTGTCACTCTGGGGCTGCGGAGGTTCCGCTGCGCCGGGGCACCGAGCCCGGGTACAGCGGCACCGGCCCGCTCCCGAACGGGGCGGGCGGAATTCGACGGTCACCGTGCCGCGTTGAGAACGGATGGTATGAGTCTTCCCGCTGACGCCGCCATGGCGTCCACCCGGTACCCGAACCCGAACCTGAGCCCGAGCTTCGACGGCGACGACGGGGGCGTGGTCCTCCTCGGTGACGGCGAGGGGTTCTCCTTCTTCGACGAACAGGGCGACGGCTTCGACCTGGAGGAGCGCGGCGCGCTGCGCCGCATCCCGGGTCTCACCACCGAGCTCGAGGACGTCACCGAGGTCGAGTACCGCCAGCTCCGACTGGAGCGGGTGGTGCTGATCGGGGTGTGGACCTCCGGGAGCCTCCTGGAGGCCGAGGCGTCGATGACGGAGCTCGCGGCCCTCGCCACCACCGCGGGCTCGATGGTGCTGGACGCGCTCGTGCAGCGCCGCGACCGGCCGGACACGGCGACCTTCGTCGGTTCCGGCAAGGCCCGAGAGCTCGCGGACGTCGTCGCGTCGACCGGTGCGGACACGGTGATCTGCGACGGCGAGCTGACCCCTGGGCAGCTGCGCCAGCTCGAAGAGGTCGTCAAGGTCAAGGTGATCGACCGGACGGCGCTCATTCTGGACATCTTCGCCCAGCATGCGACGTCCCGGGAGGGCAAGGCCCAGGTGGAGCTGGCCCAGCTCCAGTACATGCTCCCGCGGCTGCGTGGCTGGGGTGAGTCGATGTCCCGGGCCGCCGCGAGCAGTGGTGGCCGGGCGCCCATCGGTACCCGCGGCCCTGGTGAGACGAAGATCGAGACCGATCGGCGGCGGCTGCGCACACGGATGGCCAAGCTGCGGCGCGAGCTGGCCGCGATGGCCACCGTCCGGGAGACGAAGCGCTCCTCGCGGCGGCGGGGTGCCGTGCCGGCGGTCGCGATCGCCGGGTACACCAACGCCGGGAAGTCCTCGCTGCTCAACCGTCTGACCGGAGCCGGTGTGCTCGTCGAGGACGCCCTGTTCGCGACCCTCGACCCGACCGTGCGGCGGGCGACCCTGCCCGACGGGCGGGTGTTCACCCTGGCCGACACCGTCGGTTTCGTCCGGCATCTGCCGCACCAGATCGTCGAGGCGTTCCGGTCGACGTTGGAGGAGGTCGTGGACGCGGATCTCGTCCTGCACGTCGTCGACGGTTCGGCACCGGACCCGATGGGGCAGATCACGGCGGTCCGTGAGGTGCTCGCCGAGATCGACGCGGCCGGGGTTCCCGAGCTCGTGGTCGTCAACAAGGTCGACGCGGTCGATCCGACGACGTTGGCGGTGCTGCGCAAGGCGGTTCCGGACGCCATCTTCGTCTCGGCTCGGTCCGGAACGGGCCTGGCGGAGCTGGTCGACGCCCTCTCGGAGCGGATACCGCACCCGGAGATCGAGATGTCACTGCTGGTGCCCTACACCCGTGGTGATCTCGTCTCCCGGATCCACCGCGACGGCGAGGTGCTGAGCGTCGAGCACACCGGCGCGGGCACGGCGGTGGCGGCCCGGGTGCCGGTGAGCCTTGCCGCCGAGCTGGAGCCCTTCAGGGTCGCTGAAGCCCTTCGGAACTGACCGAGCCGGCGGGAAGCCGAGCCAGGGGCCGCCTGGCTCGGCATGGCGGCTGGCTCGGTGGCCGGCTCTTCCCCAGGGGGCCAGCGCCCCCTGGGGTCGCGTTCGGGTCAGACCCGGCGCATCACGGCGACGATCCGGCCGAGGATGGTCGCGTCCTCGGCCGGGATGTCGGAGAACGCGGGGTTCTCCGGCGCCAGCCACACCCGGCCGTCGCGCTGGCGGAAGCGCTTGACTGTCGCCTCGCCGTCGATCATGGCCGCGACGATCTCGCCGTTGTCGGCGACCGGCTGCTGGCGGACGACGACGTAGTCACCATCGCAGATCGCGGCATTGATCATCGACTGCCCGACCACCTTGAGCAGGAACAGCGTGCCCTCACCGACGATCTCCCGCGGGAGCGGGTAGACGTCCTCGACGGCCTGCTCGGCGAGGATCGGCCCACCGGCCGCGATTCGCCCGATGAGGGGCACGTAGGTCGGAGTGCCGCCCTCGGCCGCGACGGCACCACCCACCTCCGCCGGCGTGGCGCCGGCGGAGCGCAGCCGGGCGCCCGCCTTCTGGCCGCCGATCGGCAGCACTTCCATGGCCCGCGGCCGGTTCGGGTCGCGCCGCAGGAAGCCCTTCTCCTGGAGCACCTTGAGTTGGTGCGCGACGCTGCTGGTGCTGGTCAGACCGACAGCCTCGCCGATCTCGCGGACGCTCGGCGGATAGCCGCGCTGCTCCACCGCGGCGCGGATGACCTCGAGAATCCCCTTCTGTCGTTGCGTGAGGCCTGAGGCGTCCGCGGGGCTGTCGGGAAGATCCCGGACATTGCCGCGGGCGTCGCCTCGGCGGGTACCCCGTGCCTGGCTGGTCATCGCCTACCGCTCTCCCTGTCGATGCATCCGGCGGCGGGGCTTCGCCCGCTACCGGCTTCTCCGCGACCGGTGGCTCGGCGGTTCCGCAGCCGGCGGGCCACCCGGTCGATCAACCACTTTGTCCTATTAGTAGCTTCTGACCGGTTCGGGTGGATTCTCCGTGCTCGCTTCTTCTCGCACGATCGTCCACAACTGATCGTCCTTGACGGTAGTCGGCCGGTCGCCGAATCTCAAACGTCTGTTCGAGCGTGTCGGGGGAAGTGTGCGTGGCGGCCGTGTAAGAATCGCTCAGGTGTTCGAGCGGGCGGATGCTCGCGCCTGGGAGGTTGACATGGCCGACCCTGATCTGGCCAACGCTGATCCGGCCGACCCTGATCTTTCCCGCGCCGGTCTGGCTGATGCCGACGTGACCGACGTTGCCATTGTCGATATCGCCATTGTCGATGTCGATGCGGCCGACCGTGACCTTCGGCCGGCCGCTGGCGACGTTGGCGTGGCTGCTGGCGATGTCGACATCGCGGATGGCGACCGGGCGCTCGGCGGGGGAGCCGGTCCTAGGTGTCGGGCGTTCCGCGTCGGCGCGGCGCGGCGGTCCGCGGCCGTCGGAGGAGGTGCGCCGGCGGGGGGCGGCCATGGTGGTCGCGCGCGTCCGCGTCCTCGTGCTCGCCGTGGTGCGGCGGTCAGCGGGGTCGTGGTGCGCGGCCAGGCGGTGCGGGGCAGGGCCGTGCGTGGTGGTGATCGGCGGCCGGCGCATCGCTCGGCCCCTTCTCGTTGTCTCGGCAGTGGTCCTTCACCTGCGGCGGGCCCGTGCGGCGCACAGCCGTCCTCGGCGGCGGTCGACTGCGGCGAGGCCCAGGTCATCGAGATGCCCGGGCTGGAATGGCGTGCCCGCGCCGTCGGGTACGCGTTGCCGCCGCCCGGTGGCCAGAGGCTACGGACGAGACCACGGCGCCGGTGGCTGAGTCTGCGGCGCAGCTCGTCCCCGAGCTCGCGAGCCCAGCCCCCGGGCGCGCAACGGCTCCGTCCGGGCTCGCGACGCCGCCCGCGGCGACAGCCGCCGCTGAGGCTGACCCGGCGGGGCAGGCTCGTGTTCGCGGCGCTCGCGTGCCTGTCCGGTGCGCTGGTGCTCTCGCTGGCGTTGGTCACCGCGTCGCAGGCGTTCACGGCCACCCCGGTGGACTGTCAGGTCCACGTGGTGCGCCAGGGCGAGACGCTCTGGGAGGTGGCGCGCGGGATCGACCCCGAGGCCGACACCCGTGCGGTTGTTCGTCGGCTCATGTCCCTGAACGATCTGCCCACCGCGGATCTCGTTCCCGGCCAGCCGCTCTGCCTGCCCTGACGGTGGCCCGCCCGACGGCCGGCCACCGGGCGGGATCGGCTGCCGATCAGGTGGCGGCGGCCCCGCGGCAGCGACACGCCGGAGGGGGAGGGGCGGTGTCGGACCTGTCGGGTGCGTGCGCTACGGTGAACACAACATCTTGTAGTTACAGCACCGTAAGTCATCCACAGGTTGTGCATCGATATCCACAGGTTGTCAGTTGGCCACCCCCGGAGGGTGGTCGGCCGGTGGCATGTGGGCACCTGCTGGGGCGTGCTCCGCGTGTGGCAGCCAAGCCGCCCGGAGCGGAGAGGAGTGTGCCGTGCGCTGTCCCTTCTGCCGCCATTCCGACAGCCGTGTCGTCGACAGCAGGGAGGCCGAGGAAGGCGCCGCGATCCGGCGGCGCAGAGCGTGCTCGGAGTGTGGGCGCCGGTTCACGACGATGGAGGAAGCTTCGTTGCGGGTGCGCAAGCGTAGCGGTGCCACCGAGCCGTTCAGCCGGGCCAAGGTGATCGTGGGCGTGCGCAAGGCCTGCCAGGGGCGCCCGGTCCGGTCGGACGATCTCGCGCTGCTGGCCGAGCGGGTCGAGGAGACGGTGCGTTCCTCCGGCTCCGCGGAGGTGGCTGCCGAGGACGTCGGCCGGGCGATACTCGGCCCGCTCCGGGAGCTGGACGAGGTCGCCTACCTTCGGTTCGCCTCCGTCTATCTGGCCTTCGAGTCACTCGCCGACTTCGAGGTGGCGATCGCGGCGCTTCGTGCCGACGCGGGGCAGAGCTCCGAGGCCGCAGGCGCCCCGCTGGCGGAGTCGTCCCGGGCCGCCGGCCCGGAGCTGGGCGCCGCCGGGCTCACCCGCGGGCCGCACCTCGCCGCCGCGCCGGGCCTGCGCGCGGCCGCGGGCCCCTGAGCCGCCGCAGGCCCCTGAGCCGCCGCGGACCCTGAGCCAGGCCGGGTGCGGCCTCGGCCAGGCCGGGTCGGGTGTGGGGCGGCCCGGGAAGTCGGGGCATTCCCGGCACCGGGCGTATCACTGACAACCGCACCGGCAACCGCACCGCGCTGAACCACCGCGGCCCGACCACCGCGACTGACCACAGCATCATGATCGCGCCCTGACCGCCGCGCCACGTCGCTCCACCACCGCCACGAACCACTGCATTCGGCGGTCGCCTGCGCCACCACAGCCGTCACCGCATCGCGCACCGACGGCGTGGTCGCCTGCGCTGCCACAGATCCCAAAGCACGTCGGACCGATCGGCAACGAGGCTGATCCGGTCATTTCGGCGTGCCATCCAACGGCGGGGCCACCTGCCCGGCGAGCGCCGAGCCCGGCGTGGACCGGGCTCATCGGGCAGGTAACTCCGGCCGCCATTGTTGAACCTGTCGAAAGCGAACACGAGGAGTGCCATGACCGAGACCCGCGGCAAGGGCAGCAGATCGGCCGCGAAGGTGGCTGGCCTGAAGATCCGGCGGGTTCGAACCACGCCCGGCGTCCACCCCTACGACGAGGTGGAGTGGGAGACCCGGGACGTCGTCATGACGAACTGGCGTGACGGTTCAGTCAACTTCGAGCAGCGCGGGGTGGAGTTCCCGGCCGCCTGGTCGGTGAACGCCTCCAACATCGTTGCCAGCAAGTACTTCCGCGGCGCGCTCGGCTCGGCCGAGCGCGAGTCGTCGCTGCGCCAGCTCATCGACCGGGTCGTGCACCGCTACACAGTGGCCGGCCGCGAGAACGGCTACTTCGTCTCCGAGGACGACGCCGAGGCCTTCGAGCACGAGCTCACCTGGATGCTGCTGCACCAGGTTTTCAGCTTCAACTCCCCGGTCTGGTTCAACGTCGGGACCTCGGCGCCCCAGCAGGTCTCGGCCTGCTTCATCCTCGCCGTCGACGACACCATGGAGTCGATTCTCAACTGGTACCGGGAGGAGGGGCTGATCTTCAAGGGCGGGTCCGGTGCCGGCCTGAACCTCTCCCGGATCCGGTCGTCGAAGGAACTGCTCTCCTCCGGCGGAACGGCGTCCGGCCCGGTCAGCTTCATGCGTGGCGCCGACGCCTCGGCGGGCACCATCAAGTCGGGCGGCGCGACCCGCCGTGCCGCGAAGATGGTCGTGCTCGACGTCGACCACCCCGACATCGTCGAGTTCGTGGAGACGAAGGCACGGGAAGAAGACAAGATCCGTGCCCTGCGTGACGCCGGGTTCGACATGGATCTCGGCGGCCGTGACATCGCCTCGGTGCAGTACCAGAACGCCAACAACTCGGTCCGGGTAAACGACGAGTTCATGCGGGCCGTCGTCGACGGGACGTCCTTCGACCTGCGCGCCCGGCTGGACAACCGGGTGATCGAGTCGGTGGACGCCAAGGGGCTGTTCACCACGATCGCCCAGGCGGCCTGGGAATGCGCCGACCCGGGCATCCAGTACGACGGGACGATCAACGACTGGCACACCTGCCCGGAGTCCGGGCGGATCTCCGCGTCGAACCCGTGCTCGGAGTACGTCCACCTGGACAACTCCAGCTGCAACCTGGCGTCGCTGAACCTGATGAAGTTCCTGCGGCCGGATCGCACCTTCGACGCCGAGGCGTTCGTCGCGTCGGTCGAGCTGATCATCACCGCGATGGACATCTCGATCTGCTTCGCGGACTTCCCGACCCCCGAGATCACCACGGTGACCCGGGCCTACCGCCAGCTCGGCATCGGCTACGCCAACCTGGGCGCGCTGCTCATGGCGAGCGCCCGGGCGTACGACTCCGAGGGCGGGCGCTCGCTCGCCGCGGCGATCACCTCGCTGATGACGGCGACGGCCTACCGCCGCTCGGCGGAGCTCGCCGGCACGGTCGGCGCGTACGACGGCTTCGCCCGCAACGCCGACGCGCACCGCCGCGTCGTGCGCAAGCACGCGGCGGCGAACGACGCCGTCCGCACCGTCCACGCCGAGGACGCCCGGCTGATCGCGGCCGCCTCAAAGGAGTGGGAGCGGGCGCTGTCGGTGGGGGAGAAGAGCGGCTGGCGCAACGCGCAGGTCAGCCTGCTCGCCCCGACCGGGACCATCGGGCTGGCGATGGACTGCGACACCACCGGGATCGAGCCCGACCTGGCCCTGGTGAAGATGAAGAAGCTGGTCGGCGGCGCCAGCATGAAGATCGTGAACCAGACGGTGCCGGCGGCCCTGCGGGCGCTGGGCTACCCGGAGGAGACGACCGAGGCGATCGTCGAGTTCATCGCCGAGCACGGCCATGTCGTCGACGCCCCCGGCCTGCGCCAGGAGCACTACGAGGTCTTCGACTGCGCGATCGGTGACCGCGCGATCAGCCCGATGGGGCATGTCCGGATGATGGCGGCGGTCCAGCCGTTCCTGTCCGGTGCGATCTCCAAGACGGTGAACATGCCGTCCACTGCCACGGTCGCCGACGTCGAGGAGATCTACCTCGAAGGCTGGCGGCTCGGGCTCAAGGCGCTGGCGATCTACCGGGACAACTGCAAGGTCGGCCAGCCGCTGACCGATGTGAAGGGCGCGAAGCGGGACGCCGAGGCGGCCGCCGCCGCCGACGCCGCGCTCGCGGGTGCCGCAGCCGCGGCCACCGCCGGGGTCACCGCGGCCGGGCTCCCGCAGTGGCCCGCCGGCCCCGGGGAACACCGCCCGGTCCGGCGGCGGCTGCCCAAGAAGCGCCCGTCGCAGACCGTCTCGTTCACCGTCGGCGGTGCCGAGGGCTACATGACCGCCGGGTCGTACCCGGATGACGGCCTCGGCGAGGTCTTCATCAAGATGTCGAAGCAGGGCTCGACGCTCGCCGGCGTGATGGACGCCTTCTCCATCGCGATCTCCATCGCGCTGCAGTACGGCGTCCCGCTGGAGGCCTACGTCAGCAAGTTCATCAACATGCGCTTCGACCCCGCCGGCATGACCGACGACCCGGACGTGCGCATCGCCCAGTCGATCATGGACTACCTGTTCCGCCGGCTGGCGCTGGACTACCTGACCGAGGAACAGCGCGAGGAACTCGGCATCCTCTCCGCATCCGAGCGGACCAGGAAGCTGTCCGAGCAGTCCGGTGGCCCGGCGGCCGGCCCGGCGGAACCCGAGGTCGACATCGAGGCGCTGCGGACGTCCGCGCCGGTGGAGGGTGACGCAACGGCCGCCACCGGTGCCGGCGCCGGCACCGGTGGCGCCGATCGCGCCGCACGTAACGGGGCGGCCCCGTCGGCCGGAGTGGGCGGCCTCAGCGGCCCGGCCGCGGGTGCAGGTCCGGAGCTGGTGGCGCGTGAGCTCCGCGTGGCCATGCCGGGCGGCTCGCTCACCGCGCAGACCGCCGTCGACGCCCCGCTGTGCTTCACCTGCGGGGTGAACATGCGCCCGGCCGGCAGCTGCTACGTCTGCGAGCAGTGCGGCTCCACCAGCGGCTGCAGCTGACACCGAGCGCTGGTGCGGCAGGGCACCAGTGCGGCAGGGTGGGGGTGGCGAGCGAGTCCGCCTCGCTGCCCCCACCCTGCCCGAGACTTCAGATCCGTCCCGAGGGTTTTGGCGAGTCGCGAGAAGTAAGGATCTTTGTCGTTCCTGAGCCTGTCACGGACTGGCGCCGATCAAGATCGCCGGCCGAACGTGGCCGAACCTCCGGGAACCCGCCAGCCCGCTTTGACGAGTCGCAAGAGTGAAGGATTCTGGTTGTTCCCACGACCAAAATCCTTCACTCTTGCGGGTTCCCAGGTGGGCCCGTGCCCTTTTTATCCATTTCGAGATGAATTGCCGGGCGCTGCGCGGGAGGTTCGGGATCTTCGATGGGTGGCCGTGCGGTGCGGTTCGCCCTCCGTCGGCACGGCTCCGCCAAGCCCATGGCGGTGCCCGGATCCGCCGCCTCTCAGGGATTCTGCTACGAGCTCTCCGCTACGAATCTGTCGGGCCTCCGGCCGCGGAATCCGCGGCACTTCTGTCACGGATTCCGCGGGCTTCCTTCACGGATTCGTCGTGTTGTCCGCCCTGGTCAGGGCCACCTGTGGGTGGGTGGCGAGGATGTCGATGAGCAGGGCCGACGTCCAGGAGAAGCGGTTGCTGCCGGCGCCGGAGCCGTCCAGCGGCGAGTAGTACTCGAACATCGATCCGGACGCGCGGATCACCTCGACGGTGTTCGCGCGGATCGCGTCGGCGGCCTCCCGGCGGCCGTAGCGGTCGAGCCCGTCGGCGATCAGCCAGTTCATGTTGACCCAGACGGGGCCCTGCCAGTAGCAGCGGGGCAGGAAGGCCGGGTCGTCGGTGGGGACGCTGGCGATGCCGTACCTCGCCCAGTACCGCGGCGACAGGAGGGTCTTCACCAGACCGTCGACCTGGTCGTCCGGGACGACACCGGCGTAGAGCGGCAGGAAGCTCGCGATGGTGGGGTGGTGCAGGAGCTCGCCGGTGCGGAAGTCCCGGCTGAAGTAGAGACCGTCCGACCACAGCTCACTCATCGCCGCGCGGCTGCGCCGCATCGACCGGGAGAGCCAGCGGGGGATGGGGATGCCCGCCTCGTCGGCGATCGTCACGAGGTGCTCGTTCGCGCGGATCAGGATCGCATTGAAGGCGACGTCCTGAACCAGTGGGACGAAGGTGTCTCGGATGGTGCGAAAGTCGTAGCGGCTGCGGCGCAGCTCGCGGACGATCCGGTACAGCGTGAACAGGTCCGCGGAGGTCAGCCGCTCGTCCGGCGGCACCTCCTTGGAGTCACGGCGCAGCGCGTCGAGCGCGTCGTCGCCGTTGATCCGGCGCAGCGCCCGCACGGTGCGCGGGGCGACCGGCTTGGTCATCTCCATCCAGGTCGGGGTGTTGTCCATGCCCGACTCCCAGGAGTGGACCAGCGCGACCAGCCCGCTGTCGTCGGGGTCGCGCTCGCGGTAGAGCCACTCGTGGAACCGGATCAGCCCGGGTGCCAGGCGCCGGTAGAAGTCGACCCGCTCGTCGCGGGTCATGGCCTCCCCGACCCGGACGGCCGCCTCGGCGATCATGGGTGGCTGGGTGACCCCGGTCGACTGGACCCCGCCCGCGGTGGTGCACACGCGGTCGCAGCGCCACCGCTGCGGGCCCGCATGGTAGTAGTCGGTCGTCTCCGCGAAGATCACGTGCGGGATCATGCCGCCCGGCCACTGGCCCCGCAGCAGGGAGAGCAGTTCGGCCGCGGCGCGCGCGGGGTCGAGGTGGCGCAGCCCGATGGCGATGAAGCAGCTGTCCCACAGCCACTGGTGTGGGTAGAGGGTCGGCGACGGGCGGGTGATGTCACCGAGGTCGTTCGCGCGCAGGACGCCGACGGCCGTCTCGCGCAACGCGGCGAGGTCGGCCGGCAGCGGAATCTCGCCGGCTGGCGACGGCACGGGTGGTGCCGGCGGCGTGGCGGAGGCTGACGGTGCCGCGGGCACCGTTGTGCCGGCGCGGGACCCGGCGACCTCGACAGTGGTGGGCATCACATCGACCGGGTCGGCCGGGCCGGCCGGGCGGGGGACGTCGATGGCGGGCACCTCACCGCTGCCGGCGGGGTCCGCCAGTGGCCGGTTGGGGCCTGCCGATCCCACCGTGGGGTGGTCGGCGGCACGGCCGGTCGGCGTCTCCGGCGGCGCCGCGGCAGGGGAGGCGCCGCGCGCGGAGGCCGGCGTGATCGGGCTGGACGAGGAGTGCGCGGGCATCGGGGAAACCGACATCGTGAGAGAGTAGCGGTTACACCCCGTGCTCGTCTGGTGGGGGTCCCCGGCGCGGCCAGGGGTGGTGGAAGAAGGTTGCGCAGGGGCTACCGAAGCGTTGCATCGAGCGCGTCGTTCGCCGGTGAATCAGCAAAAACGCCAGGTTCGGGGCTCCTGTGGTGGGTGTGGGGGTGGCGTGGGTGGCCGAGGTGCCCGGCGCGGTGAGGGCTCGCCCCGCGGCGGGGGCGCGCACCATGAGTTGTTACCGAGAGTGATCATCGGTCTTGCTGCGGGAAGATCTACGTCGGGGTCCGCCTCTGGCCGGCTGGTGCGCGCCGACTCCGCCGTGTGGGCGAAGAAGTCGCGGTTCGGTGGCGCGGCGAGGTGGGGGTTGATGCGGTCCGTGAGCGTCGCGAGTCGTTACCCGGAATACATCCGCCGGCGCGGCGGGCTGGTTGTCCGTGGATCGGCTCACGTCGTGCCGGCGGCCGTGTGGTTCGGATGTGATCCGTCTCTCGCCGGCGGCGGCGCTCCGGACGGGTGAAGTGGCGCTCATGGGGGTACGGAGTCGGTCTGTCGGTGGCCTGATCGTCTCTCTGTGGCATCGGCGCAGCTGGTTGGATGGTGTTCGCTGGCGGAGGGCGTGCGTGGTGGACCCTCGCCGCGGCGCGCGGAAGGTGACGCCGATCTCTGGATCGAACTCCCGAAAGTGGTGTTACGGCAACGCTGCGTTGTGAACTGTCACTGACAGTCGAGGACTGACCGTGGAAGCCGCCGAGATAGTTGCTCGTTCTCACCACACCGCGCGATCTGCCAGGTAGTCTTCGCGACAGCGGGTTCAGCGTCCCGAAGGCAGGGGTCTACACTTCTCTGTAGGCCCGGCGATCGCTGACGTCCGGCTGTGCCTGCACGGGAATGGTTGCGCCTCTTCGGTCGTTACCTCCACGTGCAAGGAAGTAGACGACCCACCCGCACCGACCATCGGATCTGCCACTGATGACGCTGCCTGCCCTGGAACTAGCCGAGCGCACCGACGAGTCACGCCCGCGTCCGCGGCGCCCCCGTCGCTCCGCTTCTCCTGTCCGTAACGCTCCAAGCCGCACGCTCGCCGCGGTCCCCGATGAGCTCGATGAGCTCGACGTCTCCGCTGTCGCCGAGCTCATCGCCCGTGGTCGCGAGACCGGGGAGCTCAGCCGTGCCGAGCTTCGCGAGGCCCTTGAGGCCGCTGATATCGGCGTCGAGCTGCTGCCCGCGCTGATCGCCCGTCTCGGCGCCGCTGGAATCGACCTCGTCGAAGAGGAAGAGGAAAGCGAGCGCGCCCCGGCCGGCGCCACCACGCCTGGCCGGACCGTCGCCGACCACGCCGGTACGGCGGACCTCGTCCGCATGTACCTGCGCGAGATCGGCAAGGTTCCGCTGCTCAACGCCGCTCAGGAGGTCGAGCTCTCCAAGCGCGTCGAGGCGGGGCTGTTCGCCGAGCACAAGCTGGAGACCGGTGAGGACCTCGCTGAGGACCTCCGCCGTGACCTGGGCCTGCTCGTCAAGGACGGCCAGGCCGCCAAGCAGCAGCTGGTCTCCGCCAACCTGCGCCTCGTGGTGTCGGTGGCGAAGAAGTACAGCGGCCGCGGCATGACCCTGCTGGACCTCGTCCAGGAGGGCAACCTGGGCCTCATCCGCGCGGTCGAGAAGTTCGACTACGCGAAGGGCTACAAGTTCTCGACCTACGCGACCTGGTGGATCCGCCAGGCCATCGGCCGCGCGCTGGCCGACCAGGCCCGAACGATCCGCATCCCGGTTCACGTGGTCGAGCAGATCAACAAGATCACCCGGCTGCAGCGCCAGCTCGTCTCGACCCTCGGCCGTGAGCCGACGGACGAGGAGCTCGCGTTCGAGCTGGACATGCCGATCGAGCAGGTCGTCGAGCTGCGCCGTTACGCGCAGGACACGGTGAGCCTGGAGACGTCCGTCGGTGACGACGGCGACTCCGTGCTCGGCGACTTCATCGAGGACTCGGATGCGACGTCGCCGGCCGACGCTGCGTCCTACGGCGCCATGCAGGACGAGATCGACAACGTCCTCGGCGCGCTGAACCCTCGTGAGCGCGAGGTCATGCGGCTGCGTTTCGGTCTCGCCGACGGAAAGCAGCACACGCTCGCCGAGGTCGGCAACCGGCTCGGGCTCACTCGTGAGCGCATTCGCCAGATCGAGCGGGACACGCTGCGCGAGCTGCGTAAGCCCGCCGTGGCCGGGAGGCTGCGCGAGTTCCTCGACTGACGAGCGGGCGGCTGGGCCGAGGTCGTCTGATGGGCGCCGGCAACGCGGGCCGGCGCCCGTAGCACAGCCCGGAGCAGGGGCAGCCGTCCTCGCTCCGGTACGGGTGGTCGGAAGCCGGATCCTCGCCATGAGGATCCGGCTTTTCCTATTGGAAGCCGGCCTGTCGAAACCGGGCCGGCGAGACGCCAGCCCGTCAGCGGGCGGCCCCAGCGGCCGGCGTGTCAGTAGCCTGCGCGGACGCCGGATGGCAGGAGCGTCGGGTACAGGACGTTGCCCACGGCGAAGGCCCCCGACGGTGTCAGGCGCGCGTACTCGTTCTGCGACCACCAGCCGGGGAAACGTGCCAGCCGGGTCTGGAAGAGCCACGATCCAGCTGGATCGCCCCAGACGAACAGTGGCATCGACGGCATCGGCATGGTCACGACCAGCTCACCGTCGACGTCCGCCGGGCCCCTGGCCGGGTAGCCGGCCGGGTCGACCACGGCGACGGCGCAGCCCAGCGCCGCGCCGGCCTCACCGGCCCGCACCGGCGCGGTGGGCAGCGCCGCGATCGTGGGCGCGCCGAGGTCGCCACCGCCACTCATGGCGCTGAAGGCGACCGACGGGCTCACCGTCTCGTAGACCCACGCGGCCGCGTCCGGCGTGAACGGCGATCCGAAAGCCGCCACGGTGCGCAGCAGTGAGAGATCGGCGACGCTCGCCGGCACCAGCCCCGAGCCGTGGCACGCCTCGACGAACGAGGCGGGCAGGCCCAGGCAGGTCACCTCGACCGCCTCCGCGAGCCGCCACAGGATCGACAGGTCCGGCCGGGCCGGGCTGCCGTCGTACAGGACGATCGCCGACCCGGTGAGCAGGCCGGAGACCAGGAGGTTCCACGTGGCCTCGCCGGTGGTGGCCAGCCAGCAGAAGCGGTCGTCCGGCCCGAGATCCAGGTGGAGCACCAGCGATTTCAGATGCTCCAAGAGGATCCCGCCGTGCCCGTGGACGACGGGCTTCGCCACGCCGGTGTCCGGGGAGCTGAACTGGATCCATAGCGGCGCGTCAAACGGGAGCCGGGCCCAGGCCAGGTCCTCCGTCGCGGCGAGCAGGTCGTCCCAGGAGGTCAGGGCCGGGGTCCGCGCCTGCGCCGCCCGGGTCAGGGCATCGGCCGCGAGGTAGGGAACCACCACCGTCGCGGCCAGATTGGGCAGGCGGCGGGCCAGGTCGGCCAGCGACTGCACCGAGTCGAAAACCTGGCCCTCGCGGGTGTACCCGTCGACGCCGATCAGCACCTTCGGCGTGATGGGGGCGAAACGGTCGGCGATGTCCGCCAGGCCGAGCTCGGGCGGGCCGCAGGCCCACACCGCGCCGAGGCTCGCGGACGCCAGCATCGCGACCACGGCCTGCGCGCCGCTGGGCAGCACCGCGGCGACCCTGTCTCCGGGGCCGACACCGAGGCGGCGCAGGCCGGCGGCGGCCCGTGCGACCTGCCGTCGAAGCTCGTCCCAGCTGACGACGGTGGTCACGCCGTCCTCACGGACGGCGATGATCGCGGGTGCGGGGCCGCGGCGGCTGAGCGCGTTCTCGGCGTAGTTGACGCGTGCGGAGGTGAACCAGCGGGCATCGGCCAGCCCGGTGCCGGTCAGTGCCGGGCCGTCGCCGCGGTCGCCCTCGACGGCGCAGAACTCCCAGACCGCGTCCCAGAAAGGGCCCGGTTGGGTGACCGACCAGCGGGCGAGCCCGGTCCGCTCGGCGAAGGACACGCCGTGGTCCTGTGCGAGCCAGTCCTGGAAGCGGGTGACGGATGCCTCCGCGACGCGCTGGGCCGACGGCTCCCACAGCACGGTTCCCACCGGCGTGCGTGACGGTGCGGCGCGTGACGACGCCACGCGTGACGTTCCCGAGCCGGTGGCCGCGAAGTGGCCCGTACCCGCGGGCGACTGATCGCGCGATTCGTCGTCTACTGGACTTTCATCTCCCGCCACGTGATCTGACCCTAACGTGTCCTCGCCGGTCAATCGCCCGCGAGTCGACGAGCGGTCGTGCCGGAGAGCCACGGGAGTTACCGTCTTGTCGTGTGAGCGGGTCCGTGAACGTCCAGCCAGTGCAGTCGTGGTCGGTCGGGTCCTCGGAGGCTGATCGGGCCGCCGGGGATGGCGGCCCGGGCGACGGCACCCTCGTGGTCTGGGACCCGGGGATGCTCGACTACAACTTCGGCCCGGCCCATCCGCTGCATCCGGTCCGGCTGGCGCTGACCATGGAGCTGGCCACCGCGGCCGGCCTGCTGGAGGCGCCCGGGCTCACCGTCGCCGCCGCCGGCATGGCCGCCGACGAGCTGATCGAACTGGTACACGACCCCGACTACGTGGGCGCGGTCCGCGCGGCCTCGCCGGGCTCGGCGGCGGGCAGCCTGCTGGCGGCGAGATACGGGCTCGGCACCGCGGACAATCCTGTCTTCGACCGGATGCACGCCGCCTCCGCCCTCATCACCGGCGGCACGCTGGCCGCGGCGCGGGCGGTGTGGGAGGGCACCCACCGCCATGCGGTGTCCCTCGCGGGCGGCCTGCACCACGCGATGCGCGGTGCGGCGAGTGGGTTCTGCGTCTACAACGATCCGGCGATCGCGATCGCCTGGCTGCTGGCGGCCGGTGCCACCCGGGTCGCCTACGTCGACATCGACGTCCACCACGGTGACGGGGTGCAGGCCGCGTTCTACGACGATCCGCGGGTGCTGACCATCTCGCTGCACCAGAGCGGAATGTCGCTGTTCCCCGGGACCGGCTTCCCCCGGGAGGTCGGTGAGGGCAGCGCCGAGGGCACCGCGGTCAACGTCGCACTGCCGCCGGCCACGGGTGACGCCGGCTGGCTGCGGGCGTTCTCCGGGGTGGTGCCCGTCCTGCTGCGCGCGTTCCGGCCGCAGGTTCTGGTCACCCAGCACGGGTGCGACACGCACCTGCTCGACCCGCTCGCCGACCTGCGGCTGTCCCTGGACGGGCAGCGTGCCTCCTACGAGGCGCTGCACGCCCTGGCCCACGAGGTCTGCGAGGGCCGCTGGGTGGCCTGCGGCGGTGGTGGCTACGCCCTGGACGCCGTGGTTCCCCGGGCCTGGACCCAGCTGCTGGCGATCGCCTCGCACACCACCCTGGACGGGGCCCGCGCGCTGCCCGAGGAATGGGTCGCCGCGGCTCCGGCCAGGGTGCGGGCGGCGACCGGCCACACCTCGGTCGGCGCCGCCGGCATGCCGTCCACCTTCGGCGACGGCGCGTCGACGCGCTATCACCCGTGGGACGCCGGCACCGGCGACCAGGACGATCCGCTCGACCGGGCGGTGGCCGCGACCCGCAACATGGTGCTGCCCCTGCACGGCCTCGACCCGCTCCGGGACCGTTGAGCGCCGCGCCGCCCGCCGCGGGGCCGCCACCGCAGCCATCACCGCAGCCGCAGCCGCAGCCAGCACCGCAGTCGCAGTCGCAGTCGCAGTCGCACGACTATCCGGCCCACTGGGAGGCCGACGTCATCCTCTCGGACGGTGGCACGGCGCACATCCGTCCGATCCGGCCGGCGGACGGGGAGCTGCTGCGGCCGTTCTGGTCCCGGCTGTCGACCCGGACGATCTACTTCCGGTACTTCAACGTCCGCCGCGGCCTCAGCGACGCCGACATCGCCCGGACGACCAACGTCGACCAGCGGGTCCGCGGCGCGCTGGTGGCACTGATCGGTGGTGAGCTCGTCGGGCTCGCGCACTGGGAGCGCGGGCAGTCACCGGACGCCGGGCCCACCCCCGAGGCGGAGGTCGCGTTCCTGGTCGAGGACGCCCAGCAGGGCCGCGGGATCGGCTCCGTGCTGCTCGAGCACCTGGCCGCCGCCGCGGCCGAGCGGGGGGTGCGGCGCTTCGACGCCGACGTGCTCAGCGAGAACCAGCAGATGATCAGGGTTTTCCTGGACGCCGGCTACACGGTGTCGCGCGCCTGGGAGTCCGGGGCCGCCCACCTGTCGTTCGACATCGCGCCCACCACCCGCTCCGTCGATGTGATGCGAGCCAGGGAGCACCGGGCCGAGGCCGCGTCCGTGCACCGGCTGCTGCACCCACGGGCGGTGGCGGTGATCGGAGCCGGCCGCGACCGGGAATCGCTCGGCAACATCGTCCTGCGCAACCTGCTGGCGGGCGGGTTCGACGGCCCGGTCTACCCGGTGAACCCCGTGGCGGCGGCCACCGGCGGCGCCGTCGCCTCGGTGCGGGCGTACGCGTCGGTCGAGGACACGCCGCCACCGGTCGATCTGGCGGTGCTGTGCGTGCCGCCGGGCGAGATCCCCGGCGTGGTCGCCTCCTGCGGCCGCCACGGTGTGCGCGGCCTTGTGGTCATGACCGACCAGCGCGATGACGAGGCCGACGCCCGGCTCGCCTCCGACGCCCGCGCCCGCGGCATGCGGGTGGTCGGCCCGGCGAGCCTGGGCCTGCAGAACGTCGCCGCCGGCCTGAACGCCTCGCTGGTGAACCAACTGCCCGCCCCCGGACGCATCGGCTGCTACTCCCAGTCCGGCCCGCTCGGTGGCGCGCTGCTGGAGGCGGCGGCCGCGCGCGGGCTGGGCTTCTCGGTCTTCGTCTCGGCGGGTGACCGCGCCGACGTCAGCGGTAACGACCTGCTCCAGTTCTGGAAGGCGGACACGTCGACCGGTGTCGCCCTCATGCATCTGGAGACCTTCGGCAACCCGCGCAAGTTCGCCCGGCTGGCCCGCTGGCTGGGCCGTGACACCCCGGTGGTCGTCGTCCTCTCCGAACGGACACCGTTGGACGAGGCGCTGCTGCGCCAGGCCGGGGTGATCGGCGTCGACCGGGTCTCCCAGGGGCTGGACGTCGCGCTGCTGCTCGCCACCTGCCCGCTGCCGGCGGGCAACCGGGTGGCGGTCGTCGGTGACTCACGGGCTCTGGTCCGGTTCACCGCCCGGGCGGCGGACGCGGCGGGGCTCGCGGTCGAGGAGGTGCTGCTGCCGGCCGGCAGCAGCACCGAGGCCTTCCGGGCCGCGCTGGTCTCCGCCGCCTCCCGGACGGATGCGCTGATCACCGTCGCGGTCCGGCTGCCCACGTCGCTGCCGGGCCCGAACTCGGACCTGAACCCGGACCCGGACCCGGCTCCGGCGGCTCTCGGTGCCGCCGCCGCGGCGAGGGCCGTCAGCGTGCCCGTCCTCGCCACCGTCCGGGGCACGCGGGTGCCACCGGAGCTGTCCGGGCTCCCGGTCTACTTCTCGCCCGAGGCCGCGGTCGGAGCGTTGCGCGGAGCGGTCGCCTACGCCGACTGGCGTGCCCTGCCAGCGGGGACCATCCCCACCACGCCGGTTCGGCGCGACGAGGCCCGGCGACTGACCGACGGTGTGACCGGCCGGCTCACCGCCGGCGCCGCGAGTGAGCTCCTCGACTGCTACGGCATCGACGTCGTTCCCAGCCAGGTCGTCCGGAACGCGGACGAGGCGGTGGAGGCGGCCGAGCTGTTCGGCTGGCCGGTGGCGCTCAAGGCCCGCGCGAGCCGCTATCGGCACCGGCCGGAGCTGGGTGGGCAGCGCCTCGACCTGGCGGACCCGGCGGTGCTGCGGACGGCCTGGCGGTCACTGGTGGAGCGCGTCGGGCCGGACGGCCCGATCGTCGTGCAGCGGATGGTGCCGACCGGGGTGGCGGTGGTCCTCGGCGCCGAGGAGAACCCCCGCTTCGGTCCGTTGGTGTCCTTCGGGCTGGCGGGCGCGGCGACGGAGCTGCTCGGCGACCGGGTGCACCACATCCTCCCGCTGGCCGACGCCGACGCCGCGCGGCTGGTCCGGTCCGTGAAGGCGGCACCGTTGCTCTTCGGCTACCGCGGCGCCGCCCCCGTCGACGTCGCCGCGCTGGAGGACCTGCTGCTGCGGCTGGCGCGCCTGGTGGACGAGACCGGCGCGGTGCGGCGCCTGGCCCTGGAGCCCGTGATCGTCTCGGCGGACGGGGTCAGCGTGCTCTCCGCGGAGGTCGTTCTCGCCCCGCCGATCCCGCGTGCCGACGCGGGCCCGCGTCGCTTCTGGCGGGCGGGTTCCCAGGGCGAGCCGGCGGGTTCCGCGGCGGGTGCCACGGCGCGTGTCGCGGAGGCCGACACACAGCCCGGTTCGGCACAACGTGTCCCCACCGTCCACAATCGTCTGCCATGACCACGCCGTACCCTGCCCAGCCAACAGGCCGGCCGTCCGACGGCCCTGAGACGGGCGGCCGTGACGCCGTCGGTGACGAACCCGCTGGATCGGCTGGCCCGGGTCCGGTTCCGGGCCAGCCGGGCGGGGAGCGGGTGGGATCACCCGTCGTCGGCTGGGACGACTTCGGCCGGGCTCTGGACGGCTGGAACGACCAGAGCAGCGAGAACGGCTGGTCGTCCTACCCGGACGTCACCGGTGCGCGGGCCGCCGTCGGCCAGCAGCGGACCCCGTCCGGCTGGGAGCCCCTCGTGGGGGATGACGACAGCGAGACCCACGGGCCGCTGTCATCGGCGGGCTTCCCGCTGCCAGTGCCCGCACGGCCGCCGGTACCGCCGCCCACAGCGCCGCCGCCTACGATCCCGCCGCCGCCGACTGTGCCGCCGCCGACCAGCGCGCCACCGGCCGCGCCGCTGTCAGGACCGCCGCTGTCCGGCCTGCCGCAGTCGGTTCCTCCTCTGTCAGATCCGCAGCCGCCCGTCCCGCAGCCGGCAGCGTCGTCGATGCCGCCGCCGACCGCCACGCCGCCGCCGACCGCCACGCCTGGGCCGGGGCCTGGGCCGGGGCCGGGGACGCCTGGGCCGGGAGCGTTCGGGGCATCGGCCGCCGGCCCTGGCACGGACGGAGGCCTTCTCGCGGGGGAGCCCGGGTCGGGCTTCGCCGGCATCCCCGGCTTCCCGTTGACGCCTCCACCCGGCACGGGTGTGGCGCCACCGTCTGATTTCGGTACGTCCTGGCGCGGTCCGGCCCTCGAAAACAGCGCGGCGGCAGGTGGCGCGGGCGGCGGTCCCGGTGGATTCGGTGGTTCCGGTGGTTCCGTGGGTCCGGGCAGCGCGGTCCCGGCCCTGTCCGCGACCGGCGCCGGCGCCGGCACCGAGCCGGGCTCGTCACCGCCGCTGCCCACCGATCTCGTCGGCCAGGCCCTGCGCGAGGCGCTGTTCGACCGGGCGCCCGTCGGGCTCGCCCTCTACGACACCTCCGGCCGGTATGTCCGGGTCAACGAGGTGCTGGCCAGCCTCAACGGCCGTTCCGCCGCCGAGCATCTCGGCCGCACGATGCCGGAGCTGCTCGGCGACATCGGCCAGGAGATGGACGTCCTGCTGGGGCGGGTCCTGCGGACCGGTGAACCGGTCACCGATCTTGAGATCGGGGTCGCCACGGGCGGCTCGGGGCCGAACCAGACCTGGCTGGCCAGCTGGTACCCGGCCACGGACCGGCTCGGCGCGCCCGCGGGAGCGGTCCTGGTCGCGATCGACGCGACCCGTGCGAAAGCCGCCCAGGCCGACCTCGGCCGGTCCGTGGCCCGTGAGCGCGCGCTGGCGGAGGCCACCGCCGCCGATGTCTTCCACGGCGGCCCGGACGGCGCGCTGGACACGGATCTGCCCCGCTGGCGTGCCATGACCGGCCAGTCGGGCGCCCAGACCGCCGGCTTCGGCTGGCTCGACGCGCTGCACCCGGACGACCGGGACCGGGTCCGCCGGGCCTGGCGCGCCGCGGTGGAGCGCCGGGAGCCGTTCGACGGCGAGTTCACCATCCAGGACGTCCTCGGCGCCCCCCGGAAGATCACCGCGCGGCTGCTTCCGACGGCGGTGGACGGCCAGCAGGGCCAGCACGTCGAGTGGGTCGGCGTGCTCACGGACGTCACCGAGGCCCGGTCTGCCGCGGTGACGCGGGCGTCGGTCGCCGCGGCCGCGGACGAGGCGGCGTGGCGCCGGGAACAGTCCCGCCGCCTCACCACGGCGCTCGGCCGGGCGGTGACGGTCGACGACGTGGTAGCCGCCGTGGTCGAACACGGCGGTCGCGCCGCGCGTGCCATCAGCCGAGGGGTCGCCCTGATCGACTCCGCCGACGACCGGCTCCGGTTCGACGCCCTGGTCGGCGCCTCGGCGGAGTACGCCGCGCACTGGTCGGAGGTCTCGCTCGGCGCGATCCATCCACTGGCCGAGGTGGTCCGCGGCCGGCGGCCGATCTTCCTGGGCAGCCGGGACGAGCTGAGCGCGCGCTGGCCTGTCGCGGAGCTGCTCGGCGCGGTCGAGTCCGGCCCGGAGCACAGCTGGGCCCTGCTGCCGCTGGTGACTACGGACGCGCCGTTCGGCGTGCTGCATCTGGGGTTTCCCGACGCACGCGAGTTCGGCGGCGACGACCAGGACTTTCTGCTGACGCTGGCTGAACAGACCGCGCAGGCGCTGGAGCGCGCGACCCTGTTCGAGCGGCTCGCCACCGAGGCGGCCGGGCGGCGGGTCGCCCGTGAGGAGGCCGAGGCGGAGCTCGCCGCGGCGCGGCTGGCCGCCGAGGCCCATCAGGCGGTCGCCGACGGGGCGCTGCGGCGGCTCGAGGTGCTCGCGCAGGCCAGCACCGCGGTGGCCGCGGCCGCGGACGCCGACCGGGCGCTGGCCGCGCTGGCCTCGGTCGTGGTCGGCGAGATCGCCGACGTCTGCCTGATCTACCTGAACCCCACGGTGGACGATCTGGAAGCGGCGGACGCGGCCGCGGGTGTGCGCCCGGTGGCCGCGGCGGTCAGGAACGGCCTGACCGCCGCGCCGCTGCCCGGTGGACCCGCGCTCGTGCTGCCCGCGACCGGCCCCCTGGCCGCTGCCGCCGACGGCGACGATGACGGCGACGGTTCGCCTGGCCGGACCGTGCCCGTCCTGTTGTCCCTGGGGGAGGGCACGGCGCTGCCCGGCGATCCGACGTCCACGGGCCTGGCGCCCTTCCTGGACGGAGCTCTGGCCCCGGACCTGGCCCGCTGGGTACGCGACGCCGAGGGCCACAGCGCCGCCGCGATCCCGATCATGCGGCGTGGACGTCCCGCCGGGGTCATGGTGATGATCGCGGCCGGTGAGCGGGCCGCGTTCACCAAGGACGACCTGACGTTCCTCACCGAGATCGCGGCCCACACCGCGCCGGCGCTGGAGCGCGCCCAGGCCGGTGGCCGGGCCGGTGGCGAGGCCCGTGCGCTCCAGACCGCCCTGCTGCCGCGGATGCCCGTCGTGGCCGGCCTGGAGCTGGCGGCCCGGTATGTCCCCGCCGGGGATGCGGACGAGGTCGGCGGTGACTGGTTCGACGCCATCGACCTGGGCGCCGGCCGGGTGGCCCTGGTCATCGGGGACGTCATGGGCCGCGGCCTGCGCGCCGCGGCGCTGATGGGGCAGCTTCGCAGCGCGGTGCGCACCTGCGCCCGGCTGGACCTGCCGCCCGTGGAGGTCCTCACCCAGCTCGACCGGCTCGTCGCCGACCTCGGCGAGGATCTGATCGCCACCTGCATCTACGCCGTGCTCGAGATCGAGACCGGTCAGCTCACCCTGGCCAGCGCGGGCCATCCGCCGCCGCTGGTGGTCGCTCCGAACGGGCTGGTGTCGCGCCTGTACATGGCGGTCGCTACGCCGCTCGGGCTGGCCCGCGACGCGATGACCGAATACACCGTGCAGCTGGGTCCCGGGGCGCTGCTCGCCCTGTTCACCGACGGGCTGGTCCGGGGGCGGTCCACCGACATCGACGCGGGCGTGTCGAACCTGGCCGCCGTGCTCGCCCGCCCGGCCGAGGACTGGGACGGCCGGCTCGACCTGCTTGCCCGGGCCGCCTGCGCGGCCGGGTCGCGGGCGGGCGATGCTCGTCCGGACGGCCCGGGTTCGGGCCCGGGTTCGGGCCCGGCGCCCGCACCGGCGTCAGCGTCGGGGCCGGGTGACGATGTGGCCCTGCTGTTGGCCAGGCTGCCCGAGGCGGGCCCGGCGGTGGATCCACTGGACGTCACCGTCGATCCGGCCGGCGGTCTCAGCCAGGTTCGGGCACACGTCCGGGTCGCCATGGAGAACGCCCTGGTCGCGCCCGCGGTGATCGACACCGTCGTGCTCGTGCTGTCCGAGCTCGTCGGCAACGCGCTGGTGCACGGCCGGTCGCCGCTTTCGGCGCGGGTCCGGCGGATGGGGATCGCGGGCGGGGCCGCGGGCGCTGGTGGCGGGAGCTCTCGGCGGTTGCTGATCGAGGTCACCGACGCCGGCGGACGGATGCCGCGCCGGCGGCACGCCAGCCCGGACGACGAGGCGGGCCGCGGGCTCGACCTGGTCGGGCGGCTCGCCATGCGCTGGGGTACGCGCCCCTTGCCCGAAGGCAAGCTGGTGTGGGCGGAGATCGATCCGGACGACCTCTGATCGTCCGGGCCTTCGGCGGCCGGCCATCGAGAGGGCGCAGGCGGGCTTTCTCGCGGCCGGGCCGTCGGATCCCACGCCGCCTCGCGTAACGTGAGCGTCATGCCGGAAGCGGTGCTGCGCCTAGAGAACGTCACGGTCAGGCGCGATGGGGTACACCTGTTGCGGAACGTGAACTGGGTGGTGAACCAGGGCGAGCGCTGGGTGCTGCTCGGCCCGAACGGCGCTGGTAAGACGACGCTTCTTCAGATCGCCTCGTCACGGCTGTTCCCGACCGCCGGCGAGGTTGATCTTCTCGGCGAGCGGATGGGCCGGGTCAATCTGCAGGACATTCGCTACCGGGTCGGGGTGGTCAGCCCGGTTCTCAGCGACAAGCCGCCGAACCACGAGCGGGTGCTCGACGCGGTGGTCACCGCGGGCTGGTCGGTGCTCGGGCGCGGCCGCGAGGAGTACGACGAGGTCGACCTCAAGCGGGCGGCGGATCTGCTGAGCCAGTTCGGTTGCCGGAGCCTGTCCGAGCGGAGCTTCGGCACCCTCTCCGAGGGAGAGCGTAAGCGCGTCCAGATCGCCCGCGCGCTGATGACCGACCCCGAGCTGCTGCTGCTGGACGAGCCGGCGAGCGGCCTCGACCTCGGTGCCCGGGAGGCGCTGCTGCGGCGGCTCACCCGCTTCGCGGCCGATCCCGGTGCTCCGGTCACGGTCCTTGTCAGCCATCACGTGGAGGAGATCCCCGTCGGGGTCACCCACGCGCTGCTGTTGCGCCGCGGCGAGGTTCTCGCGGCCGGCCCGGCGGCCGAGGTTCTGGTCTCCGAGCATCTGTCGGCCTGTTTCGGGCTTCCCCTGGAGGTGACGGCCGCGGCGGGCCGGTACTCGGCTCGACTGGCCGCTCCGGGGCCACGGCGACCGTCTGCTTCGGTCTCAGCCTGATCTCCAGCTTCGACTCGGCCGGCCGTTTCGGTCCGGCCCGTCCGTCCGGCCGGTCCAGCGCGGGCCTGACCCGCATCGGATGCCGGCCGCAGCACTGGCACCACCTGGCCTGATGCGGCGGCCGGGCGGGGATTCCCGCACCGGGCCCACCATCCTGGGTGGCTTCGTGGCGGCGGCCTCGTGGTGAGTGGCTTCGTGCACGGGGAACGCAACCGGTGGGTGCCCGCGCAGGCGCCGTGGCGATGGCGGGCCGTCGGTCCCATGCCGGTGTTCGGGCCGGCTGGGGGCCTCGGGATCCCGTACCGGATGTGGCCCGGCCCGATGGCGAGGGGTCGGGCGCCTGGGCGAGCGGCTCAGAGCGTCTGTGTGCCGCGCCGCGGCGAATCCGGGGTTTCATTTACCCTCTCGCCTTTCGAAGGCTTGTCTGACCCGCTGAGGCGGCCCGCTGGCTCTCGTGTGGGCAGGCGTGCCGGTCGGCCACGGAGCGCGGTCCCGCCGGCGGTGTCGCAACGCCCGACGGGCCGTCATCTGGCGGGCCGAATGCCTGACGGGTGAGAGCCTGACGAGTGGGTGGCGGCGGGCCGAGTGCCTGATGGCCGAGTGCCTGACAGCCGAGTGCCTGACAGCCGAGCGGAGCAGGGCCGATCCACGGATGGCGCGAGGGCTATTGGTTCGGTGGCCGGAACTTGTCGGCTCCCGGGGCCGTGCCGGGTGGGTGTGATTCCCCGCATAGTGATTTCCGGCATATAGGTGTACTGACCCCGTCAAGGACATCCCGGAGCCAGCCAGAGCCCACCACCCGTGCGCCCAGCGCGCGAACGCGATCTCGCAGTGCCTGATCCGATGTCACGACCAGAGTCGGTGGTGACGTGGTGCGTACCGCTTCCACGATCGTGTCGTCCCCACTGGCCGGTGCATGGATCACCAGGAGCCGTGGGGGTTCCACGCTCATTCTCAGTAACGGTGACTTCAGTTCCGGTGCTGCTGCCGGTGTCCGGTCTTCCCGGTCGCCGGCGGAGATTTCGCTCGTACCGGCCGCGGTTGGTGCGAACTTAGCCATGGTCGGCCCGGCCGGTACACCGGCCCGGGCGGCTCCCTCGAGAACAAGAAGCACCTGTGACGGTCGATCCGCCGGAGTGCGGAGTCCATCCGGCCGGCTGAGCAGGGTGAGAATGTCCCTGTGTAGTCGCCCGGCGGCGGCGGCGCGATCCCGCCACCAGCCGTCTGGTCGTGTGCCAATGACGTTCGCCGCGTCGACGACCCAGGTGAGCCGGTAGTCCATGGCAGTCGGGCGCATAGCGTCAGGAGCGGAATCCGGCGTACTCATCCGGCGCCGCGGGTCGGCTTTGGCAAACACGACGGTGGGTTCACGGGCCCGGGCTTGACCAAAGACGCCGCTGCGCGGGTGGCCTCGTTTGCCGGGCAATCGAACGGTCCGGAGGCGTACGAAGCCTGCTGACCGTCCGCGTACCGGTGTCTCGGTGCCGAGGCGGGTCGCCGGTGGGTTGCCGCGTGCCGTCGTCGGGACGTTCGTGGGTCGACGTTTCGAACCGGAAGGTGTGATTCGAAGAACATGATCATCTCTCTATCATGTCGATGTCGATCCACTCCTTTGGGCTGCGTCGTGCGTCCACTCGCGGTGGCCACTTGCGCCATCGTCACGGTTGCCGCGCGAGTCTGACGAACCAGGCGTGACAGTTCACGGTGTTCTCGTGGTAATACTAGACCCGTAAGTTCTGCGGTCCGCTGACCTGAAGGAGAGTGGCATGGCCCAGAAGACCATCGTCTCGTTGATTGACGATCTCAGCGGAGAAGAGGCCGACGAGACAGTCCGGTTCGGACTGGACGGCGCACAGTATGAGATCGACCTGTCGGAGAAGAACGCCACGAAGTTGCGGGAGTCGCTGGCGCCGTTCGTCACCGCCGCTCGTCGTTCCGGCGGGCGCGCTGCCAGTGGCCGGCGTGGCGCCCGGGCCGCTTCGCGGCGTACCGGTGGAACCGACCGCACCGCCGACATTCGTGAGTGGGCGCGCAGCAACGGCTACACGGTGAGTGACCGTGGGCGTATCGCGTCGAACATCGTTGAGGCGTACGACAAGGCTCACTGAGCCAGGTCCCACTGCTTTACGGGTCGACGTGTCGAGTCATCGACCCAGGTACTACCCGAGCACAACCCTGATAGTTGGTGTGGGTCTCCTCGGGCCGGCGGCCGAAGAAGACGTGATCATGTTTCGCGTCCTGGTTCCTGCCCATCGAGTGGTCGATGGGCAGGAACCAGACCACGTTGTGTCGATTGCCGGCCAGTGGCCGTACTGCGGCCGGGGGCGACCAAATGGGCGGCCGGCCGGCTGGATCCCCGTGGTTTCAGTACCTGACGGCTTCGCCGGCCATCCACTTTTCGACATCGTCGGCCGAACGCGGGAGCGCGGCCGACATGTTCCGACTTCCCTGTGACGTCACCAGGATGTCGTCCTCTATCCGGACGCCGATCCCACGAAGCTCCGGTGGGACGGTGAGGTCATCGGGCTGGAAGTAGAGGCCCGGTTCGACGGTCAGCACCATCCCGGCCTCCAGCGCCGCATCCCGGTATGTCTCGTCGCGTGCGTGCGCGCAGTCGTGCACATCCAGTCCGAGCATGTGTGACGTGGAGTGCAGCGTGTAGCGCCGATGCAGACCGGCACCCGGTGCCTTCGGATCCTCGCTGAGTGACTCGTCGGGCGTGACCGGAAGCAGCCCCCAGTCGTGCAGGGCCTGTGCGATCACCCGCATCGCCGCGCGGTGTGGATCGAGGAAGGCCGCACCTGGCCGGACCGCCGCTATTCCAGCCTGTTGTGCCTGGTAGACGATCTCATGGACCTGGCGCTGCAACGGGCTGAAGCGTCCGTTCACCGGCAGCGTCCGCGTCACGTCCGCGGTGTACAGCGAGCGGCTCTCGACGCCCATGTCGAGAAGCGCCAGGTCACCGGGCCGCACGGGGCCGTCATCCCGCACCCAGTGCAGTGTTGTCGCGTGTGGTCCGCAGGCCACGATGGATCCGTAACCGACGTCGTTGCCGTCGACCCGGGCCCGCCGCCAGAAGGTTCCCTCCAGCCAACGCTCACCGTTGGGCAGTGTCGCCGCATAACCGAACTCGGTCACACACTCGGTGAAGCCGACAATGGTCGCGGCGACCGCCTCGTCCAGCCGCGCGATCTCGAAATCATCCTTGACCAGTCGAAGTTCGGACAGCGTCTGGGCGAACGCGGCATCCCGGTCGACGGCCGTGCCGGGCGGCGCCCAGCGGCTCACCGCCCGATCAACTCGGCTGTCCAGCCCGCGCAGAACTCTCGTCCTTGCCGGAGAGAGCTGGGCGAGTGCTTCGGGCAGTTCCGGCAGCGGCCTGCATTCGATGTCGAGCGCGGCTGTGGTCTCCCGCACGCCAGGGCGAGGGCCGACCCATAGTTCGCCGTATCGGCGATCGGTGTAGAACGCGGAGCTGGAGCGGTCGGAACGGTCGGCGAGATAGAGCACGGCGTCATGGTCGCCGGCCGCGTTGGGATGCAGGATCAGGACGGCGTCCGGTTCGTGACAACCGGTGAGCCAGAAGAAGTCACTGCCCGGGCGAAACGGGTAATCGGTGTCGTTCGCCCGCACATGGAGCCCACCGCTCGGTACGACGAGTGTGTCGGAGGGGAATCTTGTGGTGAGAAGCCCACGCCGCTTGGTGGTGTAGGGAGCACAGTCGTCACGCGGTGCGACGGTCGCGTCGACCGGTGCCCACCCGCTCGCCATGAAACGCCTGAAGGCCGCGTGGGGCGTCTCATCGTGTTTGGCCTGTCCGTTCCTGTCCGGTTCGTCCGCGGCTTGTTCATCCGTCGTCACACCGCCCGCGGCGGGCAGTGGTGCCCGTGGATCCGTGGCAATCTTCGCCGACTCCTGTGGCCGAGTTGTCCCGATCGTCGGCCGGGACGATTCCTGATCCTCCTCGCCCGGGTTTTCCGCGGACCCCGTTGCGGATGCGGCCGGTGCGGAGACACCCGTCGAAGACCGGACGGACGCCACTTCCGAGCCGCCCGAAGTGAGAGAGCTCCGTTGTGCGCTGTCCGCGGTCGGGCTGTCCTGCGACGGGGCCGCGGCGGGGTGTGAAGCTGGTGTTTGGTGGGACTGGGCGCTCATACCGTTAACGGTAGGCCGATCGAGCCATGGTCGGGTAGCGGCGCTCGCTGTGGCGGACCCGGCCGGTTCGCGTCGCGGCTCATCTCGCACCGGATCTCGCCCAGATTTTGTCTGGATCCGTTAGCGATGATGATGCGTACTCATCGTGACACCTGGAGCGTCCGGTGCGACGCTCGAGAGGCGGTACGGTCCGCGATCCCACGGCCCGGTCACCGGCAAATGATCGTCGCAGTTCACGGGGAGTGGCGGCGGTTCGCAATCAGGCGTTCCGCACCCTGGCGCGATGCGACGGACCGTAACTTCACGTCGCGGATCGTTGCCGACATCGGTGTTCGGCCGGAGATGTTCGGTGGAAGAACTACCGGGGTGGTTGTGATAGGGGCCCAACCTGTGGGGGAGGGGTACGTCGCCTTCGGTTCGTGCCACGTCTCGGCACCGAATTCGGGCGGGGGCGCTCCGGCGACGGGTAAACCGGTGCACCCGTGGGCGGAAGGGGCGCGGGCCTCGGCCACGGGGGGCAGAGTATGGCGTTCATCACTTACCGCCGGTCGCGGTGAGGGTGCAAACCCGCCAGGTCGATCGTGGAAGACCAGTCGATCGTGGAAGACCAGGACTTCCGTGTTATCGGCGCCACCGGTGCCAGCCCGCGACGCGCGGTGCCCGGAGGCCGGGTGGTAGCGACGATTGCGCCGGGTGGAAGGCACTGGTCGCGGCCCTCCAATTTCTAATCCTTTCAAGTCTGGTGGTATTCAGACCGCGTGATCGCCGCGACGGGCCGGACCCGGGTGGTCCGTCCATCGGCCGCGGCCGCGCCACCACCAGGCGGCCGGGCTCCGCGACCGGCGTCCGCGACGTGGCTCCGCGAACGGCGTCCCCGGCCCGGCCGGTGGGCTCGGCGGGACGGCGTCGCCTGCCGGCCGTGCCCGTGCCTGTGCCTGTGTCGGCTGTCGGACGTCGGGCGGTATCGGCCGGATGTCGGCGGTTTGATGATGTCGACTGTCGAGTCGGGCAATCAGATGCCGGACAGAGATATCGGTAGAACCCTGCGGGTCGCCAGAACACAGGTAGAAAAGGGTGGGCCGCTGTGGTGGTCCGCGTAGCCGTGCCGACCGAGGCTCGCGGCTGCCGCGGCGGCCGTGGGGATGTCGAGCGGCGTCGGCAGCGGCCAGCCTGGTGCGGCGTCGGATGAGATTCCGACGGCCTTCGGCGGTCGATCCAGCCGAAGGTTCGACGGGCAGGCGCTCGGCGGCAGGAGTCCGCCGGCTCCGTGGGGGCGACGTGGCTCGTCCCGGCGGGTGAACGAGGGGACGTGGCCGTGAGCTGGCCTCCGAACAATGACGATCCGGGCCACTGGGATCCGCGTGACCGTCGTCGCACGCCACCGGGCCGAGGGTCTGGCCGACCGCTGCCTCCGGATTCCGGAGCACCTCGGCAGCCCGGAGCACCTCGGCAGCCCGGAGCACCCCGACGCCCCCCGGCGCGCCAGCCCCGGCCCCAGGAGCGCCCGGCGGCCCCGGAACGCGGTGGTCCGCCCCGTCCGGGCCAGGCACGTCCCACTCCACCGCCCGCGGGGGGTTCCGCCCGGCGTGCGCCCGGAGGGGAGAACTGGCCTGCCGGCAGCTGGCCGCAGCGTGAGCCGAGGCCAGCTCCGAACGGTCCTGCCCGCCACGGCCCACCGGGTGGACCGAACAGGTCGGGTAGGCCGGGCGGGCCTCGCGACCCCTATGACTCCTACGAGCCCTATGGGCCCGCCCCCGACCAGGAGGAGCAGCGCCGGCCGGTCAGTGGGATGCGCCGCACCGTGACGGCGTGCGCGGCGCTCGTCTCGATCGTCCTTCTCCTGGGGGCGACCACCGGCTGGGCCGTGCTGCGGCACTACGACGGCAAGGTCGGGCGTGTGGAGCTGAAGTTCTCCGACGCCTCCGCGCGCCCGGCCGCGGCCGGGGCGGGCACGCAGAACATCCTTCTGGTCGGCTCTGACACCCGGGCCGGTACCGGGGGCGAGTTCGGGCAGACCGAAGGGCAACGGTCGGACACCACGATCCTGGCCCACCTCGATGCCGACGGCTCGACAACCCTGCTGTCCTTTCCTCGGGACCTCTGGGTCCAGATACCCGCCTACACCGACTCAGCCGGTGTCGCGCACGAGGCGCAGAAGTCCAAGCTCAACGCGGCCTTCGCCTACGGCGGGCCGTCGCTGCTCGTCCGCACGATCGAGACGCTCACCAACATCCGCGTCGATCACTACCTGCAGATCGACTTCGTGGGCTTCCAGGCGATGACGGACGCACTCGGCGGCGTGACGGTCTGCGTGAAGGAGCTGTCGGCCGATCTGAAGGCGCGCGGCTTTAACAACCTCAGCGACCGGTACTCCGGCTGGCAGGGGCAGGTCGGCACCAACACGCTCAACGGTGAGCAGGCCCTGGCGTTCGTCCGGCAGCGCTACGGCCTTCCGGAGGGCGACATCGACCGCATCCGTCGCCAGCAACAGTTCCTCGGTGTGGTCTTCAGATCGGTCGCCTCGACCAGCACGCTGCTGAACCCGAAGAAGCTCCTGGATGTCGTCGACGCGGCCACCTCCGCCCTGACCCTGGATCAGAACACCTCGCTGGCCGACCTGCGTCTGCTGGCCATCCGGATGCAGGGGATCAGCAGCGGTGCGGTGACCTTCGCGACCGTGCCGGCCACCCCGGGGAGGGCGGGCGAGCAGTCGGTACTCCTGGCGAAGCCCGATGAGCTGGCGGAGCTGTTGGACAAGCTTGGCGGCGCCCCGCAGCGCAGCGCCGCGGCACCCCGCACCGGCGACACGACGATCACGTCCGCACGTGCGGTGAACTGGTCACCCGCCATGGCCGCCCACCCGGCCAGGACGGCCAGCCTTGTGACGCAGCTCGACGAGGTGGCGCCTGGCACCGTCATGTTGGCCCAGGCCGCGCCCGCGCCGGCGGAGGGAGCCGGCTGCACCTACTGAAGCCCGCCCGCACCTGCGCCAGCCCGCACCTGCGCCAGCCCGCACCTGCGCCAGTCCGCGCGCACCTGTTGAAGCCCGCACCCGTGCTGACATCCGCCCTGGCGAGAGCCGAGGGAGATGCCAGCACGCTAGCGCGGACGGGCCCGATGCTCACCGCCCCGGCGTGGGCGGGGCGGTCGTTCGTCCAGTGCGGCGTTCAGCTCCGCGCCGAGCAGCACCGCGAGCGCGGTGATGTAGAAGAACAGCAGCGCCGCCACCGGTGCCGCGAGCGAGCCGTAGACAAGCTCGTTGCTGAAGACCAGCTCCAGGTACATCCGAAGCAGATAGCTGCCCACCAGCCAGAGGAACAGCGCGAGGGCGGCGCCCGGCAGCGCCCGTCGCCAGGGGCGTCGCTGGGGCAGTGCGAGGTGGTAGAGCGTCGTCAGCATGGCCAGCGCCACCACGCCGACCACGGGCCAGAAGACGTCCCGCAGCAGCTCGTCCACAGCTGGGTGCCGGCCGGCGTCGAGCAGGTCGGAGAGCAGGCTGGGCCCGAGTACCAGCGCGGGCAGCAGGATGACGCCGGTCGCGACCTGGGCCATGAACAGCCACAGCGCGAGCAGGCGGCTGCGGACCGCGGAACGGAGGTCCCGCTGGCCGTAGGCGATCGTGATCGTGTTGACGAAGGTCGCCATGGCGGTGGACCCGGTCCACAAGGACAACAGGAAACCGATGGAGATGACGTCCGGGCGGCCGCGAGAGAGGATCTGGTCGATCGTCGGCCGGACCGTTCCGTCGACCACCGACGCGGTCAGCAGGTTGTCGGCACCGCCGAGGATGCTCTGCCGGACGTTGTCGACGGCATCACCGCCGAGGATGTCGCCGAGGTAGCCGATCGCACCGAGCAGCGCGAGCAGCAGCGGTGGCATGGAGAGCAGCTGCCAGAAGCCCGCCTCGGCGGCGAGCCCGAGGACGCGGTGCCGCCACGCGTTGGCGACCGTCGCCCGGGCCAGTCGCAGCGCGCCCCAGGGAACCCAGGACCTCGGTTGCAGCAGCCGACGGGCAAGATCTCGCACGGCCTCGCCCCGATCTGGGCCATCCGACCGCGCGAACGCCCGGAACCAGGTCAGGGCGCGCAACGCCCGCCTTGCGGCAACCCGCGCGCTGTTCGGCAGCGCACGGCTCTGCAGTGCACGCAGCCCACCTTCCGGGGCAGCCAGGGTGCGGCCCGGCTCGTTCCCGGTGGTGGACACACACTTACCGTATGACTGCCCGGCTATGGCGCGGGTGAGGGCACCGGAGCTCGGCAGCCGTCAGCAGCGGCTCGTACGCCCGGCCTGGCGGCCACGACACCAGGCCGGACGTGAGTCGGGGGCATGCCGTGCGATCACGGCATGCCCCCGGTTGCGTGATGTGTCAGGAGACACTCAGCTTTTCGGTCTCGTCGTGGTACTCGACCGCGACCGAGCGGAGCTTGGAGTCGTGCGACTTCGCGTGGTGGCGGCAGAACAGCAGGTCTCCGCCCCCAGGCAGAACGACCCGGACGTAGGCCTGTGCGCCGCACCTGTCGCAACGGTCGAGGTTGGTCAGCGTCGGCTTCGTGGTAGTCCCTGTCACACCTTCTCCAACTGTGTTGAGCGGCCAGACGTTCCGCCTGACCATGTGACGGTTTACTCACAGCCGGCTCTCTCGGCGTCGTTGCACCCAGAGCGGCTTCCGCTGCCGGTGCCCCATGGTGGCGGACCGGTGGCGGACCTCGCCTTTGGTGCCCCCCGCCGGTCAGGGCCGGCGAGCACCAAACACGATGTCGTCCCATGCTGGCACCGACTTGCGTCCGCGTCGACCGCCTGCGGGACGTTCGCTGCCACGACCTGTCCCGTTCTGGCGCCCACGATTACCCGCAGCAGTGGTCTGATTGCCCTTGGACGTCTTCGAGGTGCCGTCCGTGGCGTCTTCCACACTGTCGGCATCCGCCGAGGTCGGCGCGGCTTCGGCCGCCGTCGCCGGTGCGGTGGCGGCAGCCTCGTCGAACGCGGCGTCAGCGGTGGCGGTGGCGGCGGCGGTGGCCGCGGCGGCGTCTGAGCCTTGGGCTGCGCCGGCGTCAGCGGGCACCCGCTCGTCCGGAACGAAGTCACCGGCTGGCGCGGTGCCGGCTGGTGTGGTGCCGGCGGCGCGTGCGGCCGCCGCGGGCGTGCCGGTGGCGGAGGCCTGCGGCCGTCCGGTCGCGGCCCGGGCTGCCGGCGCCCGGCGGGCCCCTCCGGCCGCCGCGGCGGCCGCGGCGGGGCGCCGCGCTGGCCGTCGACTCGCCCCGGCGTCGTGGGTCTCGGCGGCGGGCACAGCGGCTGCGGGCGCGGTCGGGGCGGGTGCCACGGGCTCCTCGGGCGCGACCGCCGCCGGCGGCCGGGTAGCCGCGGCCGCGCGTCGCGGCGCTGCCGGCTCCTCCGCCGCCGCAGCCATGCTCGCGGCAGCGGCAGCGGGTTGGCCTGGCAGGCCCGCGTGTGGCGGCTCGCTGCCCGGCTCCCGGGCCGGGACGGCCTCGCTATCTGGGACGGTCTCGGCCGCGAGGTCGGCGTCGAATGCCGCCGCTGTGCCGTCGAAACCGTCGCCCTCGAAACCGTCGCGGTCGAGCCGCTCGTCCTCGAATCCGAGCCGTTCGCTCTCGAACTGTTCGCCGGTGGCGCCGTCGGTCCCGAATCCCTGGCGGTCGTCCGGCTCGGCCCAGCTCTGCGTAACCTCGTCGCCGGCAGCCTCCGCCGGCTCACGGACCTGCGCGGGCCGGTGCGGCGTGATCCGGGCGGGGGCGGCGGTACCCGCCCGGTCGCTGACCGGAGCGTCGTGGCCGGTGGGCACGCTGTGGTCGGCAGGAACGTGGCTGTCGGCAGGAGTGTGGCTGTCGGCGGGAGCGTGGTGTTCGACCGGCGACACGTCGTCGGATCCCGCGACCGTGCGGTCGCGGGATCCGAACCTGCCCGTCGGCGGCGCCGCGCGCCGGCCGGCTGCCTGCCGGCTGGGAACGCCGGGCAGCCCACCGGGGCCTCCGGGCCACGGGGTGGCGGCCGCGCGGCGCGCGGCGGATGCTGGGCGGCTCGGCGCGGACGGCGCGGCGGGGGTGCTGGATGGGGCCGAGAACTCGTCGGAGGCGCTGGCAGCGGGGCCGGTACCGGCGAGGTGTCTGCCTGCGGCGCGTTCCCTCCTGGACCCGTCGGCGGGGACGCGCCGTTCCGGCACCGCGCCGGCTTCCGTGGTGGGGCGCAGCCCGCCGTTGCGGCCAGCGCCGATCCGGGTCGGCCCGGTGTGCTCGGGTGACCTGGCACGGGGGGCGCCGTGGCCGGAGTTGCCGCCGCGGTCGGGCGCATAGCCGGTGGGCCGGTATCCGTCCGCGTCACCATCGGCCTCATGGCCGGTGCCGTATCCACGGGCCTCGTCGCCGGTGGTCTCGGACCCGGCGGTGTCGTACCGGGCGGTGCCGTAGCCGTTGGCCTCGTAGCCCGTGGCGTCGTAGCCGTTGGCCTCGTTGCGGTACCCGGCCTCGGGCCCCGGCCGACCGGGCGCGGCCGGGGCGTAGCCGGCCCGCTCGTAGTCGTTGGCCTCCCGGCCGGCGGTGGCGGCCGGGACGGATGCGCCGGCCGTGGCCGGCCCGTGCGCGGCCGGGGTGAATCCGTCGCCGTCAGGCTGCGGTGAGTAGTGGTCGGCGGGCTGGTAACCGGCCTCGTCCGTGGTGGATCCGTACCCGGCGGAGGAGCCGCCCGGCGGGTAGCCCGTCGCGTTCGCGACCGCCGCGGACGGGAAGGCCGCCGGCGTGGCGGGATGCGACGACGGCTGGCTGTAGCCCGCGGCAGCGCCCATCGCGCCCGGGTGAGCCGGTGCGGCCCCCTGGTCATGCACGAGCGTGAGCGCGGGTCCGCCGGGGCGTGCCGGTGGCTGTGTGGGCGGCTGCGCCGGCGGGGGCTCGGCGGACTCGGGGGCGACCAGCGCGCGGGCGGCGTCGTCGTGCGGGCGCACGCGACGGACCACCGGGTCCCACGTCCAGCGGGCGCAGCGACTGTCGGAGGTGAGCTGAACCAGCCAGATCCCGTCCACGCGGCGCCAGGCGTCCCACTGGGCGGTCTCCGGGTCGTCCTGGACGCTGAGCAGGCGTGAGTCGACGACCTCACCAAGCGGGCGCCCGGGGATCCCGCCGGGATCCTTGGGCAGCAGCGCCGCCCGGGCCTCCTGGACCACTCGGGCACGTTCGGCGAGCACGGGACCCTCGTACCGCTCGACCCGCTCGACCGGGATGCCGGCGGCGCGCGCGACGTCCGCCGCGGTCTCACCGGCTCGCAGCCGCGCCTGGATCTCACGGGGGGTCAGCGCGCTTTCCGCGCGTACTTCACTACGTCGGGCCCCGCGCAGGGCCGCCCGTAGTCGATCATCGACGGCGACACGGAACTGTTCCGCGTCGCTCCGCCCGGCTGCGTCGGCGAGTACGAGGTAGCCGCCGTCCTCGCTGAGTGCGACCGCCCGCAGCTCGCGCATGGCGCCTTCTCCTCCCGTCGATCTCCTGCCGTGGGGCCGCCGCGGCGCACACACCGTGCCGCGGCGCCCGCACGGGGCCGAACACCGGTGTGCCCCGCTGGACACCCTGAGGGCGCACCGGAGCACGGAGTGCGCGCGCAACCGCCTCGCCGCCATGCGTCCCGGTAGGTGACAGCCTGCCATTGATGGCGCCAGACAGTCGCATTGCGGCGGACGACACGCACAGTCTGACTCTCGCCGAAGGTTCTGGACACGTCGGGGGCTTGTCGGCGGGGCCGGTGTGACGAATCACCGCCCGAGGTGCCACCCGTTCCGGATGGCCCGTTCGGGTGGTGTCGGTGTCGGTTTCGACGCCGGCTTCGGTGCCGGATTCGTTGGGCGCGAGGGGCGCCGCCCGCCTCGGGGGCGCCGCCCGCCTCAGGGGCGCCGGCCGCCGGGGGGCCTCGTCGCCGGGCCGCGGCGGCGGGTCGGTCGTGGCACCGGCCGCGGGCGGGTCTGGTCACCGACGGCGACGAGGGCGGCGCCGATGATCCCCGCATCGTTCTGGAGCTGCGCGGGGACGACCTTCGTCCGCAGCTGGAGATGATCGAAGAACTTGTCGGCCTTCTTGCTCGCACCGCCGCCGATGATGATCAGATCTGGCCAGAGCAGGGCCTCGACCGTGGCCAGATACCGGTTCACGCGCTTGGCCCACTTGTCCCAGGAGAGGTCCTCGCGCTCCCGGGCCGCCTCGGAGGCCTTCGTCTCCGCGTCGTGGCCGTGGATCTCCAGATGCCCCAGCTCGGTGTTGGGGACCAGCTGCCCGTGGAGGAACAGCGCAGTGCCGATGCCGGTGCCGAAGGTCGTCATGACGACGAGACCGGACGTGTCGCGCCCGGCGCCGAAGGCCATCTCGGCGACTCCGGCGGCGTCGGCGTCGTTGACGACGGAGACCTCGGTGCCGCCCAGAGCCGAGCCGAGCGCGGTGGACAACGTCGCGGACACATCGGTGTCCACCCAGCTTGGATCGACGTTCGCCGCGGTGCGCGCGACCCCGGACTTGATCACGGCGGGGAAGGTCGCGCCGACCGGACCCGACCAGTCGAAGTGCTCGACCACCTGGGCGACGGTCCGGGCCACCGACTCCGGGTCCGCCGGACGGGGCGTGGGAATCCGGAAACGGGGCGCGGCGAGCGTTCCGTCCTCGATGTCAACCGGGGCGCCCTTGATGCCGGTTCCGCCGATGTCGACCCCGAAGACCCGCATCTACCCCGTCCTCTCCGTCATGCTCCGCAGTGTTCCGCTTCAGCGCGCCCCACGGTGCGCCGGGGCGCCGCAGGCCGTTCGTGGTCCGTTGTACGTACGTCCCGTCGCGGTATGTCAGGTCGACGTACCGTGTCTCGCGATGTCGTTGTGTCGCCGTGCGTCCGGCGTGTCGCTCTGTGTGCCCTCCGCCGGAGGTCGGCGCTGACCCGGCCGGGCCTCGGGCGCGGAGGCCGCCCGGTACCGGGCCGGTCGGTGTAGCGGGCCGGCCTGCTGGCACCTGTTGTAGTTTCGCAGGCCGGCGGGGCGTCGTGGCAGCGACGGGCGCTTTCGGCGGTGACGGTCGTTCATATGTGGCACGGTCAGCTCGCGCCGGTCGGTTCCCCGCGCTGCGTCGTCGCGCCCCCCGGGCGGTTCGGCGGTCGGTTCGGTGGCCGGTCCGCGGCTGGTGGCGGGCCAACGCGTGTGCCGGGTCCGCGGCCCACCTACTCTGGCCAAATGCGGCTAACCGATTCCTACGGGCGAGTCGCGACTGACCTGCGGGTGTCGCTGACCGACAGGTGCAATCTGCGTTGCGCCTACTGCATGCCCGCCGAAGGCCTCGACTGGCTGCCGAGCGCCGAGGTGCTGACCGACGACGAGGTGCTGCGGCTGGTCGGGATCGCGGTGACCCGCCTGGGCGTCACGGAGATCCGGCTGACGGGCGGCGAACCCACGCTGCGCCCCGGTCTGGTGCACCTGGTCGAGCGGATGTCGGCGTTGTCGCCCCGGCCCGAGATCTCGCTCACGACGAACGGCCTGCGGCTCGGTGGCCTGGCCGCCGACCTCGCCGCCGCCGGCCTCGACCGGGTCAACGTCTCCCTGGACACCCTTCACCCAGACCGTTTCGCCCGGATGACCCGCCGTGACCGGTTGGACGACGTTCTGGCGGGCCTGGCCGCGGCGTCCGAGGCCGGTCTGACTCCTGTCAAGGTCAACGCGGTACTCGTCCGTGGCCTGAACGACGACGAGGCCGCCGCCCTGCTGCGCTGGAGCCTGCGGCTGGGGTACGAGCTGAGGTTCATCGAGCAGATGCCGCTCGACGCGCAGCACGGCTGGCGCCGCACGGAGATGGTCACCGCCGGCGAGATCATGGAGCTGCTTCGGGCGGAGTTCACCCTGGAGCCGATGCCCGGGCGGGGCAGTGCCCCGGCCGAGCGGTTCAGCGTTGATGGTGGCCCCGGCACCGTCGGCGTGATCGGCTCGGTGTCGGCGCCGTTCTGCGCCGCCTGCGACCGGGTGCGGCTCACCGCCGACGGCCAGGTGCGCAACTGCCTGTTCGCGCGGGAGGAGTCCGATCTGCGCGGGCCGATGCGTGCGGGCGCCGACGACGAGGACCTGGCGCAGCGGTGGCGGCACGCGGTCTGGGGCAAGCATGCCGGCCACGGCATCGACGCCCCCGGCTTCCGCCAGCCGCAGCGGCCGATGTCCGCGATCGGCGGATGACCGCGCCCGTCCCGGGCGCCCTCGGAGCCCCCGGTACCCAGGGAGCCCTCGGAGCTCAGGGATTCCAGGGAGCCATCGGAGTGCGAGGATTCCAGGGCGTTCAGGGCGACGCCGAGCCGTGGGACGCGCTCGTGCTGGCGGGTGGGGCGGCCCGGCGCATGGGCGGCGACGACAAGGCGGTGCTGAGCGTCGGCGGAGCCCGTCTGCTGGACCGGGTGCTCGACGCCGTGGCGGCGGCCCGCACGGTGGTCGTCGTCGGGCCGCAGCGCCCGCCGGTACCGGGCACGCGCGCGGTCAGGTGGGCCCGTGAGGACCCGCCCGGCGGCGGTCCGGTCGCCGCGATCGCCGCCGGTCTGCGGCTCGTCACGGCCACCCGGGTCGTCGTGCTGGCCGTGGACCTGCCGTTCCTCGGCGCCGCTGAGGTTCATGGCCTGCTGGACGCGGTGGCGGCCGGCGGTGGCCCCGGCGGCCCGCAGGTGGCGCTGCTGAGTGACCCGGCCCAGCGGCCGCAGTACCTTGCCGCCGCCTGGCGCACCGTCACGCTGCGAGCCGTACTGCCGGTCGACCCGGCCGGCCGGTCGGTGCGGTCGCTGCTCGCGGGCCAGTCGGTGCGCACCGTCGCCGCGACCGAGCGCGTCTGCCTGGACTGCGATGATCCGGCTGCCCTCGCCGTCGCCAGGGCCTGGGCCGTCAGCCCGGTCCCGGTCCCCGACCCGGGCCCAGGACCGGGACCGGGACCGCTCCCCGAGTAGGCGCCGGCCGCGGGCGAGCGGTAGAAGGCAGGCGGCAGGCGGCCGCGGTGTCGGACAGGTGAGGTGGCTGATGGCGAGCACGAGCACGAACACGAACACGAAGCGGCCGGAGGACGGCGGGATCGAGGCCGTCCTGGATGGGTGGACGGCCCGGGTGGTCTCCGTGCTCGGGCTCGCGCCCGACAGCGTCGACGCCACGCTCGTTCTCGACCTCACCCGCGATGTGGCGCACGGTGTCGCCCGGCCGGCGGCTCCGCTGACCGCGTTTCTGGTGGGGCTGGCGGCCGGGCGGGCCGGCGGCGACTCGTCTGCTGTCCGGGCCGCCGTCGACACGGTGCTGGCGCTGCTGCCGTCCGGCGACGGTGCCGGAGATGGCGAGCCGTGACGGCCCGCGTGTCGGGACCTGGGCGGTCGGCGTGCCGTGACCGGCGGCGGTGCCGCGGTCAGCGCATGCGTATCGCGCCGGTCTCGTCCAGGTAGCCCCGCATGTCGATGGCCATGGTGTGGACGTCCTCGGCCGCGGGTTCGGGGGCGTCGTCGGGCCCCGGGGCGTAGCGGAACGCCAGCCGCGGCAGCATCTGGGTGGGGGCGTCGACCAGCCCGGGGGCGGCTTCGATCAGCCCGGACTCCCAGTCGAGCTCCTTGCCGCTCAGCGGCCCCGACGGCAGGCTCTGCGCCGCCGGTGAGGTCGTGACCAGCACGAAATCGACAATGCCCAGGACCGCGATCACCGCGAGCGCGGGCAGCGCCGCGATCGGCTGCCACGCCGCCAGGCCGACCATGACGAAGACGGTGACGACGGTCAGCCCGCCGACGATGTGCCTGCGCACCGGGGGCAACGCGGGCACTTTGCGGCCACGCCGGTAATGGGCCATACCCAACAGTGTGCCCCCTGGGCCGCAACTGTCCGGAACGTGGGTGGCTGTTCGTCGCATGGCGGTATGCCCCGCCTGGCGTCGGTGGCTGTCGGTGACTGTCGGCGGGGCCGTAGGCAGTGCCGTCGGAAGTGCTGTTGGCCGCGCTGGCACGGGCCTGCGCCAGTGCTGCCGTGGGTCTGCCGGCCATGGGCCGACCGTGGCGGTCACTGTGGGTAGTTACCGAGTGGCGCCCCCGGGGAGGGGGCCGCAGGGTGGAACCCGGCGGGGCCCGCGAACGGAGGAGTCGGCCGCGACAGCGGAGGGTATCCGCAATGACCCTTTCCGGCGAAATCCAGGTGATGTTGCGCCGGAACGAGTCACACTTGTCATGGGAAATGTGGATCCATGGCCCGGTGCCGCACCATGGGATCGACCTCGCGAGGCTGGAGGATCGCCGTGGAGGTTAAAAGTCGTGGCCACCTGCCGCGGCCACTGCCACCAGCCCGGCCGAGACGCGGGCCGTGGTCGCGCCTGAGGTCAGGCCCCGTCCTGGTCATCGCCGCGGTGGTGGCACTGCTGGCCGGAGCGGCCGGATGTGGTTCGCCTAGTTACCAGTATGTGACGAACAAAAAAGACGGCGCGTTCCTGAAAGTGCCGGCCGGCTGGACGCATCAGGAGATGCCTGGCCCCGCGCTGTTCGGAATCGATGCCCGCAATGTGAGCCCGGAGATGCTGCGAACCCTCATGTCGAGGGAGTGGGTGGTCGGGCTTGACGCGTCGGAGAAGTTCGACGAGACGAGTCTGTTCGTTCCGGATGCCGCGTTGCCGAAGGGTTTCGTCCAGGTTCGTCATCTCCTCCCGGAGGAGGCCCGTTCGGTCTCCACCAATGATCTGCGCAACTTCGTCGTGACCGTCGACGACGCGGTCGCGGCGCAGGAGGAGGCGGTGCGCCGCGACCCCTACGGCGCGCGGCTCGCGCCGAGTTTCCTTCTGCTGCGGGACGAGTCGGTCTCGCGGGACGCCGGCGTCCATGGCGTGCATCTGATCTACCAGGTCGCGACCGCGGCCGGTCTGGTGACCATCGACCAGACGAGCCTGCTGGACCAGAACCAGACCGTGCTCTACCAGCTCGTCCTGGCCTGTTCGGCGTTGTGCTACGCCCAGCACGGCGTGCAGATCAGCGAGGTGACGGGCTCGTTCACGATCAAGCCGACGGACCGAGGGCAGAAGGCATGAGCACAGGCGACCGGGCGCGAGGCACAGAATCCTCCGCCACCGGCAGTGCGACCGAGCCGACGCAGCCGAAGCTGCCGGTGCAGCCGAACGGGCCGGATCAGTCGGAGCCCGATGGAGGCTCGCCGGCCGGTACCGGGCAGCGTCGCCGTCCGGCGGCGTTCTGGGACAGGGCGAAATTCCTGCTCCTGCTCGGAGCGCTGTTCATGTTCGTGGTGGCGGCGGATGTCTCCGGCAACCCGCTGATGACCTGGGGTGACGCGTTCCGCATCCAGGCGGAGTCCAGCTGGTGGATCCTGGCGCTGCTCGGCCTGGAGATCGTCCACCAGGTCCACATCTTCCTCGGTGAAAGATCGTCCGCCTACTACCTGTTCTGGACGGACAAGGTCTTCGGCCGCGCCGAGCGCCGGCTGCTGCGCCTCAACGACTGGAACCGGTTCCGGGTCAGCCGTGCGCTGAAGCTCGTCACGGCCTTCGCGCTCTTCCTGTTCATCTACGCGCGGATCGTCGACCAGTCGGTCTTCGAGGCCATGGTCGGCCTTCCCGGCGCCGCCTGGGACGCGATCCCCTACGTGCTGCAGCTCGTGCTGCTGCTGCTCGTCGTGGTCGGTCAGTTCGTCGCGATCTTCTGGTTCCTGTCCAAGGGCGGCGTCGAGGTCTACTTCCCGGAGGACATCAAGACCCGCTTCTCGGACGTCTGGGGCCAGGACCACGTGGTCAGCCGGGTCCGGGAGAACGTCTTCTACCTGGAGCGCCCCGAGGAGATCGAGGACCGGGGCGGCTACGTCCCGGGCGGCATCCTCCTGTGGGGCCCGCCTGGGACGGGTAAGACGCTGATCGCCGAGGCGGTCGCCGGCGAGACCGGCAAACCCTATGTCTTCGTTGATCCAGGCGCCTTCTCCGCGATGTTCGTCGGCGTCGGCATTCTGAAGGTGAAGTCGCTGTTTCGGCGGCTCCGCAAGCTTTCGCTGCGTTACGGCGGAGTGATCGTCTTCTTCGACGAGGCCGACACCCTTGGTAACCGAGGTCAGCTCGCCACCGGGTTCGGTGGAAAGCTCGGCGGTGCCATCGGGGCGTCCACTCGCGGGAACGGAGTCTTCTCCGGCGGGCCGGGCACGTTTTCCGCCGCGCACAGTGCGTTCGGGGTGCCCGTGGGCCCGCACTCGCCCGACGTCTGCAACGGGTTCTCCTATCTGGACCCCTCCGCGCAGGCCCGAATCGCCCGTGACCACACCGAGCGGCACAACTTCGTGATGGGTGGAATGGGTGGCGGCGGCGGGAACTTCGACGGAACCCTGCAGGCGCTGCTGACCGAGATGTCCGGGCTGAAGAAGCCCCGCGGATTCCTCAACCGGGTCGTCCGGCGCACGCTCGGAATGCGCCCGAAGCCGCCGCCGAAATACCGAATCCTGGTCATGATGGCGACGAACATGCCCCAGTCGCTGGACGAGGCGCTGCTGCGTCCCGGTCGTATCGACCGCATCTACAAGGTCGGCTACCCCAGCAAGGAAGGCCGCATCAGGACCTTCGAGGGGTACCTGGCCAAGGTGAGCCACGAGCTGACGCCCGAGCAGATCGAGCGTCTGGCGATCATGAGCCCGGAGGCGACCGGAGCCACCATCAAGGACACGGTCAACGAGGCCCTCGTGCAGGCCATCAAGGATGGCCGGGAGGTCATCACCTGGCAGGACATGCTCCGCGCCCGAGTGATCAAGGAGTACGGCCTCGCCGACGACCACGAGCACATCGCGCGTGAGCGGCACAGCATCGCCCTGCACGAGGCCTGCCACGCGGTGGTCGCCTACCGGACCCAGCGTGGCCGGGTGATCGACCTGGCGACCATCGAGCGGCGCGGCGGCGTCGGTGGCTTCGTCGCGCACGTCGCGGTCGAGGACCGCATGTTCATGTGGAAGTCGGAGATGGAGACCCAGGTGATGGTCTCGCTGGCCTCCCTGGTCGGCGAGCGCATGTTCTTCGACGGCGACAACACCGTCGGCGTGGGTGGTGACCTGCGCACCGCCACGCTGCTCGTGTCCGGCCACATCTCCGCGTCGGCGATGGGCGAGACGCTGGCCTCCCGATCGGTCATGATCGAGAGCCAGCTGGGGCAGGCGTCCATCGATGTCGACCGGCCCTTCGGCGAGCAGGTCGAGGCCAAGCTGCGCGAGCTCTACGAACGCACCGAGGCCGTGCTCGCCGCGAACCGGCGTGAGGTGCTGGCCATGACCCATGCCCTGGAGAAGTACAAGACGGTCAGCGGGGAGGACATCGAGGCCATCATGGAAGGGGTGGCCGGGCCGACCATCGACGGCAGCAGCTACCTCGACCCCGGCTTCCTGGTCCTGGTGGAGGACTACCACCGCACGGCCGCGCTGGCACACCGCGGGCCGCAGCAGCGGGACCTTCCCCGGGAGCTGCCCGGGCTCGGCAAGGCGGCGGCCCGCGAGGCGCGGCAGGCCGCGCCGCAGGTGCTGCCGGAGATGCCGTCGCCCTCCGAGAACTGAGCTGACGGCGCGGAACGGTGCCGACGGCTGACGCGGGCATGGCCACAGGTCTGCCGTCAGCGCCGTCTGCCGTCGGCGCCGTCGGCCATCAGACGTCCTGCAGGGCGGTGGCGGAGCGGCCCGCTGCCGGGACCTGCCCGGCCGCTCCTGGACGCCCGGCGCTCCCTACCCCCAGGGCCGGCCTGGCCGCCGGCTCGTCAGGTCCGTCCGGCCCGTCCGGCCCGTCCGAGACGTTCGGAACGTTCGGAACGGAGCCGGCGGGCACAACCTGGCACGTCTGGGCCTGCTCGGACGCCACCGCCGCTGTCGCGCGGTCGGCGGCCTTGCGTAGCGAGGCCAGGGCATAGAACGCTCCGGCGACGGCGGCGGCGCCGGCCAACACCAGCCCGGCACGGGCACCGAAGGTCTGGGCCACCCAGCCCGCGATCGGTCCACCGACCGGCGTCGAGCCCAGGAACGCGACGGACCACAGCGCCATCACCCGGCCGCGCATCTCGGGCGCGGACGACAGCTGCACGGTCGCGTTGCCGGTCGCGATGAAGGCGACGCTGGCCGCACCGACCAGGACCAGCGCGACTACCTCCAGAGCCAGCGTCGGAGCCGCCGCGGCGAGCAGGAGTACCACGCCGAACAGCCCGGAGGCCAGGGCGAGGGCGGCGATGCCGACGCTGCGGCGCCGGGCCACGAACAGGCCGCCGACCACGGCACCGGCGCCCATCGCGCCGGTGAACAGGCTGTAGGTCGCCGCGGAACCGTCGAAGGTCTCGCGCGCGACCAGCGGCAGGACCACCTGGAACTCGTACGCGAGTGCGCCGACCACCGCCATCATGATCAGAGGGACCCGCAGCCCGGTCGTCCGCATCGCATAGGCGAGGCCGGAACGCACCTGGCCGGGCGCCCGTGCTACCGGCTTGCTGGGTACCAGCGCACCGGCGTCCATCCGGCGCAGCGCCAGGACGACGGCGGCGAACGACGCCGCGTTGAGCAGAAAGCAGCCGCTGGTCCCGATCAGGCTGATCACCAGCCCGGCGATCGCCGGGCCGACGACCCGGGCCGCGTTCACGGTCACCGAGTTCAGCGTGACCGCGTTGGGTAGATGCTCAGCCCCGACCATCTCCTGGACGAAGCTCTGCCGGGTCGGGTTGTCCACCGCGGTGATCAGTCCGATCGCCGCCGCGAGGGCCGCGACCATCCACAGCCGCGCCACGCCCGTCAGATCCAGGATCCCGAGCAGGGCGGCGAGCGCGGCCAGCGAGACCTGGGTGCAGATCAGCAGCCGGCGGGAGTCCGAGCGGTCGGCGATCAGACCGCCGTAGGCACCGAAGAGCAGGACGGGCAGGAACTGGGCCGCGGTGACGAGGCCGAGCTCGGTGCCCGACGCGCCCAGCGAGAGGACCAGCCACCCGAGGGCGATCATCTGCATCCAGGTGCCGCACAGCGAGACCACCTGGCCGCCGAGGAAGAGGCGGAAGTTGGGCACCTGGAGCGCGGCGAACGTGCCGGTCCGCGACCGTGTGCTGTCGTGTGCGCCGACCGTGTCGCGCTGGACCACCCTCGACGTGACCGTGCGTCTCATACAGTGCACCTCCGTTCCGGTCAACGTCTCCATGCCGCCAAATTATTTCGCGATGCTAAGTAATTTTGCGGACGACTCTGGCCCGGATGGGCGCCTCGTCGGCTCGGTGACCCGACGTCGGCGACCCGGCGCCGTCTGTGTGTGGCGAGGCGGGGTGGTGCTGGGGTGCGCGACCGAGTAGTGTCGAACATACGTTCGAAGACGACGTTGTCGGCGGCGCGTGGGCGTGCGGGAGTCGGGAGGTCGCGATGAAGGACGTCGACGAGCAGGTGGCTCACCTGGCCGCGGTGGATCCAGCCGATCTGCCGGACGGCGAGCTGGCGGTGCTCGTGACCGACATGCGGCGGCTCGTCGACGCGACGGATGCCTGCTGGATCCGGCTGCTCGCCGAGTTCGACCGCCGCGGGCTGTGGCGGCGTGACGGCACCAGGTCGGCCGCGGCCTGGCTGCGCCGGGAGTGCAGGCTCGTGCATCCGTCGACGACAGCCGCGCTGCTCGTGGCGAGTGTGCTGCGGGTCCTGCCGGTGACGGCGGAGGCGTTCCGGGTGGGCTCGATCAGCTTCGAGCACGTCAGGGCGATCGCGCCGGCGGCGGAGGGCGGCCGGGTCGACCTGGTGCGCAACGCGGATCCGATCTTCGCGCGCGCGGCGCTGTGGATGAACCCGCGTCAGATGGGCAACGTCGTGCGGACGTGGATTCGTCTCACCGAGACCGAGCATCCGGAGCCCGCGGCGCCCGCGGAGAACTCAACGCCTGTGAAGAACTCAGCGCCCGCGGGGAACTCAGCGCCCGCGGAGCGCCTGGAGCCGCCGGAGGGGGCGCCCAGCGGTCCCTGAAGGCGGCCTGCGTCGGCCCCGCGACGGCGGGGGCGGGGGCCCGAGAGCCTGGGCGGCCAACTACCGGGGCCGGCCGAGAGCGGGGAATCCCGGCCGGGCCGGGGGGCGCCCGGTATGCGTCCGCCTCGCTGTCAGCGGCACACCGGGTGCGACTGACAGCGAGGCGGAGACGAGCGCAGAGCTACAGCGGGATGTTGCCGTGAACGTTCTTGTCCGTGCGGGCGGCGGCCAGCGCCTCGGCGAGCACGGTCGCGACCGCGCCACGGGTCTCGCCCGGGGTGACGACGGCGTCCACCACACCCAGCTCGACGGCACGGTCGACGCCACCGACGGTGCGCACGTGCTCCTCAGCCAGCTCGGCCACCACATCCGAGCGGCGCTGCGCGGGAACCTCGGCGATCTTCCGGCGGTGGATGATGCCGACCGCCGCCTCGGCTCCCATCACCGCGAGCTGGGCCGTGGGCCAGGCGTAGACGGCGGTCGCGCCCAGGCACCGGGCGTTCATCGCGATGTAGGCGCCGCCGTAGGCCTTGCGCGTCACGACGGTGACCCGGGGAACGGTGCACTCGGAGAAGGCGTACAGCAGCTTCGCGCCGCGGCGGACCACGCCCTCCCACTCCTGGCCCACTCCGGGCAGGTAGCCGGGAACATCGACGAGCACCACCAGCGGGACCCCGAAGGAATCACACATCCGCACGAAGCGGGACGCCTTCTCCGCCGACAGCGCGTCGAGGCAGCCACCGCGGCGCAACGGGTTGTTCGCGACGACGCCGACGGTGCGCCCGCCGATGCGGCCGAGGGCCGTCACGATGTTGCGGGCCCACTTCGGGTGCAGCTCGATGACCTCGTCGTCGAGCAGCCCGGCCACCAGCGGGCGGACGTCGTAGGCGCGGCGCGGGTTCTCCGGCAGCAGCGCACCGAGCTCGCGCTCCGGGACGTGGCCGATGGCACCCTGGTCGGCCAGCAGCGAGGTGATCGCCCGGGTCTTCTCGAAGGCGGCATCGTCGGAGTCACAGGCGAGGTGGACCACACCGCTGCGGGTCGAGTGCACCTCGGGCCCGCCGAGGCTGTCCGCCGTGCACTGCTCGCCGGTCACCGAGCGGACCACGTCCGGGCCGGTGACGAACACCTTTGCGTCGGGCCCGGTGATGACCAGGTCGGTCAGGGCCGGGCCGTAGGCCGCGCCGCCGGCCGCGGCGCCCAGCACCAGCGAGATCTGCGGCACCAGACCGGAGGCCCGGACCGTCGCCGCGAACACCCGGCCGACCCCGTCGAGCGAGGCCACACCTTCCTGGAGGCGTGCTCCGCCGGAGTGCCAGATCCCGATGACGGGGCAACGCATCCGGACGGCCGACTCGATCGCGTGCACGATGCGGGCGCAGCCGTCCCGCCCCATCGCACCGCCCTGGACGGTGGGGTCCGTCGCGAAGGCGACGACCTCGTTTCCGTCGACAAGGCCCTGGCCGGCGACAACTCCCGAGCTGTCGGCGGCGGCGAACAGAGAAAGGGAATCCGGGTCAAAAAAACGGCTCAGCCGCGCGACAGGTGTTCTCGGGTCGGTGCGATCGATGGTGGACAGACTCACCGTAGGTCTCCTAGGTTGAGCGGTATCAGTCTGCTCCTGCGCAGATGGCAGCGATGGACCTGGCTGCCGCGGGCTGTGGAGGGCGGCTACAGCCTGAGCCGGAGAAGCCGTGCTGTGAGCCTTTTCCTTCCCACATCTGTCGAATGCTGTTGAGGCAGGTTCAGCGTCGATGATGGAAAAGGCTCGGTAAAGCGGAAAAGCTGTGTTGTCATGCGAAACCGTGCGTTGACAGATGCGTGTCCGGGTTTCCCAGGCATGCCGTCGCCGGTACGTCGGCATGATGCCCTGGGAAGACGCCGAACTCTGTCACACCGTGAATCCGTCTTGCGTCGTGATTCTGTTACACCGTGAAGGCGAGGCAGACGTCGTGCCCGCCGAACCCGAACGAGTTCGACAGCCCGGCGCCTGTTCCGAGCTCACGGTTGTCGATGCTCACGACGTCGAGAGCGATCTCGTCGTCGAGCGCGTCGAGGTTGCGCGTCGCCGGAACGATCCGCTCGCGCAGCGAGAGGAGCGTGACCACGGCCTCCAGCGCGCCAGCCGCCCCGAGCAGGTGACCTGTCATCGACTTCGTCGAGGTCACCGCGATCGAGTCGAGGGCGTCACCCAGCGCCAGCCGCAGGCCCACGCCCTCGGCGACGTCGCCGATCGGCGTCGACGTGGCGTGCGCGTTGATGTGGATCACATCCGTGGGCTCCAGCGAGGCCGAGCGCAGTGCCGCCCGTACCGCCCGGGCGGCACCCGCACCGGTCGGATCCGTCGCGGCCACGTGGTAGGCGTCCGAGCTGATACCCGCGCCGGCGAGGGTGCCGAGCACCCGCGCTCCCCGGGCGGCGGCGTGCTCCGCGGACTCCAGCACGAGAACGGCCGCGCCCTCACCGAGCACGAAGCCGTCCCGGCCCTTGTCGAACGGCCGCGACGCGGTCTCCGGCGCGTCGTTGCGCTTGGAGAGCGCCTGCATCTGGGCGAAGCCGGCGATCGGCAGCGCGGCGATCGCCGCTTCCGTGCCGCCGGCGATCACGATGTCCGCCCGCCCGGCGCGGATGATGTCCAGCGCCAGCGCGATCGCCTCCGAGCCGGAGGCACAGGCGCTGACCGGAGCGTGCACACCGGCCTTGGCGCCGAACGCGAGGCCAACCGTGCTCGCCGGGCCGTTCGGCATCAGCATCGGGACGACGTGCGGGGAGACCCGCCGCGGCCCCTTCTCCCGCAGCACGTCGTGCTGGTGCAGGAGAGTGAGCACGCCGCCGATCCCCGACGCGACGCACACCGCCAGCCGCTCGGAGTCGACCTCCGGCGAGCCCGCGTCAGCCCACGCCTCCCGTGCGGCCACCAGTGCCATCTGCTGGCTGCGGTCGAGGGTTCTCGCCTCGACGCGCCCCAGCGGAGGCTCCACGGCCAACGGGGCGGCGATCTGGACGGGGAGCTGTTCGACCCAGTCCTCGGTCAGGCGACGCGCGCCGGAGCGGCCGGAGAGCAGCCCCTCCCACGTGGACGGCACGTCGCCGCCGAGGGGAGTGGTTGCCCCGAGGCCGGTGACGACGACCTGCCTGGGGGTGGGTGTCACGCGGCGACACCCGCCCGCTGGATGTAGGAGACGGCGTCACCGACGGTCTTGAGGGTCTTGACGTCCTCGTCCGGGATCTTCACGCCGAACTTCTCCTCGGCCGCCACCACGACCTCGACCATGGACAGGGAGTCGACGTCCAGGTCGTCGATGAAGGTCTTGTCGGCGGTGACGTCCGCCGGCTCGACACCGGCGACTTCCTCGAGGATCGCGGCGAGGCCGTCGAGGATATCCGCTTGCGACATTGCTTTCCTCCTGGTTGCGGGATGCTGGTTACGCGAACCGGTCGAGCCGGCGGCTGACGGTCGGCCCCAGGTGGGCCGGCCCGGTCAGCGATGGTGCGTGCGGTGCCTCGTCACGGGGGCGATGACACAGGGGAACGGGTGCTCGGGGGCAGTCGACGCACCCGGGGACATGGTGTTCAGGGGCATCGAACCACCTGCCCGCAGTAGGTCAGGCCGGCGCCGAAGCCGAACAGCAGTACCGGGTCTCCCGAGACCACCTCGCCGGCTTCCATCATCCGGTCAAGTGCGAGGGGGATGCTGGCTGCGGACGTGTTGCCGGAGTCCACCACATCGCGGGCGATCGGCACGTCGGGCACGCCGAGGCCGCCGGCGAGCGCCTCGACAATACGCAGGTTTGCCTGGTGCGGCACGATCGCGGCGAGATCCTCGGGCGCGATTCCGGCCCGTTCGCAGACCGTGCGCAAGGTGGGGACCAGCGAGATAGCCCAGCGGAACACCGCCGGGCCCTCCATCCGGAAGGCGTTGTCACCGCGCCCGGGAACCTGGATCGCCTCCGGCCGCGAGCCGTCGTGCCCCCAGACGGCCGGGCCGATCCGGTCGGCGTCGGCCGGGCCGATCACGACCGATCCGGCGCCGTCCGCCAGCAGGATGCAGGTGGAGCGGTCGCTCCAGTCCGTGTAGTCGGAGAGCCTTTCCGTCGCGACGACCAGGACGTGCCGCGCGCTGCCGGCCCGCACCATGTCGGCGGCGGTGGAGACCGCGTAGCAGAAACCGGCGCAGCCGCCGTTGATGTCGAAGGTGCCGGCGCTGGACGCACCGAGACGAGCGGCGATCTGTGGCGCGGTTCCCGGGATCTGTGACGGCGCGGTACAGGTCGCGCCGATGACGGCGTCGACGTCCGCGGCCGCCAGCCCCGCGGCGGCCAGCGCCTTCTCCGCGGCGTTGGCGCCCATCACGACCGTCGACTCCTCGCTGTCGGCGATGCGCCGCGTCGCGATGCCGGTCCGGGTCTGGATCCACGCGTCGGAGGTGTCGACCTGGCGGGTGAGGTCGTCGTTGGTGACCAGCCGGGCCGGCCGGTAGGTACCCAGCCCCAGCATTCCCGCGCCGGTCATGAGCTCGCCCCGACCAGCGGGGCCGCCTGGGCGGGCACCGCCGCGGCGGCGGGCAGGTGCTCGGCGACGAGCTCGCGGGCCGCGTCGAGATCTGCCGGTGTCTTCACCGCGACGATCTTCGCTCCACGCAGCTCACGGCGGGCGATGCCGGCCAGCGTCCCGGCGGGCGGAAGCTCGATCACCGCGGTGACGCCGGCTTCCCGCATGGCGGCGAGGCACAGGTCCCACCGCACCGGCGCGGCGACCTGGGTGACCAGCCGGGCGACCAGGTCGGCTCCGTCGTGGACGAGTGCGCCGTCCGCGTTGGAGAGCTGGCCGAGTGCCGGCGTACCGGGCTGGATTCCCGGGGCGACGGCGCGCAGCGCGTCGCGGGCGGGCGCCATGTGCTGGGTGTGGAACGCGCCGGCGACTGACAGCGGACGCAGCTTCGCTCCGGGGGGCGGGGTGTCGGCAAGCCGGGTGAGATCCGCCAGGGTGCCGGCGGCGACGATCTGCCCGGCGCCGTTGCGGTTCGCGGCGGTCAGGCCCAGCGCCTCCACCGCGGTGGCGATCTCCTCCGGGTCACCGCCGAGCAGCGCGGTCATGCCGGTCGGCGTCCGCGCCGAGGCCTCGGCCATCGCGCGGCCACGCAGCCCGACGAAGAGCAGGGCGGCCTCCGGGGTGAGGGACCCGGCGATCGCGGCGGCGGTGATCTCGCCGACGCTGTGCCCGGCGACCAGCGCCTGCCCGCCGGCGGCGATGGCCGGCGATGCCGGCAGCAGGCCGAGCCGCTCGGCGGCCAGCAGGCCGTTCGCGACGATCAGTGGCTGGGCGACGGCGGTGTCCCTGATGGTGTCCGCGTCTGCTTCGCAGCCGAGGTCGATGAGGTCCAGCCCGGCCGCGGTGGAGTACCAGCGGAGCCGGGACTCGACGCCGTCGAGCTCCAGCCATGGACGTAGCTGTCCAGGCGTCTGAGCACCCTGTCCCGGTGCGAGGATCGCGAGCACGTATCCACCTAACCCCGTGTGGCCGGTCGTTGTCGCTGGTGACGAGTCACCGATGTCTCGTCAGCTCATTGTGGATGCCCTACAAAGGGCCGGCGCCGACGGTACGTTAGTCCTGGTGCGGGTCACCTGGTTGTAATGCGGTGACCCGGCAGTAAATCTGCTTGCTGTGACCGTTGTCGCACCGCCGGCGCCAGCCGGTTGGGGCGGTCACGGACGGGGTCGTGGTCCGGGGCGATCTGTAGGTTGCGCACCGTCGAGACGGCCGAGAACAAGGGCGATGTGCAGGACGAATCGCTCCCGGTGATCGGCCGGGTCGAGCCCGCAGAGATCCGCGGCCTTGCGTAGTCGGTAACGCACCGTGTTGGGGTGAAGGTAGAGGGCCCGGGCGGTCGCCTCCAGCGACGCGCCGTAGTCGAGGTATGCGCCGGCGGTCTCCAACAGCGGGCTGCCGGCGTTTTGTAGCGGCAGATACACCTTTCGGATGAGGCTCTGGCGCGCCTCCGGATCGCCGGCCAGGGCCAGCTCGGGCAGCAACGCGCTCGCCGAGACCGGGCGCGGCGCGGCGGGCCAGGCGCCGACGACATCCGCGGCGGCGAGCGCCGCGCGGGCGCAGTCCGGGGCTCCGGTGAGATCCGCGGCGATCGGCCCGACCACCACCGGGCCGGGGCCGCACGACGGCAGCAGGGCCCGGCCGGCGTCGAGTGCGGTCTCGGCGCCGCCGTGGCCGGCGCCACCACCCGAGGCGCCCGAGGTGCCCGAGCCACCGGCTGCGCCGTCCGCCGGGCCGGCTCCGGTACCGCCCGCCGCGGCGGAGGCGGCGTGGGAATCCCCGCCGGCCGGGCCGAAGGCCCCGCCGACCACCATCACGAGCCGGTTGTGGTGCACACCGGCGAGCACTTCGAGCCCGGCGGCCCGCGCTCGCCGGTGGACCTCGTCCACCGCGGCCTCCGGGGACGTCGGCGGTGCCGGACCGACCACGACGGTGACCGCCGGTGGGTTGCGCCAGCCGACCGCCGCGGCCCGGGACGGCAGGCTGCGGTCGACATCGCCGCGCACGACCTGGTCGACGACCAGGGCCTCGAGCCGTGCGTCCCAGGCCCCGCGTTCCTCGGCGGCCCGCGCGTAGACCACCGCGCCGGCGAAGGCGATGTCCCTGGAGTAGCGCAGGACGTCCGCAAGCAGGTACTGCTCGTGCTCCGGCCCGGCGAGGGCGGGTACCTCCACCTCGATCGCCTCGACGGCGACCCGCACCAGGTCCACGAGGCGGCGGAAGGTGACCGCGCGGACCAGCTCGCGGGGCGCCACCCGGAAGACGTCGCCGGACAGTTCCCGGGCATGCTCGGGGCGCCGGCACCAGGCCACGAAGGAGGAGATCCCGGCCTGCACGACCAGCTGGATGTCAGCGCGGTGGCGCGCGGACATCCCCGGATACCAGGGAAGCACCTCGGTCATCCGGGCCGCGGCCCGGGCCGCGAGATGCCCGCTGGCCCGCTCGACCCGGCGGATCACCTCGTCGGTCGTCCCACGGGCGTGCGCCGGCCCGCCGCCGGAGGCGCCCGCCGCTCGCCGCTCGCCGCTCGCCGCGCTGCTGCCGTCACCGCCGTCGGCGTCGCTGTCGGGTTGCCAGGCCGGTGTGGTCACGTGACCAGGGCCCGCGGTGGACGACACCGGGGTGGACGAGGAGAAGGACGCAGAAGTCGCGGGGGAGAGCGACGGCGGCAGCAGTGGCGGCTCCGCCAGGGGTTCGTCGGCCCGCACACCTGCGGACGGGGCGCGGTCGAGTGCGGCGGCCGGGCCGAGCCTGCTGCCCGGGGACGCCTCGCCTACCTCGCCTGCCTTGTCGACCGCCACGACATCCAGGATGACATGCCGTCAGAGCTGGTCGGAGTAAGTGGCTGCCCAGTCATGCACCCGTGCGACGTAGGCCCGGGTCTCGTCGAAGTCCGGGATGCCCCCAGCGGTGCGGACGGCGACCGGGCCGGCGTTGTAGGCGGCGAGGATCAGCGAGATGCGGTCGCCGGGAAGATCTGCCAGGGACTCGGCGAGGTGGGCCTCGTAGTTCGCGGCGGACGGGATCGCGTCCCGTGGTTCCAGCGGATCGGCCAGCCCGTCGCCGCTGCCGTCGACGCCGAACTGCGCCCAGGTCGTGGGCAGGAACTGCATCATTCCGCGGGCGCCGGCGTGCGACACGGCCCGCGGGTCGAAGCTGCTCTCCACCCTGGCCTGGGCGGCGAGCTGGGCCGCCGTCAGCACTCCGTAGGTGGCGGCGGCGGCCTGGAAAACCGGAACGAGGTCGGCGGGCACGTCCTCGAAGGACCGGTCGAAGATGTGGCTGCAGCCCGAGAGCAGGGAGATCACGATGATGGTGATCAGAACCGCGGGGGCAGGTGCGCGCCGGATCATGCCCCTCATTGTCGGTTCCGCCTCGGCGATGTGTCCGTGTGGTCGGGAACTTTCGGGTTACAGCCGTGGCACGGCAGCAGGCGGCTCGGCGCACGTCTGCCCGGCGCACGTCTGCCCTGCGCACGTCTGCCTTGCGTGCATCGCGCCGGCACCTGTCGCGCCGGCCGGCGTCGACGCGGCGGAACGACACCCTCACTCGACAAGGCGGGTCCGCAGCGAGTGCAGGTCGGCCTCGGTGACCCCGGCGTGCAGCGCCCATGCCGTCGGCCCGCCCCAGATCCGGTCGACGGCTTCGAGGAAGCCGCGCATCACCTCCGGTCGGCAGCTCAGACTGTCCACCGTGATCGCGTTGTCGGTCCGGCGGTAGGAGGGGCGTCGCGCCAGCCGCGCGTCGACCAGCGCGATCCGTTCGTTGGTCAGCGTGTAGTCGCTGATGATCGATTCCCGGTCGACCCCGACGATGTCGAGCACGAGCGCGGCCAGCACGCCCGTGCGGTCCTTGCCCGCCGCGCAGTGGAACAGCGCCGGCCCGGTCGTCGGCTGGGCGAGCAGGCGGACGGCGCGTGCCGCGGCGTCCCCGGCCAGCCGCAGGTAGCCCAGGTAGCGCTCGACCCGAGCGGCCGAGTCGAGATCCACGACGATGGCCGCGTGCCGCGGGTCGCCCGGCATCACCCACTGGCCCGGCAGGAACGAAAGGTGGTGGTAGACGACGCTCTCGAACTCCAACGGCCCGCGCCCCTCGTGCGCCACCTCCTCCTCGGCCCGCAGGTCGAGAACGGTGCGCAGGCCGAAGGTCTGGCGCAGCCGCACCACATCCGCCGGGGTGAGCTCCTGCAGCGTGTCGCTGCGCAGGAGCACACCGCGGCGGGTCAGCCTGCCACTGGATGTCGGCATCCCGCCGAGGTCACGGGTGTTGTCGGCGCCTGCGAGATCGAACCACCGATGCACCCGTTGATCATAGAGCCATTCTCGTCGCCGTTCTGGCCTCGTGGCAGGCCTGACCCTGGCCTGTGGGAGGGAACAGGCCCTACAGGTCGGCCCGTGGGGCGCCCGGCTCGGGTTCGGGCTTTCGCGGCGAGACGATCGGGGGGCGCGCTTCGGAGACGCGGCCGTCCGACGCGTCGATGGGGCGCGCCGGGACGCCGGCCACGACGAGCCCCGGCCGTACGTCCTCGGTGACGACGGCGCCCGCGCCGACGACCGCGCCGGCACCGATCCGGGTGCCGCGCACGACACTCGCCTGCATGCCGACCCATGCTTCGGGGGCCACCTCGACCGCGCCACCGAGACGGGCGCCCGAGGCGACGGTCGTGTAGTCGCCGAGGCGGCAGTCGTGGGCCACCCCGGCGCCGATGTCGACGACCACGTGCCGGCCGGTCTCGATGTTGGTCGTGAGGCTGGCGAGCGCGCAGACGATGGTTCCGGGCCCGAGCTTGACGTCGCCGCCGAGGTAGGCACGGGGGTGGACGAGGGTCGCCGGGCGGCGGCCACAGGCGCTCGCGTAGCGGTCGATGCGTGCGCGCGACGCACCGGCGGCGACACCGATCAGGTAGTCGGCCTCCAGCCGGGTCAGCAGGTCGAGCCCGCCGAGCACCGCGGTTCCGCGCCGCGCGAGTGGGTCGGGGTCGACCTCGCCGTCGTCGAGAAACCCCAGGAAGCGGTAGACATCCTCGGCGGCGGCGGCGTTGATCGCCTCGACGAGGTCCAGGAGCTCGCGGCCGTGACCGCCGGCTCCCACGATGACGAGCTGGCGTCGGTCGTCGGACACGGGGCGACCGTAGAGCGATGACCGCTCTCGTTCAATCGGACACTCTGAGTAGTCAAAGTGCGAGTGAAGATGCCGTTCGTGCGCATCGGGTGGACGTGTCGGGCCGGTCGGGATGCGCTTCTCGGGAATGGTGCCGCCGCGCTACTACTATGAGTGTTCGGTCGACTTCTTATGGTGTCCAGATATGCGCGGGGCTGGTTGACCTCAGGGCCCAGGCGCTTCGCAGGGAGTGATCCGGACGATGCAGGTGGGACGCGTGGAACCGGTGGGGCGGGCTCGGTGAGGGTCGTGGTGACCGGCGGTGCCGGCTTCATCGGCGCCCACCTGACCAGGGCGCTGCTCGCCCGCGGCTGCGAGGTGGTCGTCGTTGACGACCTGAGCACCGGTGCCCGGTCGAACCTGACCGGGCTGTCGGTGAAGCTCGTCCTGGGCAGCGTCACCGACCGGGAGCTCATGGAGGAGGCCTGCACCGGGGCCGCCAGCATCGTGCACCTGGCGGAGCGGCCGTCCGTCGAGAGATCGCTGCTCGACCCGCTGGCCACCCACCACGTCAACGCGACGGGCACGCTCACCGTGCTCGACGTCGCGCAGCGCAGCGAGACGCACGCCGTGATCGTGTCCTCGTCGGCGGTCTACGGCGACCGTGACGGCCGCCCCTGTGCCGAGTCCGATCCGCCCTGGCCGTGCAGCCCGTACGCGGCCAGCAAGCTGGCCGCCGAGGCCTACGCGCTCGGCCACCAGGCGAGTTTCGGGCTCCCCGTGCTGGTCGTGCGGCTGTTCAACGTCTACGGCCCGAACCAGTCGGCCCGGGCGGCGCATGCCGCCGTGATTCCGTCGTTCATCGACGCGGCGCTGCGCGGCCGTCCGCTGAACGTGCACGGCGACGGACGTCAGACCAGGGACTTCACCTATGTGGGCGCGGTCGCCGAGCTGCTCGCGGAGGCGGCCTGGCGCCGGATGACCCACCCCGGGCCGGTCAACCTCGCCTTCGGGAGCAGGACGGACCTGCTGTCGCTGGTCGGCCACCTGGAGGTGGTCCTCGGGCGTCGGCTGGAGGTCGCCCACAGTGCTCCCCGCACCGGGGACATCCGCCACTCGCGCGCCAACACGGACGTCATGCGGTCGCTTTTCGGTGCTGTCGAGGGCCAGGACCTGCGTGCGAGCCTTGCCGCGACGGCCCACTGGCACCGGGCCCGCCTGCATGAGAGCGCGGCCGGCACGACTCGCGTTGTCGGTGGCCCGCGCCGCTGATCGATCTACCGCGCCGGGCTCCCGTCTCCCGCTCCCGCCGGCTCGGGAGCAGCCGTCCGTTCGGGGGTGGCCGGCCGCCGGGGCGCCGGGATGCCGAGCCCGTGCTCCGCGACGTGTGGTTCGCAGACGTGTGGTTCGAAACGGCGCGGGTTGGCGGCGAGCGTGTCCGCGGCGAGCTGGTCGGCGGTGTGGTGGCTGGCGGTGTGGTAGCTGGTGGCGAGCTCGGCGAGGGCGGCGCGCAGCACGTCCGGTTCGGCGTACGGGTCGACGGACCAGGCGTTCGCCGGGTCCAGCGGTGGCACCGGGACCTGTGAGATCAGCGGGTGACGCGGTCGGGTGTCGAGCTCGTCGGCGCCGAGCAGATCCTCGTGCAGCTTCTCGCCCGCGCCGAGGCCGGTGTACACGATGCCGACCGGCTTGGGTGCCCGCAGCGCGAGCCGGCGGGCGACGTCCGCGATACGGACCGGTTCCCCCATGTCGAGGACGAGTGCCTCGCCGGGCGAGCCCAGCGCCGCGGCCTGCAGGACGAGCTGGACGGCTTCCTGGATGGTCATGAAGTACCGGGTGACCTCCGGGTCGGTGACGGTCAGCGGCCCGCCGGCGGCAAGCTGGCCCGCGAACACCGTCAGAACCGATCCGTTGCTGCCGAGCACGTTGCCGAAGCGGACGCTGACCAGCACGCCGGTGGCCCGTGCGGCGATGTGCGCGGTCAGCCGCTCGGTGATCCGTTTCGAGTAGCCGAGCACGCTTCCCGGGTTCGCGGCCTTGTCGGTCGAGATGTTGACGAGCCGCAGCACCCCGCTGGCCGCCGCGGCCTCCAGAACGTTCAGCGTTCCCCAGAGGTTCGTCTTGACGGATTCTCCGGGAAAGCGCTCCAGCAGGGGCAGATGCTTGAGGGCCGCCGCGTGGAAGACGACCTCCGGCCGACGCCGCTCGAACAGGCTGGTGATCAGATCGACGTCCCGGATGTCGGCGAGAACAGTGGAGTCGTCGTCGAGCATCGCCCGGCCATGCAGGGAGAGCTGGACCGCGCGCAGCGCGGACTCGTCACGGTCCAACATGATCAGCTCTGCTGGGTCGAACGCATGGATCTGTCGGCACAGCTCGGAACCGATCGATCCGCCCGCGCCGGTCACGAGCACCCGCCGGCCGGCCAGGTACGCCCTGGCGGCCGTCATGTCGGTCTGGACCTGGCGGCGCCCGAGCAGGTCGGCGAGGTCCAGGTCACGGATGTCGCCGACACCGACGGTGCCGTCGATCAGGTCGACGACCCGAGGGAGCACCTTCACGGCGAGCCCGGCCGACTCGGCGAGCGCGCTGATCTCCCGCAGCAGGGCGGCGTCGGCGCTCGGGATCGCCACGAGCAGCGTGCGGGCCGCCGTCGCCGCGGCTACGGCGGGGATGGCCTCCCTCCCGCCGCGGACCCGGACCCCGGAGAGCTGCAGGTTCCAGGTGCTGGGGTCGTCGTCGAGCAGCGCCACCGGTAGGTAGGGGCTGTCGGGTGTGCGCAGCATCGCGGCGATCACCAGCTGGCCGCCGTCGCCGACGCCGAAGACGATCACCGGCTCGGCGGCCTCCGGCGACGGCCGGCGCAGCCGCTCCTCGATCCGCCGCCACAGATAGCGGATGCCGAACATCAGTACCAGGGTCACCGCGCCGCCCAGCGGCGGGACGCTCAGCGGAATCGGGCGTGGTGAACCGAATGCGAGAACGACCGCCAGTACTCCGGCCACGGTGAGTGCAACCGCGATCACAATGCCCAGAATCTCGTCGAATCCGCCGAACCGGTACCGGCCGAGGTAAAGGTGCAGCGCGGTGCCCAGGAAGTGCAGCAGGCACAGCGCGAGAAAGAGAATGACCCAGAAGTCGGGGTCCGCGAGTGCGGCCGGATCCAGGTCGAGCCGTCCGACCTGTGCCGCGATGAGGCCGAATGCCAGCGAGCAGACGTCCAGAGCGATCTGCAGGCCGACACGTTGACGGAGATTGAGCCGCGACACGCGCTGTGCCAGGCCTGTCGTCCACAGACCGTGACGCGGCCCGTCTACTGTACGTCTCCACATGAGTCCACAGAGTAACTGTGGCTGTGGGTAAATGACCGACTACCAATTGGTAAGTTGCGTTTGCTGAGTGTCACGGTGAGTGTTCGGGTGAGCTTCCCGGGAAGGCGGTCGACGAGTGGAACTGCGCGAATATGTGCACGTCCTGCGTCGAAGTTGGTTGCTTGTGCTGGCGTGTGTGCTGCTGGGCGGTCTGCTCGCGGCGGCGACCAGCTGGCGTCAGACGAAGATGTACGCGGCCTCGGTGACGATGGTGGTCTCCTCCTCCGAGGAGGCCGCGAACGCAGCGAGCGCGTACCAGGGCGGGCTACTCTCGCAGCAACGGGTCAAGTCGTACGCCAACCTCGTCGCCAGTGAGCGGGTCGCGAGTGATGTGATCGCCCGGCTCCACCTGGCGGAAAGCCCTGCCGCTCTGAGCGCGCGGATCGAGGCACAGGCCGTGCCGGACACCGTCCTGCTGCGGGCGGTTGTGCATGACGCCGACCCCCAGCGGGCGAAGTCGATCGCGGACAGTGTCGGCGAGGCCTTCTCCGCGGCGGTCGAGCGGATCGAACGGCCGGCCGAAGACGAGCCACCGTCGGTGCATGTGAGGGTGTGGGAACGAGCCAAGGTGCCGACCGCACCGATCTCTCCGCAGCCCGTCCGCAACGTGGCCATCGGCCTGTTCCTGGGCGTGATCGTCGGGATTGCCGCCGGCATCGGCCGGCACCGTCTCGACACCAGCATCGGCGGGGACTCCGACGCGAGCGTGATCACGGGCGCCGCGACCCTCGGCATGATCGGCTACGACTCGGATGCCGGCCGCCACCCGTTGATCGTCCACCTCAGTCCTCACTCGCGGCGCGCGGAGGCTTTCCGCCAGCTCCGTACCAACCTGCAGTTCGTCAACATCGACACCGGCCCGCGGTCGATCCTGGTGACCAGCTCGGTCGCGCAGGAGGGCAAGAGCACGACCGTCTGCAACCTCGCGATCGCCCTCGCCCAGGGCGGGGCGCGCGTGTGCCTGGTCGAAGGCGACCTGCGGCGACCGTCCTTCGGTGAGTACCTGGGAATCGAGTCCGCGGCGGGGCTGACGTCGGTGCTGATCGGCGCCGCGGAGCTGGACGACGTGCTCCAGCCCTGGGGCGAGGGCCGGGTTGGTGACGGACGGATCGAGATTCTGCCCAGCGGCCCCGTCCCGCCGAACCCGAGTGAGCTGCTCGGCTCGCGCAACATGGCGGAGCTGCTCGAGGTTCTCGACAGTCGCTTCGACATCGTCCTGATCGACACGCCGCCCCTGCTGCCGGTGACGGACGCCGCCGTTCTGGCCACCCGTGTGGATGGTGCGCTGCTCGTCGCCCGTACCGGCCGGACGCGCCGTGAGCAGCTGCGCCGGGCGGTCGGGGCGCTGCGGGCAGTGGACGCGAACCTGCTCGGCACCGTGCTCACGATGATGCCGACAAAGGGCGCCAACTCTCACTACTACGGCGACTACGAGATCTATGCCCCGCATCCTCGGCACCTGCGTTCCCGCGGGGAGGCCGGCATCCCGAACGAGTTGTCGCCCGCCATCCCGGCCCAGGGCCGGGTTCGGGCCACCTCCGCGGCGGGCACGTCGTCGTCCGACGGCAGGCCGGCCGACAGCAGGCCGGCCGACGGAGGGTCGTCCGACACCCGGGTGGCCGATGGCCGCGCCGCCAAGCCGACGGCGGCTGCGCGCAAGGCGGCGACCAGGGCCGCGGTCGAGGCTGACAGCCGGCTCGGCGGCCGTCGAGGCTCCCGATCAAAGCCGCGTTCGGCCCCGGAGCCGTCCACGCAGTCAGCGACGTCGGCGGCGGCGGAGGGGACGGATCAGGTGAGCGCCGAGGATTCCCCGGCGGTCGAGATCGCCGCGCAACGGCAGCCGGATGAACCCACGGCACCGCTGGCCTACGGCACGGCCGACTATCCGGACCACCCGGCGGGCCGGTGACGGAGCCGCCGACGGGGGGAGCGGAGCAGCCGTCCGCGCCGTCGGCACTGCCGGCGGCGCGGACCGCGCCGCCGGTGCGGGAGACGGCAAGGCCCGCAGGGGAGCCGGTGGGAGGGGATGGCCCCGGACGCCCGAGAGGCGGCCGGGGCCGACTGCAACACCCGCGGCGACGGTTCATCCTGGCCGCCGCTTTGCTTGCCGTGGTGGTGTCTGCCGGTGCCTGGGTGGGTGTGCGCGGACTGCTCGCCCGGTCGCAGCTGGAGGCCGCCCGGGCCCAGATCACCGGGCTGCAGTCCGCGCTTTCGGGCGGCGCTGTCCCCGGGGCGGCGGACCTGCGCCGAACAATGGACGAGATCGTCGCGCGGACGAACTCGGCCCGGTCACTGACGTCCGACCCGCTGTGGTCGCTGGCCGGGCATCTCCCGTTCGCGGGCTGCCCGCTGCGTTCCAGTGCAGCGCTCGCCGCCGCGCTGGACGGGGTGGCGACGAACGCGCTGGGGCCGGTCGTCGAGCTGGGGAACCGGTTGGACCCCAGCACCCTGCGGTCGGGTACGGCGATCAACGTGACGGCGCTGGCCTCGGCCCGGGCTCCCGCCGAGCGGGCGCGCGTGGCGGTCACCTCGTTCGAGAACGCGGTGCGGCGGGTGTCGCCCTGCGACGGCCTCGGTGATCAGCTGGGCGTCGACGCGGCCCGGAGCGAGGCGGCCGCGACCGGCGAGAAGCTGCACGGCGTCCTGGACAGCCTGGTGCTCGCCACCCGGCTGGGCCCGGATCTGCTCGGCGCGAGCGGGCAGCGCCGCTACCTGCTGGTTGTGCAGAACCCGGCCGAGTCACGTGCGAACGGCGGCATCATCGGCGGGTTCGGCGTGCTGACGGCCACCCGTGGCCGGCTCGAGCTCGACGACATCTCCGGTAACGGGAACCTGCCGGGCGGTCCGACACAACTGCGACCGGCCATGAAACTGCCCGCGGAGTTCGCGACCCGCTACGGCCAGTTCTGGCCGGCCCGGGTGTGGGCGAACGCGAACCTCACGCCGGACTATCCGACGGCGGGGCAGCTCTACTCCGCGCTCTACCGGTCTGGTACGGGTAAGGCGGTGGACGGGACGATCAGCCTCGACCCGACGACCCTGGCCTACCTGCTGGCCGTGACCGGCCCGGCGGTCCTGCCGGACGGCCAGACGGTGCGGGCCGATCAACTGGTCGAACTGGTCGAGTCCCGGGTCTATGCGCAGATCGACGATGTCCACCGGCGCGACGAGTTCTTCGCCTCGGTCGGGGAGGCCGTTTATCAGGCTGTGGTCACCGGCGGGGGTTCCGCGGGTGACACCGCGAAACTCCTCCGGGCGTTGGCGCGTGCCGCCGGCGAAGGGCGCCTGCTGGTGTCAAGTAACCACGCCGAGGAGGAGGCGACGCTTTCGACGACCGCACTCGGTGGGGCACTGCTGGATGTTCCCGGGCCTTTCCTGGGAGTGGTGACCCAGAACGCGTCGGCGAGCAAGCTCGACTTCTGGCTACGGCGCAGTACCGAGTACCGCATCGACCGCCGGCCGGACGGAACCGGACTTGCGACGATCACTGTTTCGCTGACGAACGCCGCACCGGAGGGTCTCAGCGATTACGTCCGCAACCGCGGAGACGTCGACATCCCCGGCTGGCGTAATGAAGGGGCGCAGAACAACATCTGGATCTCCCTCTATACCGGGCGCGGGAGCGTGCTCGTCGATGCCAGCGTCGACGGGAAGCCGATCTCGCTGGCGGTGGGGGAGGAGAAGGGGCGCCCAGTCCTGTCGAGCTATCTGACGGTTGACCGGGAGCAGACTCGGACGCTGCGGGTCCGGGTGCTGGAGCCTTCGGCCGGACCTGTGCTGACTCTCCGTAGTCAGCCTCTGACGTTTCCCGAGCGCCTCGTGGTAGAGGGGCTTCCTGTGGAGCGACCGTGGTCACGGAGAGTTATTGGATGACGGCTGCGGGTCGTAGACACGGAGAGTAACTCTCTGTAGTCTCCCCGTAGTCAATCATCCGACTGCTTGAACTGATCACCCGCAGGGAGAGTATCTGAATGAAGTTCCGAACTCTCGGCGTCGCGCTGGTAGCGGGCGGCGGGCTGGCGCTCGCTGCGCTGCCGGCTTCTCCGGCGACGGCATTCGATGACAAGGACAGACCCTACCCACCCGTCTCCTGTGCCGGAGACAGCGGGGAAGGTCATGTCACCAAATCCCTTCTCCTGTTGGGTGAGCACACGACCTTCAGTGGATGTGGATTCGCGCCTAACACATCAGTCGATATTCAGATCGACGGAGTCAGCACCATCTCGGCCTCCGTGAACGGCTCCGGGCTCTTTAGCCAGCAGATCACGCCCGGCACCGTGGGCACCCACATTCTCACTGGCGTGGGTGTGGCGGGCGGGCCCACGACGGCGTTCCCGGGCGCCGACGACGAGGAGTTCTCCGACTCGGCCGGCGGCGACACGTTCGCTGACCCGGCCGGCGACGAGTTCGACGACGGCTTCGGCGACGGCTTCGGTGACGGGTTCGACGACGGCTTCGACGACGAGGGCACGCCGCCGGCGGACGATCTGCCCGTCGACGGAGCATCGCTCGGCGGCCCGGACGTGGGCGGCCCGGTGGTCGACGTTCCGCCGACCACCAGCGACGTCCAGCCACCCGCCACGGTGGACAGCCCGGCCGAGGACTCGCCGGGTGGGCTCGCGTCCGTCGTCCATCCGTGGAAGAAGACCCGGGTCGTCACCGCCAAGGTCACCGTCATCGGTATCGGCCAGGGTGGGATCGACCCGATCGTGGCGGCTGATCTGATCAGCGACTGGGTCCGCTGGGGCCTGGACCACGACAAGGACCGGTTCAGGGACGGGAACGGTTCCTGCTTCGGTGACGGGTTCGACAAGGACCGCAACAAGGACTTCGACAAGGACCGCAACAAGGACTTCGACAAGGACCGCAACAAGGACTTCGACGACAAGAACATCCGCAACGACAAGGATTTCAACGACAAGGACCGCGTGCACCGTGACGGCCTTGCCGCCCCGGTGGTCACTCCGCTGGCCGACGGTGACAAGGACGGCCGCTTCAACGACAAGGACGGCCAGTTCAACGACAAGGATGGTCTGTTCAACGACAAGGACCGGCGCCGGGACGGTGACTGCATCATCGCTGGTGGAGTCGTCGGTGTGGGCGTCGGTGGAGCCGGGGTCGGTGCGGCTGGTGCCGGTGCTGGCGCTGGCGCTGGCGCGCTGCCCTTCACCGGTGTCGAGACCGGCGCGATGATGTCGATCGCGATCGCGCTGCTCGGTGGCGGTGTCCTGCTCCGGGTTGCCGCCCGGCGGCGTCGGCTGGCCGGCCGGGTGCAGGGCTGACCTGGACGGATAACCAGCGGGGACAGAGACCACATCCCCAGGGTGGAATGATCCAACCCGGCGACTGAGGACGATCGTCCGCAGCCGTGGCGCGGACACGCGGCCACGGGCCGTGGTCAGGACAACCGGAACCGTTGGTTGATTCACGGTGCATCCGGTGCCACCCATGAAAGGCACGGGCCGCCCGCGTAGAGCGCGGGCGGCCCGTCGCCATGCCAGCCGTCGCCGGTCAGCGACGATCAGCGGGAACCACGGCGCAGCGGATCGAACGGAGCCAGCTCGGCGGGCAGGCGCCCGTCGACGAGCGTCTCCGCCACCAGCCGGCCGGTGATCGGCCCCAGGGTGATGCCCCACATGCCGTGCCCCCCGGCCACATGTACCCGCGGCGAGAGCGTCGGCCCGATGAGGGGGAGCCCGTCCGGGGTGCATGGCCGTGGCCCCATCCACTCCAGGGCGCGGGCGTCGAGATCGACACCGCGCAGCAGCCTGCGCGCGGCCGTGACGATCGCGTCGATGCGGCGTGGGTCGGGCGGTGCGTCCGGTCGGCGGAACTCCATCATTCCGGCGACTCGCAGCTCGGCGCCGATCGGTGTGCACGCCACCCGGGCGCCGGGAAAGTAGAGCGGCCCGGTGGGCGGCTCCTTCACCGCGACGCTGAAGCTGTAGCCGCGTCCGGCCTGCACGACGGTCCGCACGCCGAACCGGGCCGCCAGCGGCGACAGCCAGGCCCCGCCCGCCAGCACCACCGCGTCGAACCGCACCGGCGGACTGGCATGGTCGGCCATGGTCAGCACCACCCGGGAGCCCAGGTCGATGACCTTGTCGACGGTGATGCCTTCCCGGATGACCCCACCGCGCTCGCGCACGGCATCGGCCAGCGCGGCCACGAACCGGCCGGGATCGCAGTAACGCTGGCCGTGGATCTGGATCACGTCGGTGATCTGGTCGGACAGCAGCGGTGCCAGGTCCCGGGCCGCCAGCGGGTCGAGATCCTCGGCGTCGACGGGCTGGCCGCAGTGGCGCACCTCGTCGAGCTCGGTGCGGAACGCCTCGGCGCCGGCCCGGTCCTGAAAACAGGCCAGGAACGGGGCGGCTGCCCTGGTCGGTGCCGCGACCCCGCCGTCGGCGAGCTCGTCGAAGGCTTCCAGGCTGCGCTGGGTGAGCGGAGAGAGGGCGCGCATCGCCCGGCGCCAGCGGGCCTGGGTGCTGTGCCGGACGAACCCGGCGAGGAAGCGGGCGAGAACGGGGTCGGCGGCGGGCGGCAGGAACACGGGGGAGTCCGGGCGCAGGAACATCCGCAGCCCGTAGCTCAGCACCGCCGGTTCGGGCAGTGGAGTGGCCAGACCCGGAGTGAGCCATCCGGCACTGCCCCAGGACGCACCGGCGCCGCCGTGCACCGGACCGGGCGTCACCCGGTCACGTTCGAGGACCGTGACGCCCACACCGCGTTCCTGCAGGTACCAGGCCGTGCAGAGGCCGACCATGCCGGCACCGACGACCGCCACCTGATCCGGGCGCGGATCAACAGACAAACCAGACGGGGGACGAGGGTCCACGCCCCAGATGTTCCCCCGCACGGGCGGTTCAGCCGTCCGGCCCGGGTGAGCTGGCCCAAAAGGGCCCGCCCACGGGCGGCGGCCGGCACGCTCCGTGCCTGTCGCCGCCCGTGGGCGGGGTTGTGCGGGTGCGGGTGCGACCGAGGCCGCGGCTGGCTACCGCTTGGTCAGGGCCCGCAGGTACTCGCGGTTGAGGTTGCCGATGCTGGTCAGCGGGATGCCCTTCGGGCAGGCGACGGTGCACTCGCCGGTGTTCGTGCACCCGCCGAAGCCCTCTTCGTCCATCTGCGCGACCATGTCGCGCACCCGGCTCTCGCGCTCCGGCGCGCCCTGCGGCAGCAGGTTGAGGTGGGTGACCTTGGCCGAGGTGAACAGCATCGCCGAGCCGTTCGGGCAGGCCGCCACGCAGGCACCGCAGCCGATGCAGGTCGCGTTGTCGAACGCGGCGTCGGCGATCGGCTTCGGCACCGGCGTCGCGTGCGCCTCGGGCGCGCTGCCGGTGACGACCGAGATGTAACCGCCGGAGCCGATGATCCGGTCGAAACCGGAACGGTCGACGACCAGGTCGCGCACCACCGGGAAGGCGGCCGCGCGCCACGGCTCGACGTCGATGACGTCGCCGTCGGCGAACTCGCGCATGTGGAGCTGGCAGGTGGTGGTCCGGTCCCGCGGGCCGTGCGCCTGGCCGTTGATGACCACGCCACACATGCCGCAGATGCCCTCGCGGCAGTCGTGGTCGAAGGCCACCGGGTCTTCGCCCTCGAGGATGAGCCGCTCGTTGAGCACGTCGAGCATCTCAAGGAACGACATGTCCGGGCTGACATCGGCCAGCTCGTAGGTGACCATGGCACCGCGGTCCTCCGGGCCGCGCTGCCGCCAGATCCGAAGGGTGAGGTTCACGGTCGGGGCTCCTTCGAGTGCTGTGTGGCTCGTCGCGCGGCATGCGGACGTCCGTGATCGCGCCGCCTGCGGCGCTGTGGAAGCGGATGGCAGGGAACAGGGGCAGGGGCGGATGCACAGGCGGCTGGTGCCCCCGGAGTCAGTGCCCCCGGAGTGATCCCCCCAGTGGCCTCCGGAGCTGGTGCCCCCGGAGTGGGTGCCCCCGGAGCCGGCCGCCACCATGCCGCCCCGACGGGGGCGGCCGGGCGACGGCCGGCAGCGAGGATCACGAGTAGTTGCGCTGGGCCAGGTGGACGTAGTCGAACTGGAGCGGTTCCCGGTGCAGCACCGGGGCCCCGCCCGTGTACTCCCACGCCGCCGCGTACGCGAAGTTCTCGTCGTCGCGCAGTGCCTCGCCGTCCGGGGTCTGGCTCTCCTCGCGGAAGTGCCCACCGCAGGACTCGGCGCGGTGCAGGGCGTCGATGCACAGCAGCTCGCCGAACTCGAGAAAGTCCGCGATCCGGTTCGCCTTCTCCAGCGACTGGTTCAGCTCGCCGGAGTCGCCCGGCACCTTCACCCGCCGCCAGAACTCCTCGCGAAGCTCCGGGATGCGGGAGAGCGCCTTGCGCAGGCCCGCCTCGGTGCGGCCCATGCCGCACTCGTTCCAGATGATGTCACCGAGCTCGCGGTGGAACGAGTCGGGCGTGCGATCGCCGTTGACTTCCAGCAGCCGGCCGAGCCGGCCGGTGACCTCACCGAGGACGGACGTCACCGCGGGGTCGTCCAGGCTGACCGAGCCCAGCTTGGTGCTGGCGATGTAGTTGCCGAGCATGGGGGGCAGCACGAAGTAGCCGTCGGCCAGGCCCTGCATGAGGGCGCTGGCGCCGAGGCGGTTCGCGCCGTGGTCGGAGAAGTTCGCCTCACCGATGACGAACATGCCCGGGATGGAGCTCTGCAGGTCGTAGTCGACCCACAGCCCGCCCATCGTGTAGTGGACGGCCGGGTAGATCCGCATCGGGACCTTGTACGGGTCCTCGCCGGTGATCCGGTCGTACATCTCGAACAGGTTGCCGTACTTCTCGCGGACCTTGTCCTCGCCCATGCGCTTGATCGCGTCGGCGAAGTCCAGGTACACACCGAGGCCACCCGGGCCGACACCGCGGCCGTCGTCGCACTGGTACTTCGCCGCACGCGACGCGATGTCACGCGGGACGAGGTTGCCGAACGCCGGGTAGATCCGCTCCAGGTAGTAGTCGCGCTCGGCCTCGGGGATCTGGTCGGGCGAGCGGGTGTCGCCCTTCTGCTTGGGCACCCAGATGCGGCCGTCGTTACGCAGCGACTCGCTCATCAGCGTGAGCTTGCCCTGGTACTCCCCGGAGCGGGGGATGCAGGTCGGGTGGATCTGCGTGTAGCAGGGGTTGGCGAAGTGCGCCCCGCGCCGGTGCGCCCGCCACGTCGCCGTGGTGTTGGACCCCTTGGCGTTCGTGGAGAGGAAGAAGACGTTGCCGTAGCCGCCGGTGGCGAGCACGACCGCGTCCGCCAGGTACGGCGTGATCTCGCCGGTGACCAGGTCACGGGCGACGATGCCACGGGCCCGGCCGTCGATGACGATCAGGTCGAGCATCTCGGTCCGGGGGTGCATCTCCACGTTGCCGGCGTCGATCTGGCGCGACAGCGCCTGGTAGGCGCCGATCAGCAGCTGCTGGCCTGTCTGGCCCCGGGCGTAGAACGTCCGCTGCACCTGCACACCGCCGAAGGAGCGGGTGTCGAGCAGGCCGGAGTACTCGCGGGCGAACGGCACACCCTGCGCGACGCACTGGTCGATGATCTGTGTCGAGATCTGGGCGAGCCGGTAGACGTTCGACTCGCGGGCGCGGAAGTCGCCGCCCTTGACCGTGTCGTAGAACAGCCGGTAGACGGAGTCGCCGTCGTTGCGGTAGTTCTTCGCCGCGTTGATGCCGCCCTGCGCGGCGATCGAGTGCGCGCGCCGGGGCGAGTCCTGGAAGCAGAACTGGATGACGTTGTAACCCTGCTCGGCCAGCGTCGCGCCGGCCGCGCCGCCGGCGAGGCCGGTGCCCACCACGATCACGGTGTGCTTGCGGCGGTTGGCGGGGTTGACCAGCTTGGCGGCGAACTTGCGGCGGTCCCAGCGGGTCTCGATCGGGCCGTCGGGTGCGGCGGTGTCGGCGATGTCGTCGCCGACCGTCCAGTAGGCGCTTCCGCCGGAGCCGAGAGACGTCGTCTCAGGCATCTCAGTCCACCAATCCGGCCAGCACGGCGATGGGAACGACCATGAAGCCCGCCGAGATGAGAACCGCCAGAACGGTCGCGGCGATCTTCAGGTTCTTCTCCCGGGCCGCGCTGTGCACGCCGAGGGTACGAGCAGCGCTCCAGAATCCGTGATGGATGTGTAGTCCGAGCGCTAGCATGGCGATGATGTAGAAGAGTGTGACCCACCACACGGAGAAGCTGGACACCACGTTGTCGTACGCGGCGCCTTCGACTCCGTTGCGGTTCAGCGTCAGAGCCGTGAAGTCGAGGAGGTGGTAAATGATGAACAGGGCGAGGACGATGCCGCCATACCGCATCGTGTTCACGGCGTAGCTGGCCTCGAGGCGCTGCCGGTGTGAGTACTTCTGCGGCCGGGCCTTGAGGTCACGCCGGCTGAGCTGGTAGGCCGACGTCGCGTGCAGCACGACTGCCACCGTCAGGACGGCCCGCATGATCCAGAGGAACCAGGCTCCGTGGAGCGCGGGGTCGCCGATCGTGCGCAGCCAGTGCGCGTACTCGTCGAAGCTGGTGCGACCGAAGAAGATCTTCAGGTTGCCCAGCATATGGACGAGTAGATAGAGCAGCATCACTGCTCCGGTGACGGCCATCACGGCCTTCTTGCCGATGGTCGACCGCCAGAAGATGCCTACGGGGGACGTAGGCCGCGCGTCGTTCGTTACAGCCACGCTGCGAACCCTAGGGATAAGTTCCCGAGTGGTCCAAGACATGATGGACCTGAGCTCGATAGCCTCTGCCTATCCTCGGCTACTCTTAGGTGTGCAGCTTCATCAGCTTGCGTATTTCGTCGCCGTCGCCGAGACCAGGCATTTCACTCATGCGGCAGAGCGTGAGCACGTGGCGCAGCCCTCCCTCTCGCAACAGATCCGTGCCCTGGAACAGGAGCTGGGAAGTCCACTCTTCAACCGAATGAGGGGGAACATCACACTGACGGTGGCGGGTGAGACCCTGCTGCCGCTGGCACGTCGGATCCTCGCCGACACCGAGACGGCCCGCCGCCAGGTGCAGGAGCTGCTGGACCTGCGCACCGGCACCGTCCGGCTGGGCGCGACGCCCAGCCTGTGCACCGGCTTCCTGCCCGACGTGCTGTACGCCTTCCACCGGGAGTACCCCGGCATCCGGCTGATCGTCGAGGAGGGCGGCTCCCGTGACCTCGTCCGTAACCTCGCGCAGGGGAACCTGGACCTCGCGCTGATCATCCTGCCGCTGCACAGCTCGGACCCGGCACTGTCGACGACTCCGCTGCTGCGCGAGGACCTCGTCCTGGTCACCTCGGAGAACTCGCCGCCACCCGCACGAGACGGTCAGCTGCGGGTGGGCGACCTGCGCGGGCGGCCACTGGTGATGTTCCGCCGCGGCTACGACCTGCGGGAGTTCACTGTCGGGGCCTGCCGGCTGGGCGGGTTCGAGCCGACGTTCGCCATCGAGGGCGGGGAGATGGACGCGGTCGTCGGCTTCGTCGAGGCCGGTCTGGGCGCGGCCGTCATCCCGAGCATGGTCGCCCGGCGGCAGCGGCTGCGCAGCACCTCGTTCGCCCCGCCGGGCCTGCACCGGACGATCGGGCTCGCGCACCGGCGCGATGTCGAGCCGCCGCAGGCGGCCCGTGAGCTGCGGCGCAGCCTGCGGGCCTACCTGAAGAGCACAGCCGCGGCCGGAACCCTCCCGCCTGGAACCGATCTGCTGCCGGACTGACCGTCGCGGACCTGCGTCATACGGTCAGATTTTTTACTTAGTTGTGATCATTGCCGTTCGCTGGTGATCCGGATCTGGCTAGCGTTGCCGAGATCGGAGCTTCTGGCGGTGGGTGACGGATTCGTGCACCCGAAGGTGGGTGCGTGGTCGTGACCGTGCTCGGTGATCGGGCCGAGCGCATCGGCCTGTGGGCCGGGATGCGCCGGCGGGCGGAGAGCACCCGGACCGGGCGGTCGACGGTGGCCGTGGCCGTCGCCGCACCGGCGCAGCCGGAAAGCTCATGGGAGCTCTCGGAGCGAGACGCTCCGAACGCTCGGGAGACTCGTGCGGGAGGAACTGTGAACAGCGTCGACGTAGCCCTCAAGGAGGCAATGGCCACCGAGGGTGCGATCGGGGTCGCCCTGGTGGACTTCACCAGCGGGATGACTCTCGGCACCCTGGGCAGCAGCCACAGCTTCGACCTGGAGGTGGCCGCCGCCGGCAACACCGACCTGATCCGGGCGAAGATCCGGACGATGGAGAGCCTGGGGCTCGCCGACACCGTCGAGGACATCCTGATCACCCTCGGGCGGCAGTACCACCTGATCCGCCTGCTGCAGAGCCACACCGGGCGGGGGCTGTTCCTCTACCTGGTCCTCGACAAGTCGCGCGCCAACCTCGCGATGGCCCGGCACCGGCTGCGCACCATCGAGTCGTCCCTCGACATCTGAGCGGCGGACGCGGCGCGGTGGCCGAGGACCTGCCGCTACCCGAGGTGAGGGCTCGCCGGGCCTGAGCCGAGGTCACCGCCGCGCGGGTGGCCCGGTTTGGCGAGTCGCAAGAGCGAAGGATTTTCGTCGTTCCGGCAACCAGGATCCCAACTTCTTGCGGATCGCCAGGTGCATCTACGCCCCTTTTGTCCAGCTTGAGATGAAGTGCTGGTGCTGGGTGGCGGTGCGGGATCTTCGATGGGTGGCCGTGCGGGCGAGGTTCGCCTTCCAGCGACCCGGCTTCGCGAAAGCCCACGCTGGTGGCCCGGATCCGCCGCGTCCCAGGATTCCGCCGCGGACTCTATGTGGCCTTTGCCGCACTCGGTGAAGCGGGGTGCCGTGGTGGTGGTCGCGGGCCGGCCCGGGTGAAGGATGGTGGTGTGACCACCACGCCGACACTGCGGATCACCGGGCGGGTTCTCGTCGGGCCCGAGGACGTGCGGGACGACGTCTGGGTCGTCGACGGGCGGGTGACCTTCACCGCGCCGGTCGGCGCTGCCGCGCGGGACGTCCGGACCCTTTCGGGCTGGGCGGTTCCCGGCCTGGTCGACGCCCACTGCCATGTCGGCCTCGTCTCCACCGGCGCCACCGACGCCCGGACCGCCGAGGAACAGATCCTCGCCGACCGGGCCAGCGGCGCCCTGCTGCTGCGCGACGCGGGATCACCGTCGGACACCCGGTGGATCGACGAGCGCCCGGAGCTGCCACGGCTGATCCGCGCCGGCCGGCACATCGCCCGCCCCAGGCGTTACCTGCGCGGCTACGCCGCCGAGGTGGAGCCGGGCGATCTCACGGCCGAGGTCGCCGAGCAGGCTCGTCGTGGGGACGGTTGGGTCAAGCTGGTCGGCGACTGGATCGACCGCGCCGAGGGTGATCTGGCGCCCTGCTGGCCGGCGGAAGCGGCCCGTGCGGCCATCGAGACCGCCCACGCGGCCGGCGCCCGGGTCACCGCACACTGTTTCGCCGAGAGCTCGCTGGTCGATCTCGCCCTCGCCGGCATCGACTGCGTCGAGCACGCCACCGGGCTCACCGGCGAGACCATCGGGCTGTTCGCCCAGCGCGGCATCGCGATCGTGCCGACCCTGGTGAACATCGCGACGTTCCCCCAGATTGCGGCCGGTGCCGAGGAGAAGTTCCCCGCCTACGCCCGGCACATGCGTGACCTGCACGCCCGCCGGTACGACACGGTCGCCAGCGCCTTCGAGGCGGGCATCCCGATCTACGTCGGCACGGACGCGGGCGGCTCGCTGCCCCACGGCCTGGTCGCCGACGAGGTCGCGGAGCTCGTCGCCGCCGGGCTCCCGCCCCGCGCGGCGCTCGGTGCGGCCTGCTGGGACGCCCGCCGCTGGCTGGGCCGACCGGGCCTGGACGAGGGCGCCTCGGCCGATCTCGTGGTGTACCCGGCCGACCCGACCGCCGACGTCCGCGTGCTGCGCGCCCCGGAGCTGGTCGTCCTGCGCGGTCGGGTGGTCTGACGGGCGGTCTGGCGGACCGCCTGACTGCCTGACGGGCAGTCTGACCTGGCCGGGTTGCGCCCGGGGAACCTCGGGCCCGGCCACTCGTTGTAGCCGGTGCGGGCTCTGACCCGGATGGGCGGTGCGGTCGCGCGGTGCGCGCGGTCGGGCGGTGCGGGCGGTGCGGCGGCACCCAGGAGCGGGAGGCCAGATGGCGGAGCTCGTGTCCGGAGCCAACACCGAGCTGTCCGGCACCGTGATCTCCATGGAGCTGCCAGGCCCCTTCGATCTCTCGGCGCTCGTGCTCGGGCCGGACGGGCGGGTGTCCGGCGATCGGGACATGGTCTTCTACAACCAGCGGTCGGCACCAGGCGTCATGCTGCGCGCCACGCCGGGCTCGCCGGCCATCGAGCTCGATCTGAGCCGGCTGCGCCCGGGTGCCGAGCGGGTCGTGCTCGTGGCCAGCCCGGCGGACGGCGTCACGCCCTTCGGCCGGCTGCCATCGCCGCAGGCGACTGTCAGCGCCGCCGGCCGCACCGTCGCAACCCTGCGCCCGCCGCCGCTCGGCACCCAGACGGTCCTGCAGATCGCCGAGATCTACCGGCGCGGGCCGGGCTGGAAGCTGCGAGCGCTCGGCGCCGGGTACGCGGACGGGCTGGCCGGCCTCGCCCGTGACTTCGGCGTCGACGTGGACGACTCGCCCCCGGCGCCCGCTCCCGGGCGGTCGGCGCAGGTGCCCGCTTCCGGGCGGTCGGCGCCGGTTCCGCCGCCCGCGGCCCCGGGGGACGTCCTCGCCGAGGTGCTGGCGCTCACCAACGCCGAACGCGCCCGGGCGGGGCTGGCCGCGCTGACCGCCGAGCCCCGGCTGGCCGCGGCGGCCGCCCGGCACAGCGCGGACATGGCCGCCCGCGGCTTCTTCGCCCACGACACCCCGGAGGGGATCAGCGTCGCCGACCGGGTCCGGGCCGCCGGTTACGACTACTCGGTGGTCGCCGAGAACATCGCCGCCGGTCAGCGGACGGCACGCGAGGTCGTCGCCGGCTGGATGGACAGCCCTGGGCACCGGGCGAACATCCTGCGGCCGCAGGTTCGTCAGCTCGGCGTCGGCCGGGTCGAGGGAGGCGAGTACGGCGTCTACTGGACGCAGGTCTTCGGGTCGCCCAGGTGATCCTCCGGGTGCGGAGGTGATCAGGTACCCGGTCGTGGTGCCACCGACAGGTGTGCGCGGGGCCTGTGGCGGATGTGGCGTAGGTCCGATTGCGGTGGCCGCGTCGAGCCGAAGGTCCTGACCACGCCGACCGCGAATCGGGCCGGGCGGGGCCGGAGATCGCAAATTGTGGGTGGTTTGCTTGCCGAGCAGGTCTTTGTGACCATACGTTCCCAGCTGTCACCGTGATCCGTGATCAGGGTTGTTCGCGTTGATCAGGTGGGTCCACGTCGCGTTCGTGGGCCATGTCCGGAGGCGCTCGTGGCCCTCCTTGAGCGCAGGCAGACACCGGCCACCGGTGTGATGCGAGGTGGTGGCCGTGAACGACGTCATGGGCTACGTCCTGTTGAGCCTGGGCACCGGTGCCCTTTACGCACTGGTCGCCACGGGTGTCGTGGTGGTGCAGCGGGGCGCAGGTGTCCTGAACATGGCGCAGGGTGCGCTGCTGGCCTGGTCCGCCTACGCGTTCCACGGCGCGAGCAGCGTCTGGGGGCTGCCGCGGGCACTGGCGGCGCTGCTCGCCGTCGGCTCCACGATGGCCATCGGGGTCGCCTTCCAGCACCTGGTGCTCCGCCCGATGCGCCAGGCGACGGCCGTGCTGCGCCTGATGGCCACGCTCGGACTGCTCATCGTCATCCAGTCGTCGCTGACCCTGATGTACGGCAGCGACGTGCGGAACTCGCCGACAGTCCTGCCGACGTCCAAGGTGACGTTGTTCGACACCGCGGTGGGTGTGGACGTCTTCACCCGCCTCGCGGTGGTGGTCGTGGTGGTGGCGGGGCTGTGGGCGGTGTTCCGGTTCACCACGCTCGGGCTCGCGGCGACCGCGGTGACGGAGAACGCGCGGGCCGCGGCGACCCTGGGCTGGTCGCCGGACGCCGTGGCGAGCTGGGCCTGGCTCGCCGGGTCCGCGCTGGCCGGGCTCGGCGGTGTGCTGCTGGCGCCGCTGCAGAACCCGCTGTCGGCCGGTGGGCTGATGCTGCTGATCGTGCCGGGCCTGGCCGTCGCCCTGGTCGCCCGGTTCAGATCACTGCCGGCGGTGCTCGTCGGCGCGCTGGCGCTCGCCGCGGTGGAGCTGGAGCTGCAGGTTCACCTGGTGGCGGACCATCCCGTCTGGCGGGGTGTGGACCGGGCTGTTCCGCTGGCGGTGATCGTGTTCTATCTGGCGGTACGCGGGCGCGGTATTCCCGACCGCGGGCATGTCGCCGAGCGTCATCCGTCGCTGGGCAGCGGCCGGGTGTACTGGCGGGCGCTGGGTGCCGCGGTGGCCGGCGCGCTCGTCTGCATCTGGTGGCTGCTGCCGGCGCCCTGGGTGAACGCGCTGAACGCGAACGCCATCTGGGCCATGATCATTCTTTCCGTGGTGGTGCTGGTCGGCTTCACCGGCCAGCTCTCCCTCGCCCAGCTCGCCTTCTCCGGGACGGCGGCCCTGATCGCCGGACGACTCGTGGCGGTGCAGGGGTGGCCGCTGGAGGCGGCGCTCGTCGTCGGGGTCGCCGGGACGGCGCTCGTCGGGGTGCTGTTCGCGCTGCCGGCGCTGCGGACCCGGGGCCTGCAGCTCGCCGTCGTCACCCTCGGCCTCGGTGCCGCGGTGGACGCCCTGCTGTTCCAGCGCGGGTACCACTCGCCGGCGCCACCGAGCCCGCTCGGTGACCTTTTCGGTGACCTCTCCAGGCTGGAGGGCACCGAGGTCGGCGACGCCACCCTCCTCGGCGTCCACCTGGACAAGGTCTCCGACCCGCGTGGCTTCGCCACCCTGTCCCTGCTGGCCTTCACCGTGCTGGCGCTGCTCGTCGCGAACCTGCGGCGCGGACGGGCGGGCCGGCGGCTGATCGCTGTGCGGACGAACGAGCGTGCGGCGGCCGCCCTCGGGATCAGCGTCGTCGGAGCGAAGATCTACGCCTTCGCGCTCTCGGCGGCGATCGCCGGCTTCGGCGGGGTGCTGTACGCCTTCTACGCCTACGGTGAGCGGGGCAACATCGACTACGGTGGCGGGCTGTTCTCGCCGTTCGCGTCGATCCTGCTGATCGCCTACGCGGTGGTGGGCGGGGTCGGCTGGACCAGCGGCGCCTTCGCCGGCGCGACGATGGCCGCCGACGCGCTGGCGACCCGCATCGGCGCCTGGGTGGGAAGCCTGCTGGCGCAGCTGGGTGCCGTCCTGCGGCTGCTGCTGGCCGCGCTCGCCGCGATCATCGGCCTGGCCGTCGGGCGCGCGGTCGCGCCGCGCCGGCCGGCGCCGGTGGGCGGACCGGCGAGCAGGCCGGCGGGCGGGTCTGAGAGGTGGCCAGCGGGTGAGCCGGCGCCGGGCGCGGGCGAGTCCGGGCCGCGTGGCGCCGGGCGCCTGGCCGGGCGTGCGCTGCCCTGGCTGACGGCCGCCGTCTGCGCGGGCGTCGCCTTCGCGGCGGGCGGGCGCATCGTCGACTGGCTCGCGGATCTCGACCGCTACGTCCCGCTGATCGGCGGTCTGGTGCTCGTCACCGTGCTGTCCCGGTCGGGCGGCGGCATGGCGCCGGAGAACGCCCGCAACGCCCGGCGTGTGCTTGAGCGCCGTTTCCCGGCCGCCCTCGAGCGGCGCGCGGCCGCGGACGCCGCCCGGGTCACCCGGCTTCTCGGCGCGGTGCCGGCGATCGGCACCGCCGCCGCCGCTTCGGCCGCTCCGGTAGCCCGCGCCGCTCCGGTTCCTCCCACCCAGCCCGCCGCTCCCACCCAGCCCGCCGCTCCCACCCAGCCCGCCGCTCCCACCCAGCCCGCCGCTCCGGCCCAGCCCGCTGCTCCCGCGGGGCTGGTAGCCACCGGGCTGGAGACCGGGCCGATGCGCCAGGTCGGATCGGTCGGGTATCCGGCCCGGCCGGCGACGCTCTCCGCCTGGGGGCTCTCGGTGCGCTTCGGTGCGGTGGAAGTGATCCGCGGCGTCGATCTGCGGGTGGAGCCAGGCCAGATCGTCGGCGTCATCGGCCCGAACGGCGCCGGAAAGACCACAGTGATTGACGCGATCACCGGCTACACGGGGTCGGTCTCGCAGTCGCTGATGCTCGGTGAGGCCCGCCTCGACCGCCTGCCGGCCCATCTGCGCGCCCGGGCGGGTATCAGCAGGTCGTTCCAGAACCTGGAGCTTTTCGAGGACCTCACCGTCATGGAGAACATCCAGGCCGCCTGCGACCCACGGGACGCCCGCGCCTACCTGGGGGACCTCGTGCTGCCCCGGGCCCGTCCACTGCCGGCCGCCGCGGCGGCCGCGGTCGAGGCGTTCGGGCTCCGCGCCGACCTGCTCCGCCCGGTGTCGGAGCTGCCCTACGGCCGCCGCCGCCTGCTGGCGATCGCCCGCGCCGTCGCGACCTGCCCGTCCGTCCTCCTCCTCGACGAGCCGTGCGCGGGGCTGGACGAGAACGAGAGCGCGGGAGTCGCGACGCTGCTGCGCCGGCTCGCGGACCACTGGGGCCTGGGCATCCTGCTCAACGAGCACGACATGGAGGTGGTGATGCGGATCTGTGACCAGGTCGTGGTCCTCGACGGTGGCGAGGTGATCGCGCGCGGCACGCCCGGCCAGATCCGCGTCAACGAACGGGTGCGCGACGCGTACCTGGGACCGGCCGACCCGGCCGTCGCGAGCAGTCCGACCGGCCCGGCCGGCCCGGCCGCCGGAACCAGGCGTTGACCCCCGGCATGGGGCCGCGCGCGGTCCCCGACGCGGGGCCCAGGAGCGGCACACCCGTCCTGAGCGCGCGCGGGCTGTCGGCCGGCTACGGGGACGCCGGGCCGGTGGTGCGTGACCTCGACCTGGAGCTGTGGCCGGGTGAGGTCGTCACGTTGCTCGGGCCGAACGGTGCCGGCAAGACGACGACGTTGCTGGCCCTGAGCGGTGCGCTGCAGCCGCGCTCCGGCGTCGTCCGCTGGGGCGGCCAGATCACGACCGCGCCGCTGCACCAGCGCGCGCGGGCCGGCCTCGCCCTCGTCCCCGAGGACAAGTCGGTGATCATGAATCTCACGGTTCGGGAGAACCTGCGGATCGGCCGCGCGGACGTCGGCCTCGCCCTGGAGACGTTCCCCGAGCTCGAAAGCCACCTCGACCGACGGGCCGGGCTGCTCTCCGGCGGACAGCAGCAGATGGTGGCCCTGGCCCGGGCCCTCGCCCGCCGCCCCGCCGCGCTGCTGGCCGACGAACTGTCCCTCGGCCTGGCCCCGCGCCTGGCCGAACGGCTGCTCGGTGTGGTCCGGGCCGCGGCGGACGGAGGACTGGCCGTGCTGCTCGTGGAGCAGCACGTGCGCAGCGCACTCACCGTCGCGGACCGGGTCATCGTGTTGAGACACGGGCAGATTGCCTGGTCGGGCTCCGCGGAACGGGCGCGGGAGGCTCCCGACGTTCTGCTCGGTGCCTACCTTCCGCTCGCCTGACGCGGGCGACCGGGCTTGACGATTGCGGCCGCCACATGGCATTTCGTATCAAGGGCGGCGAAAAGGGGCGCGGAGTCCGCCAGGTACTGCGCAAAAGTCGAGGATTCTGGTCGCCAGAACGACCACGATCCTCATTTCTTGGCAGCCAGCAGCCAGCAGCCAGCCGCCAGCAGCCGCCAGCCATAGCCCGAAGCCCGGGATTCTGCTCCATGCTCCGGAACGACCAGAATCCTCCGCTCCTGCGACTCGCCCGCCCGGTGACGGCCAGCGGGTCTCCCGGGCGGCGCCGATCAGACGATCAGCGCCGCCCGGTCCTGGTCGCGCTGATCAGGACGTCCTGATCAGGAGGCGCCCTGCTTCAGCAGGGTCATCGCGTCGTAGGTCTCCGGCCCGAGCGACACGAACCCGCCGGTGGCGCTGTCCCACCGGGCACCGCGCATCGTCGTGTTGAAGACCCGCTCGACGCCGGGAACGGGGTTCGGGGTGGTGAAGTCCAGCGGCGGAACCAGGCCGAGGTCGAGCCCCTTGGTCTTCCCCAGCTGGTCGAGCAGCGCCTGCGAGGTCAGCTCGCCGGGGACGGCGTTGCCGACCTTCTCCGCCACCTGCACGGAAAGCCAGGCGGCGGTGGTCCCGGTCGCCGAGCGCAGGTCGGCGGCGGCGTCAGCGTCGCCGGCCTTCTCCTCGGCGTCGAGCTCGGAGATCATCCGGGCCAGCTCGGGGAACTCGCCCTGCTGGCTGAGCTCTGGGAACGGACTGGCGACAACGAGGTTGTCGGCGGCCGCGCCGAGGCTGGCCAGGTACTTCTCCGAGAGAGTGCCGGCCGCGTGGCAGGTCCGCAGGCCGGTGCCCGCGCCCTTGATCACGGCGTAGGCGGCCTGGTCGAACACCACGAGCACCGCCCCGTTCGCCTTCGCCCTGGTGAGCTGGGTGACGGTCGGGGTGAAGTCGCTGGTGGAGATCGGGATGCGCAGTTCGGGGGCGAGCGGTGTGCCGACTGCCCGCGCGCCCGCCTGGGCCATCGTGATCAGCCGGTCGCTGTAGGACAGGTCGTACCCGACCAGGCCGATGCTCGACGCGCCGGCCTTGCGTAGCAGCGACGGGCAGACGGCCGGGTAGAAGGTGAGCGGGCTGAGCATGAAGCTCACCTTCGAGCTGAGCTCGGAGCCATCCGCCGCGATGCCGGCCGAACCGATGGCGGGGATGCCCGCCTGCTCCAGGATCGGCATGATCCCACCGGAACCGGAAACCGCCGACACGACGGCCAGGACCTTCTCGTCCACGGCCCGCTGGGCGCATTCCTTCGCGGCCGCGGCGTCGTTCTTCTCGTTGCAGTGCACGATCTCCACGGGATGGCCCTTGATCCCGCCGCGGACGTTGACCGCGCGGGCGGCCGCCTTCGCCGCCGCCACCAGCTCGGGATAGTTGCTGCCGGTGGTCCCGACCGGTGCGATGACCATGAGCTTGACCGGGGTGCCCGATCCGGCGGCCGCGCCATCGGAGGCGGTCCCGCTGCTGTCGTCGCTCCCACCGCAGGCGGCGAGAGCCATCGCGGCTCCGATACAGGCTGCGCCGAGCCGCAGGCCCAGACCTCGTCTCACCGGCTAGTCCTTCCTTGTGCTGCTGGCGGGCTGGCGGGGCGGCGTGTCGGGCGCAGGCACCCGCGCAACCCCGGAAAGCCCCGCCACGGTAGCCCTGTCCGGATGTGATCCCTACGGCAGGTGAGTCGAGAATCCGCTGGTGTGGCGTTTACCTAACGCTACGCACAGTTTTCGGGGATCTGCGGCCACGCCGGGGCGAGGCCGCACACACCCGTCCGGAGCAGCCGCGGATGCGCGGCCAGGCGGCGCGAGGAGACGTCCAGAGCCTTTCATCAGGCCGCCGCGCTCGCCCGGGTCGCGCTCAGCTGGCCAGGTGGCTCAGATGACCTGCGACCAGGCATAGGTGAAGCCCATGACCTGGTCCGTGAGCGTTTCCAGATGGCTCGCGGCCCGCCGGTCGAGTACCTCGCCGCCCGCGCCGAAGGGCGCCGTGGAGGTGTCGATCGAGACGCCGAGGGGAGTCGGCCAGCCGCGCAGCGCGTGGACCGAGGAACGCAGCGCCGCGAGCGTGGTGCCCGCGGTCTGGGGGCCGTCCGCGCAGACGATCAGCCCGACGGCACGTCCGTCGAGGTAGGGGCGCGGTGCGTCCCGGAGATCCTCCAGGTAGTCCAGCGCGTTCTTGACCAGCCCCGACACACCGCCGTGGTAGCCGGGAGTGGCGATCACCACCGCGTCGGCCCGGGCGATCTCGGCGACCAGCCGGCGAGCCGCGGGAGTGCGCTCGACCTGCTCCGGAACGTACATCGGCAGGTCGATGTCGACCGAGCCGAGCAGCACCGTCTCCGCGCCCGCCGCGGCCATGGACCGCAGCACCGTCTCCAGCGCGCGCAACGACGCCGACTCCGGCCGGGTCGTCCCGCCTAAGCCCACGATCGTCGGGCGCCGCCGACGATCCGGGCGGGCGGCCTGGCCGCTGCGCACGGCCAGCGCGGCGAGGTCGCTGAGGACGTCCCCACCCGCCCGGTCGGCGGGGCGTGATCGCCTGCTCGCGTCCCGGCGGGCGAGCGGTTCGCCCTCACCCGTGTGCACACCTTCACCGCTCGACGTGAACGCGCTGTGCGCGTCGACCATCGACTCCTCCTCGTCGCAAACCGCTGCCGATCTCGCCCGCGGGACCTCGTGGGACGAAATCTGCCTACCGCAAGGCGTGGGGCGGAAGCGACGGAAAGCGTACTGGCAGGTGTTCAGTGCCGATCGGCGCGGCGTCGCAATGCGGGCGGCAGCGCCACGGCCCCGGGGCCGAAGACGGCGACGTGGTCGTCGGGGTTCGACATGTGGCAGCGCCGCAGCGACAGGCAGCCACAGCCGATGCAGGTGTCGAGGCCGTCGCGCAGCCGTTCCAGTGCCTCGATCTGCTCGTCGAGCCGGCTGCGCCAGGCCCGCGAGATCGCGGTCCAGTCGGCCTTGGTGGGAGTACGTTCGGCCGGCAGGCGCTGCAGCGACTCGCGGATCTCGTCCAGGCTGAGCCCCACGTTGCGGGCCGCGCGGATGAAGGCCAGCCGACGCAGGGCGTGGCGCGGGTACCGGCGCTGGCCGCCGCTGGTCCGTGTTGTGCTCAGCAGCCCTTCCCGCTCGTAGAAACGCAGCGCCGAGGCACTGAAACCACTGCGGCGCACGACTTCACCGAGGGTCATGGCGTCCGAGGCGTCCATTTCCCGACCGTACAGCGGTCAACATGAAGTGAGCTTTAGGTTTCCGGGCCGGCGGCCTGACTCCGGGCTCGCTACGATTTGACCGTGCTTGCCGCGGTTCCCCGATCAGATGACGGTCCCGTGCCGGACGACCATCCGGGCCCGAGCGGTACGGGTCCGAACCGTGCAGCCCCGAACGGTGCAGCCCCGAACGGTGCAGCCCCGAACGGTGAAGCTCCGAACGGTGCGGGCCCGAACGGTGCGGGCGCGCAGCCCGGTGTGCTGGCCCTGCCGGCAGCGGCCGGCGGGCCGGAGGCGGCCGGCGAAGGCGCGCATCGGCGCTTCGACCCCCTTACCGGGCGCTGGATTCTCGTGTCGGCGGGCCGGGTCGCGCGCCCGTGGCGCGGCGGCGAGGAGAAGGTCGCCACCGACCTCCCCGCCTACGATCCCGAATGTCATCTCTGCCCTGGAAACGCGCGGGCCTCCGGCATCGGGAATCCGGACTATGACGGCGTCTACGTGTTCGAGAACGACTTTCCGGCGTTGCGACCCGGATCTTCCGACGCGCCGGGCGGCTGGCTGGGCGAGGCCGCGCCGAACACGGCGAACGGTGCGCTGCCACACATGGCGGACGGTGCGGCGCCGATGTCCGATGCCCGGGCGTCCGCGCTGCTGCGGGCGGCTCCGGGTGCGGGAACCTGCCGCGTCGTCTGTTTCGACCCACGCCACGACCTCACCCTGGCCAGCCTGCCCCTCGAGCGGGTCCGCGCGGTTGTCGACACCTGGGCCGACCAGGAGCGCGATCTGGCCCGTACCTGGACGTGGGTGCAGATCTTCGAGAACCGCGGGGCGGCGATGGGCGCGTCCAGCCCGCATCCGCACGGCCAGATCTGGGCGTCGTCGTTCATGCCGGACCTGCCGGCCGCCGAGGACCGTTCCCAGCGGGCCTACCTGCAGGCGCAGGGGACCTCCCTGCTCGTCGACTACGCGGCGCTGGAGTCCGACCTCGACGCGGCGAGCGCGGCGTCCGAGCCGAGCCGGGTGGTGGTGGCGGACGACCACTGGGTCGTCGTCGTGCCCTACTGGGCGCTGTGGCCCTTCGAGACGCTCCTGTTGCCCCGCCGCCCGGTGCGCCTGCTGCACGACCTGACCGGTCCGGAGCGTGACTCGCTGGCAGGCGTGCTGCGTTCGCTGCTGCGCACCTATGACGCCTTGTTCGACAGTCCCTTTCCGTACTCGATGGGCTGGCATGCCGCCCCGGGCCCGCACGACGGCTCCGCTGGGCAGGCGACCGAGCACTGGCAGCTCCATGCCCATTTCCACCCGCCGTTGCTGCGGTCGCCGACGGTGCGCAAGCACGTGGTGGGCTACGACCTGTTCGCCGGGATGCAGCGCGACATCACGCCTGAGGACGCCGCCGCCCGCCTGCGCGCCGCTCGCCGCCGCGTGACAGAGCCGCCCGCCGCCGTGTGAACCGCCGGGCAGGTCCCGAGCTTCGGCCTGCCGCTGCTGCCGAGCAAAGCCTGAGGATTGTGGTCGTGGGGACGACCGAAGTCCTCAGATCCTGGAGCCGCCGCGGACCGGGCCGGGCCGGTGGTCGGTGGTCGGTCAGGGTGTGCCGGGAAGGGCGTCGTCGGCGTCGCCGTCCACGCCCTGCTGGCTGGCCAGGCGTTGCTGGGAGGAGAACTCCCAGAGCTTCCCGGTGGCCCACCACGGCCAGTCGTGACCGCCGTCCCAGGGCACACCGACCACCACCGACGAGCTGGTCACCCGCGAGGATTCGGTGCGTGAGTCGGGGAACGTGACCTTCACGTAGTCCGACCAGCCTCCGCGCCAGGGCACGGTCGTGTCCTGGGTGCCGTGGATGTGCATCATCCGAATGGGCGCCTGCTGACAGGGCACGAGCAGCGCGCCGGCGACGACTCCGGCGGCGGCGAAGACTTCGGGCGCCTCGCAGACGGCCCGCGCCGCCATCATGCCGCCGTTCGAGTAGCCCCAGACGTAGACCCGGGTCGGGTCGACCGGGGTTCGTCGTTCCACGTCCGCCACGAGCTCTCGCAGGTATGCGACGTCGTCGACACCGTTCACGCCCGCGCAGCAGGTGCCGGAGTTCCAGGCCCCGTCGATCGCGTGCCCGTAGGCGAGGACGAATCCGTGCTCGTCGGAGTACGGGGTCGCGCCACTGAGGTCGCGCATCGCGGCCGCGTCGTGCAGGTACGCGTGAAGGAGGATCACCAGCGGTCTGCGCTGCCCCGCCTGGACGGTGGTGTGCAGGTCGTAGCTGCGTCCGGACGCCAGTGTGACGAGCTCGGTGTAGGTGGCGCCCGCCGCGGCGGTGGCGGCGGGGGAGGCCGGCGTCACGGTCGACGACGCCGCGCCGCTGGTGGGCGAGGCCGCGGTCCCAGCGGCCGCGGTCCCAGCGGCCGCGGTTCCAGTGGCCGCGGTTCCAGCTGATGAGGAGACCGAGGCCCCCGACTTGGCGGCGGCGGTGCCCTCGGGCGCCGCGGCATGCCGCGCCGCACCGGTCGTGGTGCCCGTCGCGGGGGCGGTCGTGGTGCCCGGGGAGGCCTCGGCGACCACGTGCGCGGCGGAGGCGGCGCTCGTCGCGGACGGGAAGCCGGTCGCCTCCAGGGCGATCTGTGTCGTGAGGAGGGCTATGAGTGGCAGGCCGACGGCGACGAGGAGCACGATGACTCGTCGGTGGCCGAACGCCACTGCACCCCCCACCCGGGCTCTCGATCAGGCAGATACAGGCAGATAGATGTAAGTCGCTGACTTCGCCGCGGGCCGCGGCCGACGTCATCGTAATAGCGCCTCGGATCGGTGCTGACGGCCCTACCAGCCGTGATGCGGGCCGCGGCGGCACCGCCACCCCGGGTGGCCCCCGATGGTCATCCGCGGGGTGCGGTCGGCGGGCGAGCCGCCCATCCATACCCCACGGCCGCAGTTCGAAGATCTGCCGCTTTTGGTCGTTGGAACGACCGAAAGCCGCAGATCTTGTCCGGAAGCAACGCCAGCCGGCGGCGGCCCGCAGCCGCGGGAGCCGGCGACCCGGTGTGGTCCGAGACCCGGTGTCGTCCGAGACCCGGTGTCGCCCGAGACCCGATGGTTTCAGACCCGGTGCCGTCAGGGATGACGAAGTCCGTCGATCGCCCGGTAGATGCGTTCCTCGGAGACCGGGTACGGCGTGCGCAGCGCCTGCGCGAACAGGCTCACCCGCAGTTCCTCGATCATCCAGCGGACCGCCGTGACGGGCTCCGCCGCGGCGGCGGCCGGGCCCAGCTCCTTGACCAGCTCGCGGTAGGCCGTCAGAACATGGCCCACCCGGGTGGTGAGCTGGCGATCCCGGGCGGCGTCGCCGGGCAGCCGGTCGACGCGCCGCGCGGCGGCGGTGAGGTAGCGCTCAAGATCGGGCAGCCGCTCGAAGCCCGTCCGGGTCACGAAGCCGCGGTGGATCAGGTCGTCCAGCTGGCCACGCAGGTCGGCCGTGGTCGCCAGCAACGCCGGGCTGGTCAGGGTGCGCAGGCTCCGGTCGACCTGGTGCGCCAGCGCCAGCACCCGCTCAGTGGCCCGCACCACCGCCAACGAGCGCTCCGGCAGCTCGGCGCGCACGACCTCGAGCAGGGCCCCGAAGCCGGCCTCGTCCCGGGCGGGCCCGCCCGCCCGGCGCAGCAGTGTGTCCACGGCGCAGGCGACGCAGTCGTCCAGCAGGTCGCTGACGTCGCGGTGCGGGTTGTTGCTCAGGGCCAGCTTCGCCGCGTTCGGCAGCCGACCGATGATGCCCCGGACGGGGGATGGCACTCCCAGCAGCAGCAGCCGCCGGGTGCCGGCCCACATCGCGGCGTCGGCCTCGTCCGGGTTGTCGAAGACCCGGACGGACACCGACGCGCCCTCGTCCACGAGCGCCGGATGGGCCCGCACGACATGCCCGCCGCGAGTGCGCTCGATCACCGTCGGCAGGGTGCCGATCTCCCAGGCCCGCAGGCCCGAGCGTTCCACCCCCGCGGCGGCGGCGGAGACCACCGCCCGGGTCTTCGGCCGCAGCCGCGCCCGCAGCTCCGCCAGGTCCTTGCCCTCGGCGAGGGTCGCCCCGCGGTCGTCGACCACCCGGAACGTCATCCGCAGATGGGGCGGCAGCATCTCCACCAGCCGGGGCGGCGCCCAGACCCCGGGGGGCAGCGCGGCCCCGCTCATCCGGTGCAGCTCCGCGGCGACCGCGTCGGCCAGCGGATGGTCGTCCGGGGTGATCCGGTCGAGCACGGCCCGCGCGTAGTTCGGCGCGGGCACGAAGCCGCGCCGGACGACCTTGGGCAGCCCTCGGATCATCGCGGTGATCAGCTCCTCGCGCAGCCCGGGCACCTGCCAGGTGAACGGCTCGGCCGGCAGCGTCCCCAGCACCGGCAGCGGCACCCGCACGGTCACGCCGTCGGCGGCCTCGCCGGGCGTGAACTGGTACGTGAGCGGCAGCTCCACCTCACCGGCGACCCAGACGTCCGGGTAGTCCTGCGCGCGGATCGCGCCGGCGCGGTCGTTGACCAGCATCGCCGCGGAGAAGTCGAGCAGGTCGGGCTGCGTGCGCCGGGTCGCCTTCCACCAGGTGTCGAAATGGCGGCCGGAGACGACGTCCGCGGGGATCCGCTGGTCGTAGAAGTCGTACAGGGTCTGGTCGTCGACGAGGATGTCGCGGCGTCGAGCCCGGTGCTCCAGCTCCTCGACGTCCGCGAGCAGCTCCCGGTTCGCCTGGAAGAACGCATGCCGGGTGTTCCAGTCGCCCTCCACCAGCGCGTGCCGGACGAACAGCTCCCGGCTCACCACCGGGTCGATCCGGCCGTACTGCACCAGCCGCGCGGTCACCAGCGGGACGCCGTAGAGCGTGACCTTCTCGTAGGCCAGTGCCGCCGCCTGCCGGCGCGACCAGTGCGGCTCGCTGTAGGTGCGGCGCAGCAGGTGCTCCGCCAGCGGCTCGACCCAGTCGGGCTCGACCCGCGCCACCGTGCGGGCCCACAGCCGGGACGTCTCCACCAGCTCCGCGGCCATCACCCAGGTCGGGATGCCGGGCCCGCGCCGGTCGCCCTGGGCGTCCGGGCCCTCGTCGGCCCCGCCGCCCGCGCCACCGGCGTCCGCGCCGGCTGCCTGCGGGCTCTCCGGCCGCGCCGGCCGCCGGCGGGCCAGCCCGGAACCCGGGAAGATCGCGAACCGGGCACCGCGTGCCCCGAGGTAGTCCTTCTTCTCGGGCTCGTAGCGGCCGATGTGGGACAGCAGCCCGGTCAGCAGCGCCTGGTGCAGCGACCGGACGTCCGCCGGGCTCTCGTTGGGCGCCAGCCCCAGGTTCCGCGCGATCGAGCGCAGCTGGCCGTGGACGTCCTGCCACTCCCGGATACGCAGGTAGTTCAGGAACTCGGTGCGGCACAGGCGGCGGAACTGGTTGGACGACCGCTCCTCGCGTGCGGTGCGCAGGTGCTGCCACAGGTTCAGGATCGACAGGAAGTCCGACGTCGGGTCGGTGAACCGGGCGTGGGCCAGATCGGCGGCGGCGCGCTGCTCCACCGGCCGTTCCCGCGGGTCCTGGATCGCCAGCGCCGACGCGATGACGAGGACCTCCGACAGGCAGCCGAGCTCCCCGGCGGCGAGCACCATCCGGGCCAGCCGCGGATCGACCGGAAGCTGGGCCAGGCTGCGCCCGACCGGGGTGAGCCGCCGGCCGGGCTCGGCGTCCTCGACCAGCGCCCCCAGCTCGGTCAACAGCCGAACACCGTCGGTGATCTGGCGCGTCTCGGGTGCGTCGAGGAACGGGAAGTCGGCCATCTCGCCGAGTCCGAGGGCCTCCATCTGCAGGATCACCGAGGCGAGGTTCGTCCGCAGGATCTCGGGATCGGTGAAGGCCGGCCGGGCGAGAAAATCGTCCTCGGCGTACAACCGGATGCAGATACCGTCGGACGTCCGCCCGCACCGGCCGGCGCGCTGGTTCGCCGAGGCCTGGGAGACCGGCTCGATCGGCAGCCGCTGCACCTTCGTCCGATGGCTGTACCGGGAGACGCGGGCGAGCCCGGGGTCGATCACATACCGGATGCCCGGCACGGTCAGCGACGTCTCGGCGACGTTCGTGGCCAGCACGATCCGCCGCCCGGTGTGCGGGCTGAACACCCGGTGCTGCTCGGCCGACGACAGCCGTGCGTACAACGGCAGCACCTCGGTGGCCGGGCGGTCCTGCCGGGCCAGCGCTTCCGCGGTGTCCCGGATCTCCCGCTCGCCGCTGAGGAACACCAGGATGTCGCCCGGTCCCTCGGCACACAGCTCGTCCACCGCGTCGCAGATCGCCGAGACCTGGTCCCGCTCGCTGTCCCGGTCGGACTCCCGGTCGCGATCCCGCTCCCGGCCTCGGTCCCTGGCGCGGTCACGGTCGCGGTCGCGGTTCCGCTCGCGTTCGCGCTCGCGTGCGGGGCTTCGATCCGAGCCATCGTGGCGGTCACCGCGGTCACCGCGGTCACCGGCGTCGCCGCCGTCGGAACCGGTGAGAGGTCGATACCGCATCTCCACCGGATAGGTGCGGCCCGACACCTCGATCACCGGCGCTCCGTGAAAGTGGCGGGCGAACCGGTGCGGATCGATCGTCGCCGAGGTGATGATCACCTTGAGGTCCGGGCGGCGGGGGAGAAGCCCGTGCAGGTAGCCGAGAATGAAGTCGATGTTGAGGCTGCGCTCGTGCGCCTCGTCGATGACGAGCGTGTCGTACTGGCGCAGCATCCGGTCGGCGGTGAGCTCGTTGAGCAGGATGCCGTCCGTCATCAGCTTGATGAGGGTGGTGGGCCCGACCCGGTCGGTGAACCGCATCTGATATCCCACCAGTCCGTCAGTGGCCGCGCCACCCGGCTGGTCGGGCTGATCGCTTGGATCGGTTAGATCGGTTAGATCGTTTGGGTCGGGCTGGTCGGTTTCGGAGGGTTGGCTGGGCCGGTCGGGTCGGCCCTGCGCGGGGGCGGTGATCCGCTGGTCGCGCCCCGCGATCGTGCTGCCCAGCTCCGCCGCGATCCGTTCGGCGACGGTACGTGCCGCGATCCGCCGTGGCTGGGTGTGCCCGATCATGCCAAGCACCCCGCGGCCCAGCTCCAGGCACAGCTTGGGGATCTGCGTGGTCTTTCCCGAGCCGGTCTCACCGGCGATGACCACGACCTGGTGGTCACGGATGGCGGCCAAGAGCTCGTCCCGGCGCTGACTGACGGGCAGCTCCTCCGGGTAGTGGATGAGCGGCACGCTCGCCTGCCGCGCCGCGACCCGAAGGCGTGCGGCTTCGACGTCGGCCGCGATGCGTGCGATGGAGGACTCGCGCGCGTCGGCGTCCCGCGTCTTCCGAGCCCGGTCGAGGCGGCGGCCGAGGCGATGCGCGTCGACGGCCATCAGCCGGGGGAGATGAGCGCGCAGCTCCGACAGCCGCGGCGGCGGCGATTCGGCTGGAGAGATCACTGGCAGCGTGTGTCCCGGGCGGTCGTCGGATCGGCGTTCGTGGCTGCCTCGGCGGGCGCAGGTGGCGACCGGCGGACTACCCGACCGGTCACACTCCGCCCGCGCCGAGGCGGGTGGGCGCCGCCGTGGCGTGGCGGGGCTCCCGGGGGAGCATTGTGCCCGGGACGCCGCGTGCGGGCACCTGCTTTTCCAGCGTTCGGATGGCCGAACACATTCCCGCCGGGCCCCGCGGTGGCCGGAAGCGGTGGCGCCGCGAGGTGGGGCTGCGAGGTGGGGCTGCGAGGTGGCCTGGCGCCGCGGTCTGACTGCGCGTGGTCAGAAGGTTGTCGGTGCGGCTCCCTGGCCGGTCTTCGCCATCGAACGCTTCTACCGGCCATGCCGACAATCCATGACAAGCCGGATGAAAGGGGTGCGGAGTCGTCTGCCAATCCGCAAGAAGGAAGCATTTTGGTCGTCCCAGCGACCGAAATCCTTCACCCTTCGGACTCGCCCCACCGGGCCACCGCGTTCGGGGGCCCGGCCGCGTTCGCATACCGGCGTCGAGCGGGGCGGCCAGGACATCCGTACCGGCCAGCCTGCTGTATCAGGCGGCGGTTGCCGCCACGGCGAGGAGTACCAGAGCGCTGACGGCGGCGGTCGTCCGGATCGAGTTGAAGAAGTCCCAACGGGCACGCTGGGCCTGCCAGTCGCTCGGCGGCGCCTCCGGCTTCCAGGTGGCCATCGCGTTGTTGATCGGAAGGTCACCCCGCACGGTGACGAGGATGTTGGTGAGAACCGCGGCCGAGGCCACCGCTGCGAAGATCGCGGAGGTGGACGCGCCATCCACCGCCGCGGCCACGGTCAGGGCCACGGCCGAGAGCAGGCTGGTGATCTGAAGCGGCTTCATCAGCTTCGGGTAACTGATGTCGAAGGCCTGCTTGACCAGCACGTATGAGGTTGTGGGCAGCGAGTGCAAGGCGGGTCGAACCGCGACGAGGCCAATAGTCATCGTCCCCGCGACGAGCCCGGTCAGAACGAGGGAGACCACGACGAGTGCCGAGACCATGGCTTCCGGCTCTCCATCCTTCAGGCGTGGCTGAGTGGATGCATTCATACCAAGCCGGGATGGTCCGGGTGACCCACTGTCCTTTTCATGCAAAGCACCTGGCCAGGGCCGTGAACGGGCGGCGCTCGCACTGCTCGCGGCCGCGGCGCGCCCGCTGTGCCCCCGCACCCGGGGCGATATGCCAGGTTGGCATGTCACGGCCGGATCGGGCCAGGGCCGGCCGGGCGGGACCGGGCTGGGCTGGGCTGAGCCGGGCGGTTCCATGCAGTGGTTCCATGCACAGCGGAACCACGCGGATCCAGATCGGCGCAGGCGCGGGTGGAGATCAGGCCGACCGGCGGGCCGGCCGACCAGCCGATCGAGTGGCGGGGCAGCGGGCGGCGCGGTGGTTTCAGAGCTGGGCGACGATCCGGTTCAGGAGATCGGGTGTGGCGGCCGGCGGCGGGCTGTCCACCGTGAGACGGTTCATTGCATTTGCATAAATGTCTACTTCTTCCCTTTTGTCCATATAGACGGCGCCGGTGAGCTGCTCCAGGTAGACCACGTCGGGCAGGTCCGACTCGGGGAAACGCAGGATCGTGAAGGCGCCGCCCTCCGCCGCATGGGCGCCGAAGGTGAACGGCATGACCTGCAGTGTCAGGTTCGGCAACGCGCACATCGTGATCAGGTGTTCGAGCTGGCGACGCATCACCTTGGGGCCGCCGATCGGCCGGCACAGCGCGGCCTCGTCGATCACCACCCACAGCCGGAGTGGGTGCTCACGGTAGAGGATCTTCTGCCGGTTCATGCGCACGCTCACCCGGCGCTCGATGACGTCCGGGGGGTCGCCGGCGCTGCCCTGGGTGATGACCGCCCGGGCGTATTCCTCGCTCTGGAGCAGGCCTGGGATGAACTGCAGCTCATAGGTTCGGATGAGCTGCGCCGCCTCCTCCAGCCCGATGTAGGGCTGGAACCAGTTCGGCAGGACGTCGCCGTAGCCGTGCCACCAGCCCGGGCGGTTCGCCTCGCGGACGAGGGTCAGCAGCGGCTCGCGTTCGTCCTCGTCCGTGACTCCGTACAGGGTGAGCAGGTCCTCGACGTCGCGGCCCTTGAAGCTCACCCGGCCCAGTTCCATCCGGCTGATCTTCGATTCGGAGGCCCGGATGTGGTAGCCGGCGTCCTCGCGACTTATGCCCTTTTCCTCCCGAAGGCGACGCAGCTGCGAGCCGAGCAGGATCCGACGGACGGTCGGACCGCCTCCCGGCTGAGTGCTGGTCACTGTCGGCCCCCTTGACATAGGTCAATACAAGAGTACGTCATTCGATCTTCTACCCTCGTTCACCCCGCGGCCTCTCGACCCGGTTCAACCGGTTCCGCCTTCGCGTTGTGAACTAGATACGTATACACGGTTTACGTTGAGTGTTCGGCACCGGCTTGGCTTGACGAGTCACAAGCAGGCGTGATCAGGCCCTTCCGAGTACCGCCTGTTTCATTGCCGCCCACACACCGTCGCATTCCTCCTCGACGTGGACCGTGCCGGGGGAGGCGCGACCGGGTGGCTGCGGCATCGATGGTGGCCCGGCCGGTCGGATGGGTCGGTCGCCGATTCCTGCAAGGACTCCACCATCCCGGGGAGGCTTCTTTGCCATGGCCGGCGCACGGACCAGGTGCCTGGCCCGGGGCCTGTCTCCGAACCCCCTCGAACCGGTCGGTGTTGCCGGAACCTCACTGTGGCAGAAGGATCACGCTGTGGTCGAGCAGTAGTGCTCCGTCGGGGGGTTTTCCGCAACGGTGCGTGTCCTCTTCCACTGTCGGGCCGCGAAGCCGCCCGCGGCCGCATGGCGCGCACCGCCTTCCATTGTCCTTCTGTGTTGTTCATGTGGGGTGCCGTTCATTCGGTGCTGTCATCTCGGCGGGCCGGTCGGCACCGTGCCGCTTCACGCTGCCGCGGTGTCACATCCTGCCGGCCCGGCGAATACCCGGCGTGCGGCCCCGGTGCACCCGCCGGAGTCGGACGGCGTGTTGACCGTACAGGCTCGCCATGGCGCGTCCGGTGGGTGAGGGGACCTTCGTCGTTGCCTGGATGGTGGGCCGCCGCCGCCCTGCCGCGTAGGTCGCGGTGAGCTGGCCGGGTGCCCGCAACCCAGCTCGGAGCACACATCGCGGCATCCGCGGGGTGTATCCCGGTGCCATTTCCGTGGCGTGTGGGGGAGCCGTTCGTCATCGGAGGCACCCGGGCTGAGAGGGCACGATCGGGTAACCGGCTGCGATGGAGGCGCGTCGAACGGGTTACCCCCGCGGGCCGTGTTTACCCGGCCCGTCGTGGGTCGGGCGGAGATCGGCGCCGGCCGCGGACTTTCGATTGGTTGCTCCCGGCACCCTCGTCGCCCCTCGTTGGAGCCCGCGGTGGACCGGAGGCCGCGGATGCCGCGCTGTCATGGCCGGTGTGAACTGGTTGCCAGTGGGTGTGGCCTGGTCGTTTCACGGTGCCAGAACTTTGATCCTGCGTTGCTTTGATGTCTCAAAGGGGTGGCACGGTGGGGGAGGTGGGGTCCTCGTGAGCGAACGCTGGATGCGGCAGGCGAGCGTCGTGTGCACATGGATAGCGGTCCGATGCACGTGCACACGCGCGTGCTGTATCGTGAGCCGAAGTCCGTGCAAGCGCACGAGCTGACCCCCGGAGGGAGGTAGGACGAGGCCTCTCGTCGGCTTGGACCCCTTGCGCGTGGGGCGGTTTCGTGGCCGCGGGCGAGCCGTGAGCCGCCTGAGAGAAAAGGCTCCCAGACCCTCGGTAGCACTCGCCTGGCTCCGGACGAAGGAACTTCAGGAGATCGACCTTGTCCAAGATCTACAGTGGTATGCCGGCCACAGCACTTCAATGGGTCACGTGGCAGAAGAGCCGGCGGAGTAACTCCCAGGGCAACTGCGTCGAGATGGCGCGGCTACCCGGAGACGCTGTGGCTGTTCGGAACTCCAGGCATCCCGACGGGCCCGCTCTGGTCTACACGCGGGCCGAGATTGAGGCACTCATCCTCGGTGCCAAGGATGGGGATTTCGACAACCTGCTCATCTGATGGGAACGACCGTGTCGGTACTCGGTGAGTACCGGGGGACTGCCTCTGGGGGTGGCGGTCACCGTGAACCACGGTCTATCCCCGTCCTGGGCGGGTACCCGGAAAAGCCGGGGCGAGGCCCCGGTCGCACTACCTGTAACCGCACCACCTGTAACCCGTACCGCCTGTAAGTGCAGCACTGATAACGCCGTGCCATCGCCAGTGCACCACCTGCTAACGCACCAACGCCGACTAGCGGGTAACCGGATTGTGCGGGGACCAGCCGACTGCTCGGCGCTACGACGGGATCTTGCGATCTCGAGGTAGTCCGCCCCGCTGGGTCGCGACCGGACACCGGCGTCCGGTCGGCGATCTCGTCAGGGGCTGGCGGATCTCCCCGCCGCGGTTTTCCCGCTGAGCCATGCACGGGTCTCCACGAGCCCTGTGCGGCCTGTCTGGAGGTTGTTGGTGTGAGCCGGTACGGCAGCGATCTGGCAGGTTCCTGCCGGCTCGGGCCTTCTCGACTGCCTGCCGCTGATCCGGCGGCGTCCTACCGCCGCGTCGCGGCTGGGTTCGACACCTACCGATTCGACCTCGACCCGCCGGGGCTGCCGCGAGCGCTGCCATGCCCTGTGCGCGCACCGGAGAGCCGAATGACGCCGCCGATCACCGATCGGATCTTCACGTCCGGGGATCTCCCGCTACTGTCGCTGCCAAGGGCCGACGGTCTGATTGTCTGCCGTTGGCTGCCCGACCCGGCCGTGGCTCGGCTGGGAGGTCCCGCCGACGTCGACACCCTGCTGGAGCGGCGCCGCACACAGGTGAGTTTCGACATCGTGGAACCGAGCTGGCTGGCGCGGGCCGCCGCCGAGCGGGTGCGTGGGCCGGGTGTCGACGCGGTCGTGATGCACGAGCATGGCGGCCTGCCCGGCCGAAGTGCGCTGGCGCTGGCCTTCGCCTCGCACCTGCGTTCGGTGTTCCTGCGTGCCGAGCGGCAGGTCCACGTCATCACCTCCGGCACCCGTCCGGACCTGACCGGCCTGGCCGAGCTGGTCCGCGTGCCGCATCTGGTCACCGTCACGGATGCCACGGGCGCCGTCGCGGACGCCGTCGTCTGGGAGGTCATGACCGGTGGCGAGTTCGACGCCTGGCTGGACGGCGCACCACGCCCCGACCAGTGCGCGATCGAGTCCCACCTGCCGGGCCTGCTGCGGCTGCGAGGCCTGCACCGGGCCGGCCGGCTCGACCGAAGGCGCTGCGCGGTCCTGGCGGAGGTCTTCGGCGAGGGCGGGGAGAAGACGATCTCCGCGACATTGATCCACCGGTTCCCCGATGTGGTTCTTCCGCTGGCGGCCGCCACGGTGGCCGCCTAGGGAACCGAAGCTTCGACCGGCGACCGGCGACCGCCCCGATCGGCGACTGCCCCGACCGATTACGCCCCGCCGGCGACAACGCCCCAGAGTGCCCGGACGATGGCTGTGCGGGTTCCCGGATTGGCTGAGTGCAGCCGGGTGAACACTCTTCGCGCTGGTCAGGTCGAGTGTGACCAGCCATCGCCGCCGCCCCATTGCATTGGACGGCACGAGGGTGCAAACATGTACCAGCTGCCCGGGGATCCCCCCGTACCCCGGGCGGCCTTTTTTATGTCCGTTCCCGGCCATCGCCGCGTTTCGGGCCGGACTCGGCGAGACCCGGCCCGGCAGCCAACCGTCAGCGGGGCCAAGGGCGACCTTGCCGCGAGGCGGTCCCTGGTCGTGTGGTCCTCAGGTTGCCCGTCTCCTCAGTCGTGACGCTGGTGCGGTTTGGGACGAGGCGGTCGGGTATCTGGACGAAGGTCGGCGTGCCGGGTACCGACCCATCGGCTCGGATCTGCCCGACTGCCTGGTTCAGCGCGGCCTCGACGAGGCCCGGCAAGCCGTCGATCATCGACGGAACCGCGTAGATCGCCCGAGGGAACCTGCGCAGCAGGTCCACGGCGGCGGTGACCACCGAGGGCATCTCGCGGAACACCCGTTCCACCTGGACGGCGGCGCTGGAGCCGTCGGCGAGGCGGGCGACGCCGTCCGGCACGAGCGCGCCGGCGGCGACCACCGCCTCGTTCTCCGCGCGCCATCGGCGCGGACTCACCCAGCCGACGACCGCGACGCCCGCAACCGGTGTCTGGTGTTCCAGGAGCAGCCGGGTCCGTGCGGCCTCGGCCGCGTGCACGGCCGCGGTCACCGGCTCGTCGGCGCGGTGGTCGACCTCGCCGACGAGGCGCGCACCGTTCTCGGTGAGGCGGACGATCCGGCCCCGGTTGGCGAACAGGCCGTCCGCGTGGACCAGATCCGCCTGCATCCAGCGCCGAACCACCGCCCGCGCCGCGTCGCGGGAGGTCTGCATCGCGGGGTCGAGCACGATTGCCAGGTCATCCTCGTAGGCCGAACCCATCTCCAACAACCAGGTCAGGCATCGAAAGTCGCGCGCGTTTACCCGTACGCGCCCTTTGTCCGATCTTTGCTTTCTGGCCGCCTGTACCATTTTGTGCCTTTCCTTGGCGCCGGTGCAGGCGCCGCCACAGTGTCCCCTCTGGGGCATCGAACCCATAAGGGACGCCCCGCGCTGGGCCGGGCAGGCTCGGGCCGGGACGTTCGGGGTCGATTCCACGGCTGGCCAGCTTGCGCGGGGGTCCTTCCGCGAGCCGGTTCATTTTTAGTGCAAATAGCTAGACGATATTTGTCTTTGCTGGACCTCAACGCTTCCGTGTTCCGAGTACTGGCCGGACCGCGAAGGGCCGGACCTGAACTCTGCTCGGGGGGTGCTGTGACCTGGGCCGATGTTGCTTCTATGGGCTCGGTCCACTGTTGCCCGCTCCGCGTTCGAACGTCGGGATGTTTGTCGGGTGCCCGATTGTGTCAAAGAGGTGCATGCTGTCAAGGGGGTGTGGTGTGCCGGTCGGAATCGGTCGGTTTGCACATGCATTTTGCAGCCTACTCCTGTCGGTCGCGCGCGAAGTGAGCAGGAACGGGCTTCCGTGCGCTTTCCGACTCCATGGCTGATGCCGGCGCGGCCCGGCGGCGGCTGAACACGGGGCGGCCGTGCCGCGTGGATCCTTCGGGCTTACCGGCCGGGCGGCGGGACGCCCGGCCGGGCGCGGACTACGGTTCCCGCCATGCCGTCAACCGTGACACTGCCAGCGTGGACCCAAACCGCGAAGTATCTCGCTCTGACCACATTCCGCAAGGACGGACGTCCCGTCTCGACGCCGGTCTGGTTCGTGGTCAACGGAGCGGAACTGTTGGTCCTGACGGACGAGAGCAGCGGGAAGGCACGCCGGCTGCGCAGCTCGCCGCGGGCGACCGTCGCCCCGTGCGACGCCCGCGGGCGGGCCTCGGAAGGCCCGATCGAGGTCATGGCGGAAATCGTGCCGGAGCGGACCGGAGCGACCCGGGCCATGGTGAACCGCAGATACCGGTTGGCAGCCCCGCTGGTGGCGGCGACGTCGAAGGTTGTACGCACGGTGCGCCGGCGTGATCCGGAGCGCCCGACCGCGATCCGGATCACGATGCCCGGCTGGTAGGGCTGGTAGGGCTGGTAGGTCGCCGGCCCGTGTGCCTGGGCCCGGTGCCCCGCGGCGGTCAGGTTCGGTCGGGGGCGGCTATCGCCTCCGAGCGCAGCCGCTGGCCGACGGTCCCTTCAACGATCTTCTGCAGCACGGCCGGCCGGGGATCACGCCCGAGGACACCCTTGATTTCCAGGTCGGCCGCCAACTTCCGCAGCGCCGGGACGGTGAGCGGGCCCAGGTCGTCGATCATCCCCATGGCGGCCTCTCGGCTGGGGGCGGCCCGCAGCGACCGGCCCAGCGCCGCCAGCATCGCCCCCGCGGGCGGCTCCACCGGCGCGCCGTGTCGGGTGGCAGCGGCGGCCCGGCGCGGGCGGCGGCTGGCCGCCCGGGCGGCAGCCGCCGCGCCGCCGCGCGGCTCCGCGCTGCGCGGACCGGTGTTGCCCGCGTCGCTCGTTTCGACGGCGTCTGGTGCGACGGGCACCACCGTGAGGCGGGCGCGGCCGGTCGCGAGGTCGCCGACCTGCCGTGCGTCGAGGGTGGCCAGCAGTTCCGAGAGACGCCTCAGCACGAGAATTCCGATGTCGGCCGGGTCCGTTGCCCCGAGCGGAGCGTCACGGGTCACCGCGCGCGGGGAAATCCCGGTGTCAGTACCCACGGTTCGCCGCCCCGATCCGCCGCAGGAACTCGTCGACAAGGGCGCGCAACTCCACCGCCAGCGCCCGGGGTATGCGCTCGGAAAGTACCACGGGCAGCCGCGTACCGGCCGCTCCGGCGAAGTAGGTGTTGCTCTCCCGGACCATTGCCTCGAAAACCGGGACATCGAGGCTGCGTACCAGGTCGATGTGCGGCTGCATGGCGTTGATGGGCTGGCCGCCGTAGTACTGCACCATGGTGAAGACGATGCCCAGAATCCGCGGGTCGAGCCTTTTGACCTCCGGATGCCGGTCCGACTGCAGCCCGGCCACCCGGTTGTACTCCCAGGTGAAGCGGTGCAGCCGGCTGAGGAGATGCTCGATACCCAGGGTCGACAGCTCGTCCGGCCGCGCCGGGATCAGCAGGTGGTCGCAGGCGGCGATCGCGGTGCGGGTGATGACACCGAAGTTCGGTGGGCAGTCGATGAGAACCAGGTCGTAGTCGTGCGGGTGCAGCGTTGCCAGGCCGGTGACGAGCCGCTGATAGACGTCGAAGTAGTACCGGGTGGACCGCTGGGCCTGCGCGCCCCCCAGCCGGGCGGCCAGGTTCATCTCCACGTCCCCGAGGGAGAGATGGGACGCGACCAGCCCGAGCGCGCCGCCGTTGTAACTGATGGCCGAGTTGACCACCGGCGGTGAGGTGATGAACGGCGAGAGGTGCGGGACATAGGCCTCGCCGCGCCACGCCTCGAACCACTCCTTGATGGTCCGGTCGTCAGCGAGATTCGCACGCCATTCGTCGGGGCGGTAGAAGGAGAAAGTGAGACTCGCCTGCGGATCGAGGTCGATCATCAGTACGCGCTTTCCCCACCGGGCTATGTCCGCGCCGATGTTGGCGGTGAGTGTCGTCTTTCCTACCCCACCCTTGTAGTTGACGACTGCCACGACTTTCACGGCATCCTCGCTCCCGTACCCCGGCTGGCGCTGCTAAGAGGTAACCACATGCCGGTTCGAGGGCATTCGTGTGGCATGCCGGGAGCCGCTGACCGCCGGCCACCGGCTGCGCGGTGCCCGATCACCGGCCGACCTGCGGACGGATCCGCCCGGAGGTGCCCGGTAGGCGTTCCGGCACTCCGTGCATCCGTGCCGGCCCGAGCATCCGATGTCCTCCCGATGTCCGTCTGACGTCCTTCCGAGGCACCTGAGGCGCCTGAGGCGTCTCTCGGGGCGGCTGGCGTCTCCCAGGAGCCTGGGGCCGGCAGGCGTCCCGCGATCACCGACCGCCGACCGATACTTCGGCGTACATCATGCTGAACAGAGAAAATTATGGCGTAGGTGTTGATCGGGCCCGCGAGTGGCTCTTCTGGGTGACAGGGGGCCGATCGGATCGTCCGAGGGGCGCGACATTATGGGGCGTACCGGCATCTGGCCGGCGACCCGCATCGGCGCGGCATCAGGGAGCCACCATGTCCGATCCATCTGTTGATCTAGCTGCCGACCCGGCCACCCTGGTGGACCGGCTGGCCTCGCTGTCGGAGTCCCAGACCGAGGAGCTCCTGCGGGGGCAGCGCGGGGACGCCGTCCTCGACGAGCTGTTCGCGCGGATGCGCGACAGCTTCCAGCCCGAGAAGGCCGGGGGCGAGGACGCACTGGTCCAGTTCGAGCTCGGCGGTGGCCCGGGCGGTGTGACTCGGGTTTTCGCGCTGTCCATCCGTGCCGCGGTGTGCGAGCTCACCATCGATCCGCCCGGCGGCGCCGTGCCGGCTGACGATCGCACCGTTACCGTGCGCACGGATCGGGTCCGCCTGGTTCGCGTGGTCACCGGTCAGGCGAACGCGGCCAAGCTCTTCCTCACTCGCAAGATCAAGATTGACGGTGATCTGAAGTTCGGCGGGCAGGTGGTGTCCTGGTTCGGGGTCACTCCGGAGAACTGAGTGGCGTGCCGGGGCGTGGGGCGGCGGCCAGCTGCCGGCGGCGGCGGCCGGCGGGTGATCCGGCTGCCGTGCCTGCGGCTGGCTCTCGCTCCGGCGAATGAATGTCCGGTGTAGGGCCACTCATCTGGCATGGGTCAGTCGTGAACCGGTGTGTCGGGCGAAAATAATCCATCCCGCGGTGGTGGTGGTCCGTGCATCGGTACCCTGCTCGAAGGGCGGGGTCGGACGTGCCCCGCGTGGCAGCCTCGCCGCTGGCTTCCCGCGGTCCGCGCCTGATGTCAGTACCGCTGCCGCCGCGCTGTCGCCTTCGCGCTTTGCCTTCATCCGACGCTGTCGTCACGTCGCCCTCATCACATTGAGGTTCAGTGCCTCGGGCTCTTGTGGCTGGATGCCGGTGCCGGGTAGCTGCCGGCGGTCGAGTACCACCACGCCCGAAAATCGCGCGTACGCACGGTTGCATTTGTGTACTGACCGTAGATGGGCCGAGGGTGCTTCACGCCGCCAGCCCGGTTCTACGCAATCACTGTTGCCCGGGGTGTTGCCAAGACTTCCCATACACGCAACCATCTATCACCGTGACCTGTGACGACGTAATGCAAGTGGCCGACCCGGTCGAACGGGCAGCGCTCGCCGACCAGCTCATGTGGACGGCGAGCCAACAGCGTTCCGCGCTACGCGGTGTCCGGGCCGCCGCGATCAGGCAGGCTCTTGAGGATGGGTCGACCACGGCCGAGCTGGCCCGCCGGATGCGGGTCACCGAGGCCGACGTCGCCTGGATGGCTGATCATCCGGTGTCCACGCTGCGGGTTGTTCCGCTGAAGCCCGAGCGAGCGATGCGCATCGCCTGAGCGGGTCGTTTCCGCGGTATGAGGGACGTCGTCCGGTCAACGGCGACCGGGCACACTCCTTCGCTGTCCCTTCCCCGATCCGCCCCGGACGGGCGGAGCGGCCACCGGCCGCACCGTCGACTCCCGCCCCGGCCGTGTTTCCCCCGCCGGGTTCGCACCTTCTTCGACGCCCTTCTCGTGCGTCTTCGTCCCCGCTTTCCCGGTGGCATCGACAGTGAGCCTTTCCGTCTCACGGTGCACGGTCAGGGACGCCGCAGGTCCGAGTCGACGATATAAGGCACAGTCGCGCCCATGGCTTCTAATGCCCGGAATCGCTGCGGCGGCCCGCTTCGGCAGTTGCCTTCCGCCTGTCGCCACCGCCTTCTCGGCTGTGGCTCGCGGACGTGTCGCACCGGCCTTTTTCCGCGTCTGTGGCCGTTCATCTTTTCTGTCGTAATTTGTCGGCAAGCAGGCCGTTGACGGACCGGTGGTCAGTTAATACGCAGGCCTTTCGGTCGCCGCGGACGGCTTCTCCGGTTCCGCCGGCACGCACCCGACGTCCCGCCTGCGCGCGGGCCGGGCTCGCCCGCGCTTCGGCCTCGGCCTGCGCCCGAGCCGCCGGCTCCGCATCCAGGTCTGCCCGGTCCGTCCTGGCCGGTCCCGGCCCGAAAAGCGTTTGACCTCAAGCTCGGTTGAGGTCTTACTGTCGCCGCACGTGGCCGGGATCGGCCGTCCGAGGCGGCCGCGTGGGCACACGAAACTGTCGGTACGGCGTGCTTCCATGCCTGCGACAGAGCTGGATCTCGACGCGGACAAGGTGGTGTTGTCGATGAGCCTGGAGTCCACGGCCTGGCACTCGATGTACTCGATGATGCACGCACAGCGGGAACGGCGGCCGTTCTCCCGCGCCACCGTTCGCCGCATCGCGGGCTTCGCGGCGCCGCACCGGCGCAGGCTGGGCTGCTTTCTGGTGACGAGTGTCGCGATGGCTGTCCTGGCGGTCGTCACACCGGTCCTCGCCGGCCGGGTCGTCACCGCCATCGTGGACGGGTCGCGTCCCCGGGTGGTCGTGCTCCTGGCCCTGGTGATCGCCGCGATCGCGGTGGTCGAGGCCGGGCTCGGAATCCTCAACCGCTGGCTGTCCGCGGGCATTGGCGAGGGGCTGATCCTCGACCTGCGCACCGCCGTCTTCGACCACGTGCAGCGAATGCCGGTCGCGTTTTTCACTCGGACCAGGACCGGCGCCCTGGTCAGCCGGTTGAACAACGACGTCATCGGTGCTCAACGGGCATTCAGCGACACGTTTTCCGGCGTTGTCGGCAACCTGGTGTCACTGCTGCTCACGCTCGTGGTGATGGTCAGCCTCTCCTGGCAGGTCACGCTGTGCGCGCTCATTCTGCTTCCGGTGTTCGTCCTGCCCGCGCGGCGGATGGGTTCCCGGCTGGCCGGGCTGGAGCTCGAGGCGGCCAACCACAACGCGGCCATGGGCTCGCGCATGACGGAACGCTTCTCCGCCCCAGGCGCCACCCTCGTGAAGCTGTATGGGCGGCCCGCGGAGGAATCCGCCCAGTTCGCCCGCAGGGCCCGCCGGGTGCGCGACATCGGCGTACGTTCCGCGATGCTCCAGTGGGTGTTCCTGTCGGCGCTCACGCTGGTGTCGGCGCTCGCGCTGGCACTCGTCTACGGGCTCGGCGGGTACCGCGCGCTGCGGGGCGACCTGGAGCCGGGCGCGGTTGTCGCGCTCGCCCTGCTGCTGACCCGGCTGTACGCACCGCTCACCGCCCTGGCCAACGCCCGTGTCGAGATCATGAGCGCGCTGGTGAGCTTCGAGCGGGTCTTCGAGATCCTCGATCTGGCGCCGCTCATCGTCGAGTCGCCGAACGCGCGGCCGGTGCCCGACGGGCCGGTCAGCGTGGAGTTCGACGAGGTCGACTTCGCCTACCCGACCGCCGAGGCCGTCTCCCTGGCCTCGTTGGAGGAGGTCGCCGTCCTCGACGAGCGCGGCGGCGCCGAGGTGCTCCACGGCGTGTCCCTGCGGGCGGAACCCGGTCAGATGATCGCCCTGGTCGGGTCGTCGGGCGCGGGCAAGTCGACGATCGCCCAGCTCATCCCGCGTCTGTACGACGTGGGCGCGGGCGCGGTGCGGCTGTCCGGGGTCGACGTCCGGGAGCTCAGCGCGGACTCGCTGCGCCAGGCCGTCGGCATGGTCACCCAGGACGACCATCTCTTCCACGACACGGTGCGCGCGAACCTGCTGCTGGCGCGGCCCGAGGCGGGCGACGAGGAGCTCTGGGGCGTCCTGCGCCGGGCCCGGCTCGCGGAGCTCGTCGAGGAGCTTCCCGACAGGCTGGACACGGTGGTCGGCGAGCGGGGCTACCGCCTTTCCGGTGGGGAACGCCAGCGGCTCACCATCGCACGCCTGCTGCTCGCCCGGCCCCGAGTTGTGGTGCTGGACGAGGCGACCGCGCACCTGGACTCGACCTCCGAGGCCGCCGTGCAGGCAGCGCTCGCCGAGGCCCTCGCGGGCCGCACCGCCGTGGTCATCGCCCACCGGCTCTCGACCATCCGCTCCGCCGACCAGATCCTGGTCGTCGAGGCCGGCCGGATCGTCGAGCGGGGCAACCACACCGAGCTGCTGGCGGCGGGCGGTCGGTACGCCGAGCTGTACCGCACCCAGTTCGAGCAGCGGGACCAGACCGGGCAGCGGGACCAGGCCGGGCAGCGGGACCAGGCCGGGCAGCTGCCCGTCCAGCCCGGTCCCACCCTCGTCGGCGCGGGCTGACCGCGCCGACGAGACGCCAGCACAGGTCAGCCGGCCTGCAGGCCCTTCGACCAGAGGACGTTCCCGGCGACGTCGACAAGCTGGGCGGTCAACGCGCGCGAACGGCCGTCGATCGCCAGCCGGCCGAAGAACTGCAGGCCCGCGGAAGGCGGCAGGTTCGACTGACCCGCCGGCGGGGCCTTCACGAAGACCTGCTCGGGGCCGAACGTCGAGTCGAGAGTGTTCGGCCCGAACGTGCCGGCGTTCGCCGGGCCGGCGACGAACTCCCAGAACGGGTCGAAGTCGCGGAACGCGGCCCGGTCCGGGTGGTAATGGTGCGCAGCCGTGTAGTGGACGTCCGCGGTGAACCACACGGTGTTGCGCACCTTGTTGCGGCGGATCGACGAGAGGATCTGAGCGATCTCGACCTCACGCCCCAGCGGGGCACCGGCGGCGCCCTGGGCGACACCCTCGATGGCGGTGCCGTCGGGGACGAGCAGGCCGATCGGCAGGTCGTTGGCGATGACCTTCCACGTGGCCTTGCTCTTCTTCAGGCCGTCGATGAGCCAGTCCCGCTGGGTCGCACCCAGGATCGCCGCACCCGCGGGGTCGTTCTGGCCGTCCGGGTTGGCGTTCTTGTAGCTGCGCATGTCCAGGACGAAGACGTCCAGCAGCGGGCCGTAGGAGATCTTCCGGTAGATCCGGCCGTTCGGGTCGCCGCGGCCCTGCAGCAGCGGGGTGTACTCGTACATCGCCTGCTTGGCGCGGGCGGCGAGCACGTCGACGCGCTTCTCGGTGTAGCGGGTGTCCGTGGTGAGGACCTCGCCGGGGTACCAGTTGTTCGTGGTCTCGTGGTCGTCCCACTGGAACAGCCACGGCACCTCGCGGTTGAACGCCTTCAGGTTCGCGTCCAGGAAGTTGTAGCGGAAGTTGCCGCGGTACTCGGCGAGGGTCTCGGCGACCTTGCGCTTCTCGTCGATGACCAGGTTGCGCCACACCGTTCCGTCGGCGAGCGTCACCGTCTCGGCGAGCGGGCCGTCGGAGTACACGAAGTCACCGGAGCAGATCGCGAAGTCCGGCGACGTCCGGCGCATCGTCTCGAAGATCTTCATGCCGCCGAGGTCCGGGTTGATGCCCCATCCCTGCCCGGCGACGTCGCCGGTCCACACCAGCGACACGTCCCTGGCGCGAGCCGGTGCGGTCCGGAACCGGCCGACCAGCGTCTCGCCGCCGCGGCGCGGGTCGTCCGCCGCGGTCAGCTTCACCCGGTAGAACACCTCGCTGCCCGGGGGCAGACCGTCGACCGCGACGATGCCGGTGCGGTCCGTCGCGTCGGTCAGGCGGGTCACGCCCACCGTGCGTGCCGAGCGGAACGACTCCGTCCCGGACACCTCGACGGTCATCAGCGCCGGCCGGTCCGAGCGCGCCCAGATCACACCGCTGCGGGCGGTGACCTCACCGGACTGGATGCCCGAGGTGAAGGTCGGCCGACCACCCAGCACCTGCCCGGGGGTGCTGCCCGAACCCGAAGCCGAACCTGAGCCGGCCCACGCGGCCGGCGAGCCGAGCCCGCCAGCCAGGCCCATGGTCCCCGCGGTCGCGATGACGGCGCCACCGCGCAGCAGTGCCCGGCGCCCGATCGCGGCGGACCCGAGCGACCCGGCCTCGATCGCCCCACCAGTTTCGCCCGCGTCGGTGGCAGGTGTCCGGTGGTCAGGTGCGGTCATGGAGTGTCCCCATTCTCGGTGCCGCACCGTGCACCGCGCCCCCGGGCGTCATCCGCGCCACCTGCGCGGCGGCTCCGGCACGGCGTCAGCGTCGTTGCCCCCAGCGGGGAAAAGAGTGGCAATCATGGCGGACTGTCCGTCGACAGCCGACCGACGACGTGGTGAACGTTGCGGGACGGGAAAGTGGGGACCTGACGAGCGCGCCGATGCCGCACCCGATGCCCCACTGACGCCGCCCCGCACGTCAAGTGGACCGATGACCAGCGGCGACGGGACCACCGGGTGGTCTTGCCGTGTCGGGCATCGCCTAGAATTTCCGGCCCAAGCGCTGTTTGAGCAGGGCGGCGGAGGGAGACCGTGGGTTGAGCGGGCTGCCGGGAACGACACGAGATCCACAGCGGCGTCCGAGGACGCTTCCGTTCGATCTTCGTGCTGGTGGTATTCCGCGACGCAGCGCGTCATCGCGGCTCGCCAGGGTGACCCTGGGGATCCTGTCGGTTCTGGTCTTCATCGTCACGGCCAGCGGCTGGGCGTTCTACACCTACGTGAACGAGAACACCGACAGGGTCAACCTCAGCCTGGGCAGCGACCGCCCCGAGCAGACCGAGGGAGCCACCAACTACCTGATCGTCGGCACCGACAGCCGGGCGAACAGCGGCGGAGCCTACGGCGACGTCGAGGGGCAGCGCTCCGACACCACGATCCTCGTGCACTTCAGCGAGGACGAGACCGTGACCATGCTGTCCTTCCCGCGTGACACGTACGTCCAGATCCCCAAGTACACCGACAGCGCCGGCAAGGTTCACGCCGCACACAAGAACAAGTTCAACTCGGCCATCTCCGACGGCGGGCCCTCGCTGCTCGTCCGTACGGTCGAATCGCTCACCAACCTGCGCATCGACCACTACGTGTCGATGGACCTGGAGGGCTTCAAAGCCATCACCGACGCCATCGGGGGCGTCGACGTGTGCGTCCTGCCGTCGACCTTCAAGGAGTACGTCTCCGAGAACGGCCGCACCAGCCGCAACACGAACGACCCGATGAGCGGCTTCGTGGGCGGCCCCGGGACCGTGCACGTCAACGGTGAGCAGGCCCTCGCGTTCGTCCGGCAGCGCCACGGCCTACCCGGCGGCGACCTCGACCGCATCCACCGCCAGCAGCAGTTCATGGGAGCGGTCTTCCACAAGGTCATCGGTGGTGGGGTGCTGAAGAGCCCCAGCAAGCTGGAAGGGCTGATCAGCACCGCGACCGGGGCACTCACCCTCGACGACAGCACCGAAATCATGGACCTTCGCAAGCTCGCCAGCAGGCTGACGGGCATCGCCTCCGGCGGCATCGCCATGCAGACCCTGCCGACGCACGCACCGGGCCCGACCGAGGGCGGCAACGAGCGAGGCGAGATCCTCATCGGCGGCCAGCGAGTGTCCGTGCAGCTCTACAACCCCGCAGACCTTGAGAAGATCATCGCGCCGCTCGGCGGCTCCACCGGCGTGGCCACCACCGGCACCGGCTCGGCCGCGATGACCGTGCAGGTCTTCAACGGCACCAAGATCGCCGGTCTCGCCGCGGGCGCCGTCGACGAGCTCACCGCCAAGGGCTACCAGGCGACGAACGCGGGCAACACCACCGACAGCAGCAACTACGTGACCTCCCGGGTCCGTTACGGCGCCGGTATGCAGGACGCGGCGACCGCCCTGCAGGCCCTCGTGCCGGGCGCACGCCTGGAAAGCGACGCCAGCATCACCGGCCTGCAGCTCATCCTCGGGACGTCCTTCGACGGCCTCACGGACGCCCCGGTGACCGCACCGTCCGCCGCGGCGCAGTCCACCGTCGCGCACGCCGGTTCCGCCGCGGCCACAGGTCCGGGCACCCAGGCCCCCGCGGACGCCGGCGGCAGTGCCGGCGCGGCCGCTCCAGCACCTGAGGCTGCCGCGCCAACCGCCCCGAACTGCACCTACTGATCCCGGGCCTACCGGTACCGCGGCCGCCGCCGTGGTTGCCGTTGCCGTTATCGCCAAGCAAGAAATGAGGATTTCGGCTGCTGCGGCAACCGAAACCCTCGCTTCTTGCTGATCGTCAGGCGGCGTTTTGTCTCGTTTGCGCGATCCCGCGCCTACCGATGGCCGGGCTCGTCCGAGGCGCTGCTGGCTGAACCCTTCGGCACCCGCTGGCGTGGGCTGAGCGACGTCCACTCCTGCGCCCAGCCGGCCAGCGGCTCCAGCACGCCCAGGAGCCGCCGCCCGTGGCTGGTCAGGCGGTACTCACCCGCCTCGTCCACCTCCACCAGGCCCGCTTCACGCAGCTCACGGGTCCGCTGGGAGAGCTGGGACTCAGCCGCACCCACCCGCGCGGCCAGCCCCCGAAACGAGGACGAGCCGCCGCGAAGACACCAGAAGACCGCGAGCGCGTGCCGCCGGCCGAGCAGGTCCACCAGCGTGAGCAGCTCCTCCGGCGCCCCCGAGCCGGACGGACCACTCACGCCATGCGTGTGCCGGCTGCTCAGCGGGCTCGCACCCCCGCCCCGTTCGAGCTGTGCGCGTCGCGGGGGAGCGCGAACGGGGCACTGTTCACATCAGGCTCCGTTCCACCGAGCATCGCGCGCACCCGGTGGAACAGCGCCCCGGCCTGCGCGGACACCACCCCGGCCACGCTCTGGACCTCGGGACGCTCCCGCACCTCGCGGGCCTGGCGCATGATCGCGTCATAGTGCTCGCGGCCACCACGCGCACCCAGGACATATCCGACGCCAAGGGCGATGGCCACACTGGGCCTGATGCGCATGGTTCCTCCCGGGGGGCAGGGCCGGGCGGGCGCGGCCGACTCCGCTGGCGCTCCGGCATGTCACTAGGCTTGTTTACTACCCCACCGGCAGCACCCGGGGAACCTCAGGTAGGCTGACGGACGTCAGACACGATCTGGACCGCCGATCTGGACCGCGAGATCGCCGATCTACCCGGAGCTGGTTGCCGGGTGACTGGTGTACGATCTGCGAGGGTTCCAGGTTCGTGGATGGCGCCCAGAACGGTCCTGCGTAGCTCAATTGGCAGAGCAGCCGGCTGTTAACCGGCAGGTTATAGGTTCGAGTCCTATCGCAGGAGCATCACCGCAGGTCACAGCCTTGATCGTAAGTTTCTGATCAAGGCTTGAGTCATTTTGAGCCTTAGAACTCGTCGTCATTCGACCACTTGCGACGTCTCCCGACTTGTCGGCTACATGATCGCCGAGAGGGTGGATCTGGTCCGGTCCTCCGGCTTCCGGAGCCGCCGAAGGTCTTTTCGGTGGAGGCTGGCCGCACCCTCGTACGTACGGGCCTCCCCATGCGTCGGTGTCGACCGGGTGACCACGGCGATGCGTGGAAGGTCCGGGGTCAGTGCTTCGTGGTCGGCTTCTGATCGATCAAATGGGCGTGTTCGCGGTGCGGGCACGATGACGGCGGGGCGCGGCCGCACCTCGGGCTGTGCCGGTAAGAAGCGCGTCACCAGCCGCAAAGATCCGTCATTGTTCTTTTGGTCCAGAAAGCTGACAATTCATGTTCATATGGCCCCGAATGACCACTGGACCCGAACGTCTCATGTTGGAGAGCATGCTCGACCGCAACCGGCAAGCGCTCATCGACACCGCGCGAGGGCTGTCCGAGGCCGACGCGCGGCGGCGCCTGGTCGTCTCACTCACCACACCGATCGGCCTGATCAAACACGCCGCCACCGCTGAGCGCATCTGGTTCCAACGCACCCTGCTCGGCCTGGAGGAGTCCGCATGCGACGGCTACGCCACCGGTGACGACGGCAGTTTCGTTGTCGCCGACGGCGAAACCCTTGCCGACGTGATCGCCGAATTCGAGCGCGCCAGCGAGCGCTCCCGCGTGATCGCCGCCGACTTCGAGCTCGACGACACCAGGGCGCACCCCCGCGCCGGCGACGTCAGCCTACGGTTTGTCTACCTGCTCCTGATCGAGGATTTCGCCCGTCACGCCGGCCATGGTGACATTCTCCGAGAACAAATCACCGCCGGACGATAGGCGTTGGCAGAGTTGCGCAAGATCTGGTTGCAACTCAGGTATCGGTCCCGGGCCGTGGTCCTTCGTCGGGCAGGCGGGCAGGCGGGCAGGCGGGCAGGCGGGCGGGCGGGCAGGCGGGCGGGCGGGCGCCAGAGTTCACTGTCGACTCGGCTGTCGAAGCCCTCGTAGTACTCCGCGCGTCGACGTGGCGGACCTTCATTCGTGGTCAGGCTTGGGCGCCGCCGTTGGATCGGGTTATGAGCCTGTCGACGTCGGAGTCGCGAGCGACGCGAGGCGAGTGGGGCACGTGTTGTCCTCGACCTCGGCGGCCCTGACCTTTACTACGGCGCGGCGGGTGACGACATCGAATGCCCGCGCCACGGAGGCTTCGACACCTGCTGTGATCGGCAGGATGAGCACATCCAGGTGCTGCGCCTGCTCGACTGCTCTGGCGTGTCCGGCGGATGCCGCGCGGTGAATTCTCCTGTCGTCTCCCCGACAACGAAATCCGGCCCGAGGCCTGACCAGCGGCTGCGGGAGCTGGCGCTCTGTCCGGTCATCGATCCGGGGGACTTCGTCGGGGGGATCATTGCTCTCGGCCATGCGCCTGCGGCGATAATCAGCCGCGTGGGGCGCCACCCGCCTGACGGATGACGGCTGCGGCCGTACCTGTGGTCAGGTAGCGGGGCCTGCGGCCGGCCTTCCGGCAGGAACCATTCGTTCGACGGGCGCAGGTGGGTAAAATGGCAGGCAGGGAGACGGGGCCGCGGCGGCTGTGGCTGCTCCGCGCGTCGCTGGGTTTCCTGCTGGTCGCGTGCGCGGTGACCATCGTCGCCTGGCGGTCGCCGGGGACACCCCCGGCCCGGGCCGCGAACCTGGACGACAGCTCCGCCTGGCTGCCATCCACGCCCGCCTGGGCCGGAGTGCTGGTGGACGGGGCGTCGGCAGCGGTGATCCGTCGAGTGTCTCTCCTGGGAGAGCCGTTGGCGGTCGCCCAGTCGGGGCCGGACGCGTTCGCCGTCCTGAAGGACGGTGCCGTCCAGCGCATCGATGGTGCGACGTTCGACCTGGGCGCTCCGGTGTCGTTCGTCGACGCTGAAACCAGAAACGCGGATGTCGGGCAGCTCGCCGACGGGCAGCCGCGGCTGGAGATCCGGGCCACGCCCAGTGCGGTCTTCGTCCGGGACCGGCTGACCGGCGTGGTCAGCATCGCCGACCCGAAGACGCTGCGGACCGTGCGGACCTACTCGCTGGCGGCCCCCGCCGGCATGGCTGAAGGGGCGACGATCAGCGACGCCTCGGCGGGTGCCGACGGCCAGGCACGGCTCTGGGCTGTCGACGGCACCGGCGGGCTCGTCAGAATCGACGCCGCCGGCACCCGCGTCTGGCGGAACGTGGTCAGCAACCCGGCGCTGGTGCAGCTGGTGACGGTGGCAGGCAGGCCCTACCTCGTCGACTTCGCCGCCGGCACGGTGCGAACGATCGGGGCGGACGGCCTCGGCGACGAGCACACATGCGTCGAGCCGCTGTCCGATCTGCGGACGGTCGAGGTCATCGGCTCCAGCCGGGGGACGGCGCTCTACCTGGTCAACAGCCAGCGGGGGGTGCTGGTGGTCAGTGACGTCGCGGCGGGCGGTTGCGCCACGGCGGCACTGTCGATCGCACCCGAAGGTCACACGCTCGGGCAGCCGAAGGATGCGGCGGGGCGCGTGTTCATCCCCGATCTGACCACCGGTGCGATCATCGTCGTGGACACGACGGACCCGGCCCGCCCGCGGGTTCTGGCCCGCTCGGAAGTGGTGCACGGGCCGAGTGCCGCGCTCGAGCTGGTCGCGCAGGGCACGTTGATGTTCTACAACGACCGTAATCGTGACATCGCCGGTGTCATCCGCGCGGACGGCACCGCTTCCGAGGCACACGAGTTCGACCGGGGCGCAGCCGGCGTCGCCGCGAACACGCCGTCCGGCCCGGCGCAGACGCCGCCCCCGGCGCAGACATCCCCTCCGGCACAGCCGTCACAGCCTGCGCAGACCTCCGCCCCGGCGCGGACGCCCCAGCCGACGCGTACCGCCGAGTCGAGGCCGGTCGTGCCGGTGGTGCCGTCCTCGTCCCCTTCGACGCAGGCTTCCGAGCCGCAGCCGCGCACAGCGCCGCAGGTCAGCAACTCGCCGACCGCTGCGCCGCCGACCGCTGCGCCGCCGACCTCGGCGCGGCCGCCCGCACGGTCCGGTGTTGAGATCCGCGTGACCGCCCAGCAGGTCACGACTGACAGCACGGTGACCCTGCGGGTCGTCCCACTGGGCGACACGGCACCGGTGGCCAGTGCCAGCTGGTACTACGGCGACGGCGCGAACGGGATGGGTCTCGACGTCACCCATTCCTGGGCCGCGGCCGGGACCTACACCGTCAGCGTCAGCGCCCAGCTCGTCGGCGGTGGTACTGCCACGGAGCAGGTCTCCATCACCGTGCGGCCGCGGACGGCCGCCCTCCCGTCGTCGCCGCCCGCGCAGCTGCCGACCGGAACGCAGCAGCAGCCGTCGTCGGCCCGCCCGACAACACCCGGCGCGTCGCCGACGTCGCCGACGTCGCCGACGTCGACCCGGTCGACGACTTCACCGGTGCGGACGACGACGCCGCCTGCTCCGACTCCGACTCCGACCCCGACCCCGTCGACGGCTCCGCCGGTGCGGACGACGCCGCCGTCGCCGAGCCCGTCCCTGTCGCCGACGACGGTGGCGCCGACGACGGTGGCGCCGACGACGGTGGCGCCGACGACCGTGCCGCCGGCGCCGTCCACCTACTCGGAGACGTCCAACCACGGCGGGCACACGTGGACGAACTACCAGACCGCTGGTGGTACGCGCGGCCCGGACATCGGGTACCACCAGACGGTGCAGGTGTCCTGCCGGGTGCGTGGCTACGTCACCCCGAACGGGAACGACTGGTGGTACAGGATCGCATCGTCGCCGTGGAACAACGCGTACTACTCCGACGCGGACGGCTTCTACAACAACGGCCAGACCTCCGGCCCGTCGAACACCGTCTGGGTCGATACCAGGGTTCCGCTGTGCTGATGGCGCGATAGACGAGGCGGCGGCGGCGCGTGCCCGACCGCCGCCGACAACGCGAACGGCGAACGGCGCCGGCGGGGCTTTCCATGGAACGGTGTATTTTCGGCCGTGTCGACTTTGCTGAGCGCTGACAGCATGGTCGGGTCACGGGGGGAATATGATGAAGGTAATGGTGCGCGCGCTCCGTGTGATGGCTGCGGCCATCGGAGTGGGCCTGGTGCTGTCGACGGGTGCCTGCGGCGGCGGATCGGCCGGGTCCGGCGAGGCCGACGGGGCCGGCACCGTCACCACATCGCCAGGTGCCTGGGCGACCGACATACCCGTTGAGCTGGCCGGAGGTGCTTCGTCACCGTCAGCCGCCGCCGCGGCGGCGGCCGCGGATCCGGTCGCGGCGCCAGGTGCCGGGGGCGGCGCGGCGACGCAGTCGGCGGGGGACGCGGGAACCGGTCCGCTCGCTGGAACAATTGTTCCCGCGGATTTTCCTATCCCGCCGGGAGCGACCGTGACGGTTTCCGAGGCAAAGGCGACCGACGCGACCATCAGGCTTGAGCGAATAGCTCCCGCCGCGGCCGTCGCCTACTATCGCGCGGCTTTGCCTGGTGCCGGTTACAAGTTCTTCCAGGAGGCCGGTTCCGAGGGGCGGACAAAGGTGACCTTCACCGGGCGGAGCCAGAGCGTTCAGGTGCTGGCCGGTGGTACCCGGACTCCCGACCTGGTCCTTGTCATCTTCACCCAGTGCACGAGCGCGGTGAGCGGTGGCGACATCGAGGGCCGGCGCAGCGACCGGGTCGCCTGCGTCTGATCCGGCCTGCGTCTGATCCGGCCTGCGGTGCTGGCTGGCCTGTGGTGCTGGCTCGTCCCCCTCGGTTTCACCCTCCACCAGCACGCCCAGATTCGTGATCGACGACGGGACGAGTCCGAGGAGCGGAGGGTGTTCGTCGTTCTGGCGACCGTAGTCCTCAGATCCTGCTCGTCGGCAGCCGCAGCCACGGTGACAGCCCGGGCTTAGGATCCTGGTTGTTCCGGAGGCCCGTGGCGGAATTCTGAGACGCGGCGGATCCCGGCTACCTGCACGGGCCTGACGGAGCCGTGTTGACGGAATGCGAACCCCACCCGCACGGCCACCCATCAAGGATCCCGCACCGCCGCGCGTGCACCGGTAATTCACCTCAAGGGGCGCAAAAGGGGTGCAGAGTCGCCTGGCGACCCGCAAGAAAGAAGGATTTCGTTCGTCGGAACGACCAAAATCGTTCACTCTTGCGACTCGCCAAACTGGGCTGCCGGGCTATCCGGTTACCGGGCGCCGAGGTATCGGGTGCGCGGAGGTCCGGCCGTGTTCGTGGAGTGCGAACCTCCCCGACCAGCGACCAGCGACCAGCGACCTTGATCGATTTCGGTCCGCGACGGGCTTCCTGGCGACCGCGGCCCGTAGGTCCTGCTCGGTAGCGGCGGTAGGCCGAAGCTCGGGAATCGCGCTCGCCCTGTCGTCGTCTCAAATATTGGGATCATAGTTTCGAACTATGAGATAGGCTCGGCGTGGAGACGGATCGATCCGTAGCGAGAAGGGCGAGGTGCGATGACGACACCCGCGAACACCTACACACACGGCCATCACGAGTCGGTGCTCAGGTCCCATCGCTGGCGCACGGCCGAGAACTCGGCGGCCTACTTGTTGCCGGCGCTGCGGCCCGGGATGACGTTGCTCGACATCGGCGCCGGGCCGGGCACGATCACCGTCGACCTGGCCGAGCGGGTGGCGCCCGGGCAGGTCACGGCGGTGGAGATCAGCGAGTCCGTACTGGAGCTGGCCCGGGCGGAGGCTGCCCGTCGCGGCGGGACTGCCGCCGGCGGAATCGTCTTCGCCGTGGCCGACGTCCACTCGTTGCAGTTCGACGATGATTCGTTCGACGTCGTGCATGCCCATCAGGTTCTTCAGCACGTCGCAGACCCGGTGCTCGCGCTGCGCGAGATGCGTCGGGTGTGCCGTCCTGGTGGTCTCGTCGCCGCTCGGGACGGCAGCTACAGCGACTTCGTGTGGACGCCGAGGCCGCCCGAGCTCGACGAGTGGCTCGATGTGTATCTGCGTACCGCGCGGGCGAACGGCGGGGAACCGGATGCGGGGCGCCACCTGGCGCAGTGGGCGCGCGACGCCGGGTTCACCGAGGTCGCGGCGACGAACGACGACTGGGTGTACGAATCAGAGGCCGATCGGCGCTGGTGGGGGCAGATGTGGGCCGAGCGGATCCTGCGCTCGGACATGGCGTCCCAGGCCCTGGCCGGCGGATTTGCCAGCCAGGCCGATCTGGAGCGGATCTCGCGGGCGTGGCGTGCGTGGGCAGCCACGCCCGGAGCGTCGATCACGATCCCGAACGGCGAGATCCTCGCCGTCGCCTGAGCCTGCTCTTTCGCTGCGCCGCGCTGCGCCGCGCCGCCCGCACCGCGTCGAGTCGCGTTGGCGGTTGGTCGAGTCGAGGTCGGTCGAGGTCAGGAGTGGCTGCCCGACGTCGGTTCCGCGGGGCCGCCCGTCAGGGTTGACCACCGGGCCCGCCAGGACATCACCGACCAGCCTGACGCGGCGCTCATCACCGAGCCGAAGCTCGCCCAGGAACCGACGCTCAGGACGGACACGGCCGAGCCGATCGAGCCGATGGACAGAACCGAGCCGATCGAGCCGATCGAGAGCACGGAGCCCTTCGACCACAGGCACAGGACGGAGTCCTCCGAGCCGATCGACAGCCGTGAGCCCTTGCGTGCTGACAAAGCGGAACCACTCTGCGTGCGCATGGGTCCATCATCGCGCCACCGGGGCTGGCGGGGCTGCGCTGCCCGCCAGCCCCGCAGCCCCGGTGGCGCTGCGGGCTCCGTCAACGGCCGGCCGCGTGGGCGGCGGCCCGGCTGCGCTGGTTGGCGACCCAACGCACCGCCGAGCGGCGCAGCAGTCCGGGTGCGAGCCGGTGGAAGCGCCAGGCCATCCGGGCTGACCGGGGCGCGATGAGCAGGGCCCGGTCGGCGGCGACGGCGGCCAGCACGTCCGCCGCCAGCTGGTCGACGTCGTAGGGCTTCCGGATGCCCTGGTCCTTCAGGAAGAGATCCCGGCTGTCGAAGCTCCCGATCGCGCCCTTGTCGAGGATCGGCGTGTCGACGCTGGACGGGCAGACGACCGTCACGCCCACGCCGTGCGCGGCCGCCTCGGCCCGCAGCGCGAGGGAGAGCCCGACGACGGCATGCTTGGTCATCACGTAGCTGGTCAGCAGACCGGAGGCGACCAGGCCGGCCAGCGAGGCCACGTTGACGATGTGCCCGCCGCCGGCGGCGATCATCCTTGGGTACGCCGCGGTGACACCGTGCACCACCCCGCGGATGTTCACGTCGATGATCTGGTTCCACTGGGCGGGGGTCAGCTCCGTCGTCTCGCCGCCGAAGACGATGCCGGCGTTGTTGACCAGCAGGTCGAGCCGTCCGTCTCGGGCCACGACGTCGGCGACCGTCCGCTCGACCGCCGCCGCGTCGGTGACGTCGAGCCGGGCGGAGCGGGCGCCGGGCAGGTCGCCCGCGGTGCGGGCCGCGGCGGCCTCGTCCAGGTCGGTGCAGATCACGGTCGCGCCGGCGCCGGCCAGGGCGCGGCACAGGGCGGCACCGATTCCCGACCCGCCGCCGGTGACCAGTGCCGTTGTGCCGGCAAGCCGCCCCGCACGGCTCCCGGCGGGGTTCCCTCCGTCCGCGGCCATCTCAGCTGTCCCCGAACGCGCGGGCGAGGTGGGTGAGCATGTTCGGGTAGCGGAGCATGTGCGCGCCGCCGTTGATGTCCAGGATCTCCCCGGTGATCCAGGCTGCGGCGTCCGAGCACAGGTAGAGGGCGGCCTGCGCGATCTCCTCCGGTGTGCCGGCCCGCCCCAGCGGGGTGTTGGCCAGGTAGTCCTCGGTGATGCCGGGGATTGCGGCGGCGGGGGCGGTCAGCGGGGTGGTGACCAGGCCGGGCGCGATCGCGTTGACCCGGATGCCTCGTTCGGCGAACTCCAGGGCGGCGACCTGGGTGAGCATCGACAGCCCCGCCTTGGCCGAGCAGTAGGCGGCAAGGCCCACGCCGGGCTGGCGGGCGTTGAGCGACGACAGTGACACCAGCACCCCGCCGCGGCCGAGGTGGCGCCCGGCGTGCTTGGCGACGAGGAAGCCGCCGGTGAGGCTGACGTCGACGACGGCGCGGAACTCCTCCAGCGACTGGTCGGCGATCAGGCCGAGGCTGCCGATGCCGGCGCTGTTGACGACGGCGTCCAGCCGGCCGAGCCGGTCGTGGACCCCGTCGAACAGGCCCGCGACCGATGCTTCGTCGGTCACGTCGGCGGTGGCGCTCTCATGTGGCCTGCCCAGTCCGCCGGCGACCTCCGCCGCCAGCGTGCCGTCACGGTCGGCCACCACGACCTGGTAGCCGTGTGCGGCTAAGACCTCGGCGGTGGCGCGACCGATGCCGGAGGCACCGCCCAGGACGACCGCGACCCGACCGGCTTCGCGCCCGCCTCCGTCACCGCCTGCTTCTGCCTGCGTGCCAGCGCGCGTGCCTGCCTGCGTGCCTGCCGGAGTCCCGGCCTGCGGATCCTGCTGCGCCCCGGTCTCCACCGCTGTCTCCACGGTCGGCTCCACCGTCACCCCTCACGCGTGTCAGCTTTTGTTGACATGTGTCAGGTCAGTTCCTAGTCTGTGCCCGGCACCTCTGTCCAGTCCCCTGGAGGAATCCATGAACGGGCCTCGCACGGCGGTTATCGGCGCGGGCATCAGCGGCCTGACCGCCGGCAAGATGCTCGGCGACTACGGAGTGCCGTACACCTGTTTCGAGTCGTCCGACCGCCTCGGTGGCAACTGGGCTTTCGGGAACCCGAACGGGCACAGCAGTGCCTACCGCTCGTTGCATATCGACACCTCGCGGCACCGGCTCTCGTTCCGGGACTACCCGATGCCGGACGACTATCCGGACTTCCCGCACCACACCCAGATCAAGGACTATCTGGACGGGTACGCCGACGCGTTCGGGCTACGCGAGCGAATCGAGTTCGAGAACGGTGTGACGCACGCGGAGCATCTCGACGGCGGCGGCTGGCGGCTGGCCACCGCCGACGGGAGCACCCGTACGTTCGACTTCCTCGTCGTCGCCAACGGCCACCACTGGGACCCGCGTTACGCCGACTTCCCCGGCACGTTCACTGGCCAGACCCTGCACTCCCACCACTACATCGACCCGGAGAACCCGCTGCGGTTCAAGGACTCACGCATCCTGGTGGTGGGCATCGGCAACAGCGCCGCCGACATCACCGTCGAGCTGTCGTCCCGAACGCTGCGCAACCAGGTGACAATCTCGACCCGGTCCGGCGCCTGGATCGTGCCGAAGCTCGTCGGTGGCCAGCCGGGGGACAAGCTCTACCGCACCCTTCCGTACGTGCCGCTGAACTGGCAGCGAAACGTGCTCCACTTCTTCAACATCCAGTCGGCGGGGCGGCCCGAGCGGTGGGGGCTGCCGGCCCCGAAACACCGCCTTTTCGACGCCCATCCGACGCAGTCGGCGGAGCTCCCCGTCCGTCTCTCCAGCGGGGACGTCACCCCGAAGCCGAACGTCAGCCGGCTGGACGGATCAACCGTCCATTTCGAGGACGGGACGTCCGGCGAGTTCGACATCATCATCTACGCCACCGGCTACAACATCACGTTCCCGTTCTTCGACGAGGACTTCGTCAGCGCGCCCGACAACCGGATCCGCCTGTACAAGCGGATCCTCCTGCCGGGGCTGCCCGACCTCGCGTTCGTCGGTTTCGCCCAGTCGACGCCGACCCTCTTCCCGTTCGTCGAGTGCCAGTCGCGCCTGGTGGCCGCCTACGCGGCCGGCCAGTACCGCCCGCCGTCCGACACCGAGATGGACCAGGTGATCACGGCGGACGAGCAGAAGTACATCGGCCGGATGGTCGACCGTCCACGGCACACTCAGCAGGTGGACTACTTCCTCTACGAGCACGACATGCGCACCAGGGAGCTGCCGCGGGGCCGGCGCCGGGCACTCGCCGAGGGCCCGGTCCCGCTGACCGCGGCGACGGCCCTGAGTTGAGCGGTGAACAGGTCGGCGTCGGCGATCCGCTCGACCGGCGCGCGCCCCAGCGCGGTGACCAGCGCCGGGCCGCGATGATGCGGGCGCTGGACGAACTCCTCAAGGAACGCGACCTCGACGAGATCAACGTCGCCGCGATCACCGCCGAGGCGGGGGTCAGCCGGTCCGCGTTCTACTTCTATTTCGAGGACAAGGCGGCCTGCGCCGCCGCGCTCGGCTCGGACGTCTACCAGGAGGTCCTGTCCGCCACCCACGCCCTCATCACCACCGGCGGGCCACCGAGGGAACGGATCGGCAGGACGATCCGGGCGGTGCTCACCAGTGGTGAGAAGCACAGGCACCTGATCCAGGGAATGCTGGTCGCCCGCCAGCGCAGCGAGACCGTCCGCAGGCTGTGGGACGAGTACCGGGAGTCGTTCATCGGCCCGCTCGCGGAAATGATCGACGCGGAGCGGGCCGCCGGCACCGCCTCCGCCGGGCCGGACAGCCGGGCGCTCGTCACCGTTCTGCTCGAGCTCAACGAGCGCAGTCTCGAGCAGCTGAGCACGGGCGGTCCGCTCAGCGCGGATCAGCGCGCCGAGGCGCTGACGGCGATCTGGCTGCGCACGATCTACGGCACCGATCCCGATCCCGGGCCCGGCTCTGGCCCCGAAGCCGACGCCGACGCCGACGCCGATCCCGCCCCCTATCCCGACGAAGTGACCCGCCCCTAGCCATACCCGGCTCGCCGCCGCCGCCGCCACCGCCACCCCGCCTCTGCCGCCACCGCCACCGCCACCGCTGCCGGCGGAGGCGGGTGGGTGACGGAGGCCGGCCACGAACGATCGGACCGCAGATGACCAACTCGCAGCTCACCTACGAGGAACGCACGTTCCGTTCCGGGGACGCGGACTGCGCGGCCTGGTGGTTCCGGGCCGCCGACGACAGTCTGGCGACGGATTCCGGCCGGCCCGCCGTGGTGATGGCCCACGGGCTGGCCGGTACCATGGACTCCGGCCTGGAACCGTTCGCCGTCGGTCTCGCCGCGGCCGGGCTGGACGTCCTCACCTTCGACTACCGCGGTTTCGGCGCGAGCGGCGGAGGCCCGCGTCAGACGGTGTCCCTCGCCAGGCAGGCGGACGACTACCGGGCCGCGCTGACCGTGGCGGCCGGGACCCCCGGCGTCGACCCGTCCCGGCTGGTGCTGTGGGGGGAGTCGCTGTCGGGTGGCACCGTGCTGCAGGTCGCCGCCGGCCGGGCCGACATCGCCGCCGTCATCTCCATGGTCCCGCTGCTGGACGGGCCGGCCGCCGCGCTGTACGCGTTCCGGACCCAGCCGCCGCTGATGGTGGCCCGAACCTCCGCCACCTCCCTGGCCGCCCGGCTGGGTGGGCTGGTCGGCCGCCCCGCGCCGATGATCCCGGTGGTCGGGCCGCCAGGCCGGTCGGCGGCGCTGACCCCGCCCGGCTACTACGACGACTACCTGGCGATCGCCGGCCCGACGTGGCGTAACGAGGTCGCGGCCACCCTCGGCGGCGAGATCGGGCCGTTCCGACCGGGCCGGACGGCGGCCTCGGCGCTGCGCAGCCGCTGGCTGGTCCAGATAGCCGACTTCGACCGGGCCGCACCGCCGTACGCGACCGCGAAGGCCGCCTTCCGCGGCCGGGCCGAGGTACGGCACTACCCCTGCGACCACTTCGACCTGCACGCCGGCAAGCCGTGGCACGAAGCCGCCCTCGCCCACCAGGCCGCCTTCCTGCGCCGGGCACTGCAGCCGTAGGCACCCCGTGCCCGAGCCACGGGCAACCGCCCCCGCCTCGGGAAGGACGTCCCCCCAGGCCCTCAGGTCAGCTGGTGAGCAGGGCTGTCGTGGCGAGGCCGAGCACCGTCACCGCGATGGCGGCCCGGATGGGGAGCTGCGCCCGCTCGACCGCCGAGGATCGTTCCGAGAGCGCGGACAGCGGCCCGGCGATCATCGCCAGCAGGGCACCCGCCCACACCAGGGCGGACAGGTCGGCCACGTCCGGGTCGAGCCCGACCACGACGATGGTGGCGATCAGCGCGGCGGCGAACAGGGCCTGGGGGAGCAGCAGAAACGACATCCGGGGCAGTGCGGTCTTTGCGGTGGCCCCGGATTCGGGGCGCCCGGCGAGCACGACGCGGACGAAGGCCAGCGCGTAGAGCGGCGCGTTGAACAGGGTGCTGGCGATCGTCCGGTGCGCGCCGCGCAGGCCGGTGTGGCGGGCGACGACCAGCATCGACCCGACCAGGTAGGGCAGGGCGTGCAGCACGTAGTCGGTCAGCGAGACCCCGGCGGCGATCTGCACCCCGGCCAGCGCGTTCATCGGCGGCCCGAGCAGGAACATCATCTGCGCGCACGCCACCAGGTAGCCGACGCCGGTGTGCAGGTAGTGGGCGCGCTGCCAGCCGGTCAGTCCCGGCTTGCGCAGCGGGTTGTCGAACAGCAGCAGGCGTAGCCCGTCCATCGCCCACCGGCTGCGCTGCTTGGCGTACTCGGCGGCGGTCGCCGGCGCGATGCCGACGGAGACCGGCTCCGGGTGGTAGACACTGCGCCAGCCGCGGGAGTGCAGCTCGTAGGAGGTGTGCAGGTCCTCCACGATGTTCCATTCGCTGAACCCGCCGGCGGACGTCAGGGCCGACCGCCGGTACAGGGTGCCGTTTCCGCAGGAGGAGGCCGCACCGTCCCGGTCCTTCGCCGGCTGCACCGCCCGGTACAGCATCGGCTCGGCGTTGTTGAGGACGTCGTACCGGCCGACGTCGAAGCGCTGCTCGGTGCAGACGAAGCCGACCTGTGGGTTGCGCAGGTAGCCCAGGACCCGTTCCGCCAGGTCGGGGACGGCGATGTGGTCGGCGTCCAGCGTCATGATCGCCTCGGAGCCGGTGCGCGCGAGGGCGTGGTTGAGGTTGGCCGCCTTGCCCTTCGCCCCGGTCGTGCGGGTGAAGCAGGTCAGCCCGAGCCGGGCGGCGAGCTCGTCGATCTCGCGCCAGTTCTCCCTGCGGGCGATCCGGCCGTCGTTGAGCACGTAGGTGCGGTGCGGGTAGTCGATCGCCAGCGCGGCCCGCAGCGTCGCCTCGACGATCTCCACCGGCTCGCCGCAGACGGTGACGAAGACGTCGAGGGTGCCGGTGGGCATGGGCGGGCGCCGCACCCGTCCGGGCCGGATCCGGGATGTCATCAGCGCCGTCCACACGATCGTGAGGTAGCTGGCGACCTCCGCGCAGTAGAAGAGGAACCCGGTCACCCCGGAGCCGCCCAGGGTGCCGGCTCGCCAGGTCAGGTACCCGGCGCCGATCAGGATGACCGCGATCGCCAGGCCGGGCCCGGTGGCGGCCGTGAGCCGTCCGACGGGCACCCGCTGCCAGGTGTCGTCCTCCGTCAGCGGCGCGGGACCGGCGAGGGTTTCGAGCGCGGTGGCGCGGCGTGCCGCGGGGCGTGTCGCGATTGACGTCCGCAGGTTGGACCCCGGTGCGGTGGACCCCTGTGCGGTGGGCCCCTGTGCGGTGGACCGCTGCACGGGAATGGGGGGAGCTGCCGGAGTCGTGGTGTTGACCGCTGCGGGTCCGGCGGAAGCGCCTGGAACAGTGGAAAAAGCGGGTGCCCTGGACAGGGAGGTGGCGCTCCCGCTGAATCCTGACAACTGAGGCCGCACGAAGCCGTTTTCCACCGCCCAGGACGTGACGTCGTGGTCATCCGTACTGTTTGTGTCCTCGGGCCGGGCCTGGTCCACCACACGATCTCCTCTCGGTGTTCGGCGGCATCCTCCCATCTCGTCTTTTGTTCGAATGCACCGCCTGGTGGCTGGCTCGGCCCACCCGTGAGAAATCGACTGCCTTCTGGGGGTTCCGTGCGCGGGGCGCGTAAATGTCCAGAACATGGCATTAGGATCGGCTTGGCCTGTACGGGTTCCACGCCTCGGCATCGTCTGATCCGCGACATTCCGGCATGCCGTTAAATTCAGGTGATGAGGATGTTGCTGTGATCTTCTGGATCGGGTGTCGGCGGGTGAATGCGGTTGGATAAATGAGAAGCCTGTCGCAGGTGTCCGGGATGTGGTCGGGGCCCTTCGGGGCAGGTTGGTCGTCCGTGGCCGGGCCGTCATCCGCCGTGGATCGTGATCATGTTGGCGACCAGGGTGAACGCCCGACGCCGATGCGCCGTAGCGTCGAAGATCCACATGGGCTGGGTGGCGTTGGGGGACTTTCGGTCGCCGGGCGAGCCTGTCGCGGATCCCCGGGTTTCGGCTTCCATCCGCTGTCGCTGTCGCTGTCGCTGTCGCTGTCGCTGTTGCTGTTGCTGTTGCTGTCGCTGTCGAGCAAGAAATGACGATTTCGGCTGCTACAACAACCGAAATCCTCGTTTCTTGCGGATCGTCAAACCGGCTCGCGTCCTGTTTGCGCCTGTTGGGGTGAATTACTGGCGCTGTGTGGCGGCGCGGAATCCCGGTGGATCATTCAATGCGGGACAGTATTCTTTCGACCTCGTCCTCGGTCGGTGCCGCAGGTGCGGCCGTACCCACGCGGTCGGAGTCCTGGAGCATGAAGCCGTCGATGATGGATTCGACGTAGCGCCGCCAGAGATCGGGGCGTATGTCGACGGGGTAGCCGAGATTTCCCGTAAGCAGGAAGATCATTGGAAAGTCGGTGGCGGTGAAGTCATCTCGAAGGCGACCGCTGGCCCTGGCTCGGGCCACGATGCGCGTGATGACCGGCAGCAACCGCTCGCGCGCGAGCTCCTGGTTTCGTTTGGCGGCGGACATCATCGCCTGCCACAGCGCACGGTCGGAGAAGTGGTACTCGCAGGTGCGAACAATCGCCGCGCGCAATGCCTCGATCGGGTCGGAGACCTGCTCGGCCGCGAGCATGATGTCGCGCGCGGTGTCGAACCGCTGCTCGATCAGGGCGCCGAGCAGTGCTTCCTTGTCGGCGAAGTGCCGGTAGACCGTGCCGACCCCCATGCCTGCCGCGGCGGCGAGCTGATGGAACGTGACGTCGAGTCCGCGGATGGCGATGAGTCTGTCGGCGGTCTCAAGCAGGATGGCGCGATTGCGTACCGCATCCTTACGTGCACGCGGAGCGTCGGAGCCGCTGACCGTAGGTGTGGCGGACATGGGTGCATTCACTCCCGCGGGTGGGGTCGATGTCGTAAGGCTAGCTACCCGGTGTAGCGGGTGGGTCGGTAGGCGGTGGTGCGTCGAGTTCTACGGACCCGGGGCTGGGCCCAGCACGACCGATCTGTCGATCAGTGTGCTGCTCGTCGTGAACAAGGCCACCACTTCACAAGTGGACCGGAGGTGTCCGCTTCCGTTAGCTTGGCTGAAGCGGACCAGTGATGTCCACTTCGATCAGGCGGGATGGTCATGTCGCTAACAGGTACGGAAGCCGGCGTCGCAGCACAGGCGCCGCCACGGGCGGACGGGGGCTCCGCCAGCCTCAACGACAAGCGCTGGTGGGTGCTGTGCGTGCTCGGCCTGGCCCAGCTGATGGTCGTCCTGGACGGGACGGTGGTGAACATCGCGCTGCCGTCGGCCCAGCAGGCACTGGACTTCAGCAACGACCAGCGCCAGTGGATCGTGACGGGCTACGCGCTCGCCTTCGGCAGCCTGCTGCTGCTTGGCGGCAGGCTGGCTGACCTGTACGGGCGCAAGCGGATGTTCCTGCTCGGTCTGATCGGGTTCGCCGTCGCCTCGGCCGTCGGGGGCGCGGCGACCAGCTTCGCCATGCTGGTGGCGGCCCGGGTCGTGCAGGGTGCCTTCGGCGCTCTCCTCGCCCCGGCCGCCCTGGCGCTCCTGAGCACCACCTTCACCGACGTGAAGGAACGCTCCAAGGCGTTCGGCATCTACGGGGCGATCGCCGGTGGCGGCGCGGCCATCGGGCTGCTGCTCGGCGGCGTGCTCACCGAGTACCTGTCCTGGCGCTGGTGCATGTACGTGAACCTCTTCTTCGCCGCGGTGGCGTTCGTCGGCGGCGCCCTGTGGCTGCGCCACGAGATGGAGCAGGAGCGGCCGAGGATCGACATCCCGGGCATCGTGCTCGTCTCCACCGGCCTGTTCGCCCTGGTCTACGGGTTCTCGCGGGCGGAGACCGACGGCTGGTCCGACCCGGTGACGATCGGCTGCCTCGCCGCCGCGGCGGTGCTGCTGATCGCGTTCGTCGTCGTCCAGCAGCGGGTCGCGCAGCCGGTTCTCCCGCTGCGTGTCGTGCTCGACCGCTACCGTGGCGGGTCGTTGGTGGCGATGCTCATGTCGGGCGCCGGCATGTTCGGGGTCTTCCTCTTCCTCACCTACTACCTGCAGCAGAACCTCGGGTTCAGCGCGGTGAAGTCGGGCCTCGCGTTCCTGCCGATGACGGCCGCGCTCATGATCTCGGCGCAGTTCGGGTCGGCGGTGCTCACGCAGCGAGTCGGGCCGCGCTACATCATCGCCCCTGGCCTGGCGATCGCGGGCGTCGGTCTGTGGATGCTCACCAGCATCGATCTCGGTTCGACGTATCTGGGCAGTGTCCTGCCGCCGACCATGATCTTCGGGGCTGGTATCGGTGCGGTCTTCGCCTCCGCGATGAGCCTGAGCACCGCGGGCGTCGAGGCCAAGGACGCCGGTGCCGCGTCCGCGATGGTCAACACCGTCCAGCAGGTCGGCGGCTCGGTCGGCACCGCGCTGCTGAGCACCATGGCGGCCACCGCCGCCGACAACTACGTCGACTCGCACGCGCCCGGCCCGATGCTGCCGGTGCTCGCCTCGCTGGAGAGCTACACCACCGTGTTCTGGTGGAGCGCGGGAATCATGATCCTCGCCGCCGTGATCACCGCCGTCGTCCTGCCGGGCCAGGTGCGCCAGCCCGGCGAGAACGAGGAGGAGGTCGTCGCCATCGGCGGCTGACCGGCCCCGCTCGCGGGCCCCCGCCGACAGCCCCGCCCACGGGGTGCGTGCCCGGCATCAGCCGGCAGGCGGGGGCCATGTAGGAGAGTGCGGGAGGACGGCGCTGGACGTCGTCGGAGCCACTGCCGGCGCCCAGACGGTCGGTGGCTGCTGAGCCGGTGTCGACCCGCCGCCCCGCCCGGCTGGTCCGGTGGGCGCCGACCTGGGCCGCGGTGCCGGGGTGGTTCTCGCCCCGGCCGCCGAAGGTGTCGCGGACGATCCGGTGCCGCCTGGAGCACCGCCGAAGCCGGTGGCGCGGCGGTGGAGCGTTCCCTGCCGGGTGTGCTGTTCCACCACGGCCAGGGCTGGCACGGCTGGCCGGTATATCGGTGGCCTGAATTCCGGTCCGGCGCCGTCGCCCATTGTTCACCGGTGCGCCCGGGATATTTTCATCCCGAAATATTTCGGTGTTCCGGGTGGTTATGGCAGCTGGTCGCCGGCCTGCTGGCCGGCTCGCTCGATTGACGGCGACGGTCACCGGCTGAGCTTCGACGGTGTCTTCGATGCAATCCGGTTGACAGTCGCAGAGAGTTCTGACACGCTCACTCGGTGGGCTCCGATGGTGTGGCGGAAAACTTTCTAATTCCTTGCCATCGGTCTATCTGCTCACGGTTGATGTCGACTTTCGTCTCGCGTTTAACGGGAATGTTCGAGCTGTTTCCCGGCGGTTTCGTCGGGGTCTGCCTCCCCGCCGCCGCGTCGCTGTGACGAGGCCAGGGCAACAGGAGGGCTCTCCGCGGCGGCGTCCGGAGTGGGATGTGGCTTCATCCATCGGGCTTCGGGTCGTGCCGGCCGATGACGCGGCCGTTCTGCTCGAGGCGGTGGCGGAGCTGCTTGTTTGTTTCGGCTACGACGTCGTGGTGCAGTCGGATGTCGATGATGATGCCGTGGGGCTGCTGGTCGGGCCGGGCGAACATCGACCGGATCCCCTTGACGCGCTGACCGATCGTGAACGTGAAGTGCTCGCCCTGATTGCCCAGGGGCGTTCCAACCGCTCCATCGGTGATCGGCTCGCCCTCACTCCTCGAACGGTCGAGTCCCACGTGCGCAGCATCTTCACCCGGCTCGGCCTGCAGCCTCAGCGCGCGGACAACCGCCGGGTGCTGGCTGTTCTCGCCTATCTTGAGGCAACCGGGCACCATCCGGCCAGCTGATCCGCGGTGACCCGCGTGGCTCGGTTTGCTCGGCGTGAATCGGCGTGAATCGGTTTGGGTAAGGATGACCTGGATGTGCCGCCCGGTCTCCATGGAAATACGTGTTCTGCCTTCTGGGTCCTGTCATCTTTGTGTTCGCGGTCTTCAGTGCTATCCCTGATGTCTCCGTCCGAACAATCGGCGAGGATCAATCCTGATCGAGTGGTGCGAGCTGATCGGCGCCGTCGTGGACGCCGCCCCGATGGTGACGTCTGCAGTGGAGACTTTCCAGGTCATAGCCGGCGCATGAATCTGCGGGCCGATTGGGTGCCGATGTTCGATCGTGCCGCAGCCCGCGATCGGTGACGTAGGACACACGGGGAGAAGCCTTGACGGAAACTGCTTCGCTGTCTCATCGAGAAAGGGCCGTGCTGGCGAGCTTCGCCCGCGGCCACACCTATCTGCAGATCAGTCGACGGCTCGGTATCACGGTGGCCACCGTGGACACCTATATGCGCCGGGTTCGGGCGAAGACCGGAGCTGTCAACACGGCGGAGCTGGTACGGCTGGGCCTTCAGCTGGAGTGGCCGGTCGTCTGACCGGTCGACAAAGGCGCCACGGGCCGATGCTGGCCCGTGGCGCGCGTGGAACATGCATGGACCTCCATGGACGTGCGTACATGGAGGTGAGCGCGTCGGCGTCCAAGTGCGGATGTTCGTGCGCGGAGGTGGTGGTCCGGCGTTACTGGGCGACCTCGGTCGCGGTCCGGTCCCTCGCGGCGAGCGCGGCCCGGGTTCTCGCGAAACCGGTGGGATCCGCATCAATGGCACGCCGCTGGTACGCGGACTCCACGGTGAACCATTCGCCGACCAGGTTCGTCCGGGCCTTGCAGGCGATGTCGGCGAGCGCCACCGCGATCTGGGTGGTGCTCGGCGGCGAGGTGAAGGCCGGATCGCCGGCGACGACCAACGGGTCGGCGTAGTGGTAACCGGCCTCCTTCATGCAGGCCGACCAGGCGACGAAGACCGCTCGGACCCGGCTGTCCCTCTTGGTCACCTCGAAGGTTCCCATCTGCAGGTTGTTGCCGCGGCGCAGGTCGTCGGGCTTCGGGACGGACCGCACCAGAGCCCGGTCGGCCTCGCCCAGGCAGCCATCTGCTGGTACCGCCAGGCCGTGGACCACGGACGAGCCCTGACCGGTCAGCACCGTCTGCCCGTCGGCGTCAAGATCCGGCCTCGCTGGCTTCGGCTGTAGCGCCGGATCCCGTGCGCCGAGCCCGTACCCCGCGGTTCTGGCCAGCTCGGCGTCTGTGATGCCGTACCGGCGGTCCGTGAGACTGACCGGACCGTAGATGCCCCCGGGCGTCGGCTGGACGTCGTATCGCACGCCGAACCGGGCCATGCAGCGCTGGATCAGCGTCAGGTTGGCCTGACTGAGACGGTCGAGCTGGTCCTGGGTGGGCAGATAGTCCTCCACCGGGAGCCGTAGTCCCGAGCTGGCCAGCAGTTTCGGTGCCGCGCCTATCGCCGGTTCGGCCGGCTCGGCTGGTTCGGAGTCGGGCTTTCCCCCGGCACAGCTGGCGAGCAACACCAGCGCGGCGAGCACGGCAAGCGCGGCGAGCACGGAGTCCACACCGGCGCCTGCTCTCGGTTTCCGGCGGTTCAGGGCCATCTAAGCTCTCCCGGACGGCGGAACGGACCGGTACGGCTGCGGCCGCCGCGCCGCGACAGCCGCCACGGCGCACGACCGGCCGCAGCCGTCCGTTCGGAACGAATTTCGTGACCGTGCTCAGGCGATCAGGCGGTCGGGCGCACAGAACCGCGCCTGGCAACCAGGCCGGAGCGTTGATCGGTACGGAAGGCCGATCGGCGAGCCTTCTCCATCCCACGGTGCACGGTCAGCGACGCCGCAGGTCCGAGTCGACGATGGAAAAGGCTCAGTGCGTTGCGCTGGATCAGCAGGAGGCCGACGACCAGTAAGCCGACGAGATCGTGTTCTTGTACGTCGCGGAGGCGTTGCCCACGTAGCCCGCGGACAGGCAGCCGTGCGAGCCCGTGTAGCTCGCGTTCGTGAACACGTGCCACCAGTAGCTGTCCCGGTTCCGGTAGGACTCGGTGTTGTCGTTCGCGGAGATGCTGGTGCCGGGGAACACGTCCCCCGCGAAGTTGTCGTCCGACACGTAGAGGTCGAACACGTAGCCGCTCTGGTTCTGCAGGTAGTAGAGGCCGAACTCGCCGGTCTCCAGCACCCCGTTCTTGTGCGTGGCCGCGTCGGCCGGCGCAGCCACCCCGAGCGCGGTGGCGAGACATGTGGCGAGCACGGATGTTGCCGCGAACGCGCGCTTGAGCTTCATTCCCGTCTCCCTTTAGGAAAGTGTCCGGTCGGACAGGGTCAATCCTTCGGGGGATGGCCGGATCGTGACAGTCACGAGCATTCGTTTCTTGACCAGGTCCGACGGAGATGCTAGGGGAACTGCCCGTCGGAGTCGTGGTCGTGGGTGAGTGCCGGCCGTGCTCTCGGGGCGAGATCGTCGTGGTTCTGCCTGGTGGCCGCCGGGATCGTCACCACCACATCCAGCCCGCCCTCCGCGCGGGCGGAAGCGGTCACCGTGCCACCGTGGGCCTGCGCCACCGAGCGGACGATGGACAGGCCCAGGCCGCTGCCGCGGGCCGAATGGACGCGGTTCGTCGCCCGGGCGAACGGCTCGAACAGCGCGGGCACGCTGCTGGGGGCGATCACCGGCCCGCTGTTGGTCACGGTCAGCCGGGCCGCGCCGTCGATCGGGCCGGCGGTGAGACGCAGCCAGCCGCCGGCCACGTTGTGCCTGATGGCGTTCTGCAGCAGGTTCTGCACGAGCCGGTCGAGCAGGAGCCGGTCGCCGCTCACCGTCACCGGGCGGGCCTCGGCGTCGAGACGCAGCCTCAGCCGCTCCGCCTCCGGGCGGGACAGGACCAGCCCGCCCTCGACGACCTCGGCGACGTCGACCGGCCGCGGGTCGGCCACGCCGTGCTCGGCGCGGACCAGCGCCAGCAGCCCGTCCACCAGCCGCTCGTGCCTGGCGTTCACCGCCAGCATGGTCTCGCCGAGCCGCACCAGGTCGGGGGAGGCGTCGGGGCGGGCCATCGCCACCTCGAGCAGCGTCTGGTTGATCGCCAGTGGTGTCTTGAGCTCGTGGGAGGCGTTGCCGACGAACTGCCGCTGCGCCGCGAACGTGGCGTCGAGCCGGGACAGCATGTCGTTGATCGCGACCGTGAGCTCCTTCCACTCGCCGTTGTCCTCCGCCACCGGGACGCGTTCGCGCAGGTTGCCGTCCGCGACCCGGCGGGCGGTGGCGATGATGGGGCGCAGCGGGCGCAGGGTCGTGCCCGCCGCGAACCAGCCGACCGCCAGACTTGCCACCGTGAACCCGGCGACCAGGACCAGCCCACGATCGACCAGCGGGTCGAGGGTCCCCGCGCGTAGCTGCTGCCGGAGGGACCGCTCCGCCTCCGCCGCCCGGGCCTTGGACCGCTCGATCTGCTCGTCGGAGGCGGTGGGCCCGACGGCGGCGGGGTCGAGGTCGACGGTCTGCAGCGCGATGGAACGCTCGACGAGCAGGTAGGTGGCGAGCAGGGTCGAGGCGCCCACGACCAGGCCGAGAGCGGCGAACATCAGCGCCAGCCGGAGGCGGACGGCCGACCGCCCGGCGGCCCGGCGGGCAGACCGCCCGGCGAACCACGCAGCGGGCCCGGTCAACGTAGCCGATACCCCGCGCCGGCGACCGTCTCGACGAGCTGGGGCTCACCCAGCTTGCGCCGCAACGTCATCACGGTCACCCGGACGACGTTCGTCAACGGGTCGATGTTCTCGTCCCAGACCTTCTCCAACAGCCGCTCGGCGCTCACGACCGCGCCCTCGGCCAGCAGCAGCTCCTGGAGCAGCCCGAACTCCTTGCGTGACAGGGGGAGGTGGCGGCCGTCCCGGCTCGCCTGGACGCGGCCGGGGTCGAGCTCGATGCCGGCCCGGTGCAGCACCGGAGGGGCCGCGGGCCGCGCCCGTCGGGCCAGCGCCCGCACCCGGGCGACGAACTCGGCGAACGCGAACGGCTTCGGCAGGTAGTCGTCCGCCCCGAGTGACAGGCCGGCGACCCGATCATCGATCTCGCCCGCCGCGGTGAGCATCAGCACTCTGGTCGCCGCACCTGACGCGACGACCTGACGGCAGACCTCATCGCCGTGGGTGAGCGGAAGATCGCGATCGAGGACCAGGACGTCGTAGTCGTTGACCCCCAGCCGTTCGAGCGCCTCGGCGCCGTCGTAGGCCACGTCGACCGCGATGGCCTCGCGGCGCAGGCCCTCGGCGATCGCGTCGGCCAGCAGCTGCTCGTCCTCGGCAACCAGCACGCGCATCAGCGCCTCCCTTCGAAACCCTCGGGCGTCGAACCTCGAACATCGAACCTCGGGCCTGGAACCCCGGACGTCGGACCGGCCGCGGTGCTGCGGTGATTGTCGAGGAGAACGGGATAAGAACTGCGTAAGTGTCGTCGCTTACGGTGACTTTATCTCCGCGCGGGTTGTATCCGTGACATGAAGAACACGCCAGGTCCTGGAGTGAGTCGGCGGCGGAGAGCGCTGCTGGGCCCCGCGCTTGTGATCGGGCTGGCCGCGTTGGTCCTGCCCGCCGGTTGCGGAGGCGACAGCGAATCGCCGCAGGTGGCGTCCGTCGCGAACGGCGCCACGACGGCCCCCGCCGCCGGGACCGATCGCGACAGCCAGATCAGGCGGTATCGAGACTGCCTCGTGACGAACGGCGTCACCCTGCTCGACCAGCCGACCGAGGAAGGCATGCCGCAGATCGACAAGGTGCGGACGAACCTCGGGGTCGTGGACGCCGCCTCGCAGAAGTGCCGGTCCCTGCTGCAGGCCGTCTTCGACGCGGAGCGGCCCGACCAGGACGCCATCGAGAACCAGCGGAAGCTGGCGGAGTGCATCCGCGGCCGCGGCGTGCCGGACTACCCGGACCCCGACCCGGTGACCGGCGAATCGCGGGTCAGTGACCAGTTCGCCGCCCGGATCAAGGATGACCCGAACGTGGCCTCGGCCGTGCTCGCCTGCCAGCAGCAGGTCAATCCGTCCAGCACCGGCGGGACGGTGGGCGGGTGAGGAGACGCACCGGCCTGGTCGTGGGCGGGGCGGCGGCCGCGCTCGCCCTCACCGGCGGTCTGGTGATCGTGAGCGTCGGGTCGGGCGGGTCGTCGGAGGCACCGGCCGCGGCGGCACCGCCCACGGACACCGCCGAGGTCATCCGCACCGACCTGGTACAGACCGCCTTCGTCGACGGAACGCTCAGCCACGGCCCGACCCAGCCGGTCGATTCCCGGGCGAGTGGCACCCTCACCTGGCTGCCCGCCGCCGGTGGCACGGTGGACCGCGGCCAACCGCTGCTGCGCGCGGACGAACAGCCGGTGGTGCTGCTGTTCGGCGAGCTGCCGATGTACCGCCAGCTCGCGCCCGACACGGTCGGCGCGGACGTCGAGCAGTTCGAACGGAACCTGAGCGAGCTCGGGTACACCGGCTTCCGGGTCGACGAGCGCTACACGGCTGACACGGGTGCTGCCGTCCGGCGCTGGCAGCGGGATCTGCACCGCAACCAGACCGGCACGGTGGAGATCGCCGATGTCATCTACCGGCCCGGCCCGGTCCGGGTGGCCAGCCGGGTGGCCCGCCTCGGCGCGAGCGCGACCGGGCAGATCCTCACCTGCACCGCGACGACGAAGATGGTGACCGCTCAGGTCCCGGCGCAGAACACCGCCTGGGCGGTTCGCGGCGGTGCGGTGGACGTCGTGCTGCCGTCCGGCACGGCCGTCTCCGGCGTCGTCGCGGACGTCGGCACCCAGCAGTCGGCCAGTCAGCCGGACGCCGGCGCGGACAGCTCCGCCGGCGGGACCGGAAACGGTGGCGGCGGGGCCGGTGGTGGCGGGGGAGCACAGCAGACGACGGTGCCGATCACCGTGACCATCGCCGACCAGGGTGCGGTCGGTGCGCTGGACCAGGCTCCCGTCAAACTGCGGCACGTCCTGGCAGAGCGGGCGGACGTACTGGTGGTTCCGGTGACGGCGCTGCTCGCGACGATCGAGGGTGGCTACGCGCTGGAGGTCGTCGCCGACGGTGGCGGAACCCGGATGATCCCGGTGCGGACCGGCCTGTTCGCGGACGGCCGGGTCGAGGTCAGCGGCACCGAGGTCAGGGCCGGTCTGAAAGTGACGGTGCCGACGTGAGCGCCGGCACGGGTACCGACCTGAGTACCGGTGCGGGTGCCGAGGTGAGCGCAGGCCCGAGTGCCACCGCGGTGGTGCGGATGGAGGGCGTCTCCAAGCTGTACGCGGGCGGTGTCGTCGCGCTGCGCGACGTCGACCTGACCATCGACCGCGGGGAGATGGTGGCTGTCGTCGGCCGCTCCGGCTCCGGGAAGTCGACGATGCTCCAGATCATGGGCACCCTCGACCGGCCGTCCACCGGGCGTGTGTACCTGGACGGTCACGACGTCGCCGCGCTGCCCGACCGCCGTCTGGCGGCGTTGCGGGCGCGCCGCATCGGCTTCGTCTTCCAGAGCTTCCACCTCGCCGAGGGCGTGCCCTGCCTGGACAACGTGGCCGACGGGCTGCTGTACGCCGGTGTCGCGATTCGTGAACGGCGCCGGCGGGCCGAGGCGGCGCTGGAAAGGGTCGGGCTCGGGCACCGGCTTCGGCACCGGCCCCACGAGCTCTCCGGCGGGGAGCGGCAGCGGGTCGCCATCGCCCGTGCGGTGGTCGGCGCCCCCAGCCTGCTGCTGACGGACGAGCCGACCGGCAACCTGGACACAGCCTCGGGGGCCGCCGTGCTGGACATCCTGCAGGATCTGCACTCCACCGGCACCACCGTCGTCGTGATCACGCACGACCGGGACATCGCCGAGCGGCTCCCGCGCGAGATCCGGCTGCGTGATGGACGGGTGGTCTGATGGAGCCCACACCACCCCAGCGCGAAACGCCGCGGCCCGAGGCGCCGCAGCCTGGGACACCTCGGCCCGAGGTACCCCGACCCGAGGTGTTGCAGCCGGCGCGGCTCGGCGTTGCCGACACACTCCGGACCGGCTCCGCCGGCCTGCGCTCCCGGCCGTTGCGGGTCGGGCTGGCAGCCCTGGGGATCGCGCTCGGCGTCGCCGCGTTGGTCGCCGTCCTCGGTGTCTCCTCGTCCAGCCGTGCCGACCTGGACCGGCAGCTGGCCGCGCTCGGCACCAACCTGCTCACCGTCGAACCCGGGCAGACCGCACTGGGAGGCAAGGCCCGCCTGCCGACCGAGTCCATTCGGATGGCGGCCCGGATAGGACCGGTGTCCTCGGTGTCCGCGACCGGGCGGATCAACGCCGCGATCTACCGCAACGATCACGTCGACGCCGGGAACACCAGCGCGATCGCGGTGCTGGCCGCCCAGCCGGGGCTGCCGGTGGCGGTGGGCGGTGCCATGGCCGAAGGCCGCTGGCTTGACCAGGGGACGTCAAAGGTGCCGGCGGTCGTCCTCGGCTCCCGCGCGGCCACGAAACTCGCGATTCACCAGGCCGGCCTGCGGGTCTGGCTGGGCGGTCAGTGGTTCGGTGTCCTCGGTGTGCTCGAGCCCGTCCCGCTCGCCCCCGAACTGGACAACGCCGCCCTGGTTGGCTGGGGCGCCGCCGAGACCTATCTGGGCTTCGACGGACATCCCACGATGTTGTACACGCGCTCCGCGGAGCCGCAGGTCGAGGCGGTCCGCACGGTCCTGCCGGCGAGCGTGAACCCCCAGAACCCGTACGAGGTCCGGGTCTCGCGCCCGTCGGACGCCCTGGCCGCGCAGCGTGCCACCCGCCACACGCTGGACCGTCTTCTGCTGGGGCTGGGCGCGGTCGCCCTCGTGGTCGGCGGGGTCGGCGTGGCCAACACCATGGTCATCTCGGTGTTGGAACGGCGGGGCGAGATCGGGCTGCGACGTGCCCTCGGCGCGACCCGGGGCCAGATCCGCCTGCAGTTCCTCACCGAGTCGCTGCTGTTGGCAGCCCTCGGTGGGCTCGGTGGTGTCCTGCTGGGCTCCCTCGCCACGGCGGGGTACGCGGCAACCCAGCACTGGCCGGTGGCCATTCCGCTGGTCGCCTGGCTGGGCGGCCTGGTCGTCACCCTCCCGATCGGCGTGGTCGCGGGTATCTACCCGGCCATCCGCGCGGCCCGTCTCACCCCCGTGAGCGCACTGAACACACCTTGACGGCGAATCACGTAGCCGATGGCCACTCGGATCAGCGCAGCCGGCGGGCGCGCAGAACCACATCGTCGGTGTGGTGCGCACCCGCCCCGCCCTCGGGCGCGATCCGCGGGCGCTGCTCGTCGCACTCCACCACCCAGTCGTCGTCGAGCAGCGCGGCGACCATCGAGGGCCAGACGTAGTCGGCCGGGTTGAAGCCGCCGTCGTGCACCGGCTGGACGTCCATGCCGGCGTGGTGCACGAGCAGCAGCAGGCCGCCGGGCGCGACGGCGGCGAGCAGGGCCCGTTCGGCGGCGGCGTCGGGGGTGCGCAACAGGGCCGGGTACTGCGCGGAGACGAGGTCGAAGGACGCCGGTGGCAGCACTGCCGGCGCCGCCTCCGTCAGTTCGGCGTGCACCCATCGTGCCGTCACACCGGCGTCACGGGCGTGCTCGGCCGCTCTCCGCAGCGCGACACCCGAGACCTCGAGCGCGGTCACGTCCCAGCCGCGGTTCGCGAGCCAGACGGCGTCCGCACCCTCGCCGCAGCCGACGTCAAGGACCCGTCCGGGTGTGAGCCCGGAGACCTCGGCTACCAGGGCGCCGTTGGGCTGCCCGCTCCACAGCCGCTCCCGCTCGACGTACCTCCTGTCCCACTCCGCCTGCACCGCGAGGTTCCCGAGATAGCCGTCGGCGGGGGAGAGGACGTCGGGCGAGGCGGCGTCGGGTGCGGGTGCGGGCACGGGCGATTCGGCGGTCAGTCTGTCGATCATTGGGCCACTCTCGCCCAGGGTGCGTCCGTCCTCCAACATTGTTTGCCGAACTGGCAAACCCGCGTTGGGCTGTCCGCTCACCCCGCGGGGGAGATCGGAGATCAGGTGCCGCAGGGCGAGGTGGCAGGCACCCGGGCGGCCGGGGTCGATGCCACCCATTCGGGCAGGGCCCGATCGTCCGGAGTCGGAGCCCAGCCGCCCGGGCCGCACGTGTAACCCCAGCGGGGGCCTCCGGCCAGGTATTCGTCCAGTGCCTCGATGAGCTGGTCGACATCGGCGGTGGTCGAACCGACGCCGACACTGGCGCGCAGCGCGCCGCCGGGGGCTCCGAGCCGCCGCAGCAGCGGATGCGCGCAGAACCGGCCGGCGCGCAGGCTGATGCCGTGCTCGGCGGCGAGATACACGGCGACGGCGTCCGGGTGATGCCCGGAGAGTGTGAACGTGACGACACCGACCGGAGCGCGCGTCCCGTCCGTGCCGGCGGCGGGCCAGCAGGCCAGCACCCGGACGCCGGGCAGAGCGCCGAGCCCGTCCGCCAGGCGGTGCCGCAGGGCCAGATCGTGCGCGGCGAGTGTCTCCGCGGGCAGTTGGGCCAGCGTGCGGCAGGCGGTCGCCAGCGCCGCCACGCCGGGCAGGTTCGGGGTGCCGGCCTCGTGCCGCGCCGGCGCGTCCGCCCAGGTGACGGAGTCCGGTGTGACCTCGCGGACCGCGCCGCCACCGGCCAGGTAGGGCGGGGCGGCATCCAGCCAGTCACGCCGGCCGACCAGCGCCCCCGCCCCGAACGGGGCATACAGCTTGTGGCCGGAAAACGCCAGGTAGTCGATGCCGAGGCCGGCCAGGTCGATCCGGGCATGCGGGGCCAGCTGGGCCGCGTCGACGAACAGGCGGGCGCCGGCGTCATGCGCGACGGCCGCGAGCCGGGCCAGCGGCAGCCGCTCCCCGGTCACGTTGGAGGCCCCGGTGACCGCGAGCAGCGCGGTCGGCTCGGCGCGCAACGCCGTGACGAGCGCGTCCAGCGTCTCCTCCGGAGTCGTTCGGGACTCCACCACCTCCCGGCGCACCGCCGACCACGGCAGCAGGTTCGCGTGATGCTCCAGATCGAGAACCACCACCCGGGCGGCCCGGCCCACCGCGTGCGCGACGCAGTGTGCGAGCAGGTTCACCGCATCGGTGGTGTTGCGGGTGAACACCACCGTGTCGTCCGTTCGCACGCTCAGGAAGCGGCCCACCTCGTCGCGAGCGGTCTCGTACACCGCGGTGCAGACCTGCGAGCCGAAGCCGGCTCCGCGGTGCACGCTCGCCGAGTACGGCAGTAGCCGGGCCACCTGGTCGGCCACGGCGACGAGGCTGGGTGCGCTTGCCGCGTAGTCGAGGTTCACATGGCGGATGCGGCCACCGCCGACCAGCGGGACGTCCAGATCGGCTCCGACGACGGGCAGCAGCGCGTCGTGCCCCGCGCTGGCTGCCGCCGGGCCAGCCCAGGGCGGCAGGACCTGACGGTCGCGGAACCTGGCCGGGACAGCCCGCGCCGTGGTCATGGCCCGGGCCGCGGGCTCGGTGCGAGAGGCGGGCGCGGTGCGAGACGCGGGCGCGGTGCGTGCGCCGGGAACGGTCTGTGCGGCGGGCGCGGTGGCGGCGCGGGCGGCGGGATGGTCAAGGGCAGGCTGAACAGACGGCACAGCCGTGACTCCTTCGGGTCCATCGGACCCCGGTGAGGGTCCGCACTTGCCACGCCCGACACCCGGACGCGGCCTGGTCACAACCGGGGGCACCCCGCCGCGGAGGAGGGTTGCCGGCCAGCAAGCCCGGACTTGACGCTGGCACTCTTGACCTGGATGAGCGCAATGTGACCTGATCGATCACCGTGCGCTCGTCGTGCTCCCACGAAGGCGGGACCACGACGCCGCCTGAGGTCACATACCGAGACTCAGAGCGACGCGGACAGACTACCTCTCCGACCGGCCAGGTCGACAAGCGCCTGAGGGTGCCGTATCCGTCCCGGCCGCCCTGCCGAGCGCGTCCCAGTAGCCCGCTGAACCCTGCCAGACCCGTCACGGGTCCTTTCGGCGCGCAGCTGGCAGGCACGACCGGTCATAGCGCGCCGCCTGCCCGGATCCGTCACACGTTCCTTACATGAAGCGATGAGCAGGCTGTCGGTGACATAGACACCCCGACCGGATGGCCGGCCGTGCTCCATCGCCGGCGTGGCGGACCAGGAAAGAGACCCATGACCAGACAGCACAGCCTGGCCCGCGCGGATGGATCTCCCGCGCCGGTCCGTCAACGGCTCAGCAAGGTCCCGGAGGTGACCGCGCTTTTCTGGGTCATCAAGGTACTGTGCACAACGGTCGGTGAATCCGCCGCCGACTTCCTCAACGTCAACCTCGGTCTCGGCCTGACGGGCACATCCGTCGTCACCGGGGTTCTGCTCGTCGGTGCGCTGATCGTGCAGTTCACCGTGCGGCGCTACGTGCCGGTGACGTACTGGCTCGCGGTGGCGCTGGTGAGCGTGTTCGGCACGCTGGTGACCGACAATCTCACGGACAATCTCGGAGTTCCGCTGGAGACGAGCACCCTGGTCTTCGGCGGTCTGCTCGGGCTCACCTTCCTGGCGTGGTACCTGGTCGAGAGAACCCTCTCGATTCACTCCGTCCTCACCGCGCGGCGTGAGGCCTTCTACTGGCTGGCTGTTCTGGTCACCTTCGCGCTCGGCACGGCAACCGGCGATCTCATGGCCGAGGTCCTGGGGGTCGGCTACCTGATGACGGGAGTCATCATGGTGGCGTTGATCGCGGCCCTCGCGGCCGGATGGCGAAACGGGCTCAATCCTGTTCTTTCCTTCTGGCTGGTCTACGTTCTGACCAGACCGCTCGGCGCGTCGATCGGCGACTATCTCTCCCAGTCGCAGGATGTGGGCGGTCTGGGCCTGGGCGCTACGGTGACAAGCCTGATCTTCACGGCCGGCATCATCGTCATCGTCGTCTATTTCTCGGTCACCAGAGCGGACGTCATCCCGGCCACCCCGGCCACCCGTTCGGCCGCGGCCGGCTCCGGCTCGGGTTCCGACTCCGGCGCGAGGCCGGGGCGGGGTGGCCTGGTGCAGACGATCGTCGTCGTCTCCCTCGTGCTCGTCACCGCGGGGACGGGATACTTCCTGCGCAGGTCCGCGCTGGAATCCGACACGTCGGGCCTGGCCCCGGCCAGTGATCAGGCGTCCGGCGGCGGTCAGGCGGCACCGTTCTCGCCCCTGGGGGACCTCTCGAAGTTCGCGACCATAACCCAGGACACGCTGGACCGTCTGAACGCCGGCCATCAGTCGGCGGCCACGTCCCGCATCGGTGACCTCGAAACCGCGTGGGACAACGCCGAGGCCCGCCTGAAGCCGCGGGACGGCGCAGCCTGGACCGCGATCGACGACAGGATCGACACCGCGCTGCGCGCGCTCCGCTCGACGCACCCGGACGTGAACCGTGAACGGTCGGCGCTGACCGGCCTGCTGACCGACCTGCGCCCGCAGGCCGGTACCTGAAGGCGAGGGGGCCTCGTGGGGCGCGAAGGCCCCTCGCGGGCCCGACCCGCCTGATTTCATGTCGATGTGCCGCATCACCTGAGCCATCCCGGGGTCCGCAGCCCGGCCCGCGCTGTCGGGCGGGTGCATCGACCGAACCGCCTCCGGCCGGCGTCATGACAGGCGTCACCCGCGGGGCGGTTCCGGCGGGCCGTTCGCAGGTGGTGGTCAGGCCGGCGAGGCTGTCCGACGCCGCCGCGATCCGGGCCATCTACGCGCCCTACGTGCTGGATACACCCATCACCTTCGAGGTGGAGGTGCCCAGCGAGGAGGTTGTGCGCGCACGCATGACCGCACGGCCGTTGATGCCCTGGTTCGTCGCCGAGATCGAGGGCGAGGTCGCCGGCTACGCCTACGCCAGCCAGCACCGGGAGCGCGCGGCCTACCGCTGGTCGGCCGATGTCTCGATCTACCTCGCCGGCCGGCAGCGCCGGCGCGGGCTCGGCCGGCTGCTTTACACCCGGCTGATCGACGAGGTGCGAACGCTCGGCTATGTGACCCTGTTCGCCGGTATCGCCCTGCCGAACGAGGCCAGCGTGGGCCTGCACACCGCGCTCGGGTTCCGGCCGGTCGGTGTCTACCCCGCGGTCGGCCACAAGGCCGGCCGCTGGCACGACGTGGGCTGGTACGCGCTGCTGCCTCCGGGAAGCCCGCCTGCCGACCCGGCCGAGCCCCGGGAATGGGACGTCGACCACCACGCGTCCGAGTCCGCCGCCGGCTGACCGCCTGATCGCCGCGGCCGGCCATCGCGCCGGGCGCCGCCAGACCCGCCGCGGGCACCCGCCACAGGCCCTGAGGGAGCTGAGGAGCTGAGGAGCTGAGGCGCTCCCGTCGAGCTCACATCCGTCGAGCTCACATCCGTCGAGCTCACATCGAACTCAAATCCGCGGCGACCTATCGTTCGGTCATGCGGGTGCTGGTGGTGGAGGACGAGACGCGCACCGCCGCGCTGCTGCGCCGGGGCCTGGCGGAGGAGGGGTTCGCGGTCGACGTCGTCGCGGACGGCGCCGACGCCGTGTGGCAGGCCACCGAGATCACCTACGACGTGATCGTGCTCGATCTGATGCTGCCGAGCCTTGACGGGTTCGAGGTCTGCCGGCGGCTGCGCGCCGCGGGGCGCTGGGCACCGGTGCTCATGCTCTCGGCCCGCGGCGCCGTGACGGACCGCGTCCGCGGGCTCGATGTGGGTGCCGACGACTACCTGGCCAAACCGTTCAGCTTCGAGGAACTGTCCGCCCGCATCCGGGCCCTGATCCGCCGCGGTGCCCACGAGCGCCCGGTCGTCCTGGACGTCGACGGGCTGCGCCTGGACCCGGCCGCGCGCACCGCGAGCCGCGACGGTGTCCCCCTGGACCTGTCGCCGAAGGAGTTCGCGCTGCTGGAATACCTGATGCGCCATCCCGGTGAGGCGCTGCGCCGCACTGCCATCCTCGAACACGTCTGGGACTTCGCCTACGACGGAACCTCCAACGTGGTCGACCAGTACATCGCCTATCTCCGTCGCAAGATCGACAAGCCTTTTGGTACGACGCAGCTGGAGACGGTGCGCGGGGCCGGCTACCGGCTGCGGACCAGCGCCCGGACGGACTGACCCCACCGGGCGCCGCCGCGCCTGCGTCCGGGCAGGGACGAATCTCATCGTCCTCACATGATCCCGGTCCTAACGTGCACTTCCGTCACCGCGCGGCCGTGGCCACCGCTGCCACCGGCGCGACCGCCGCCGCGCCCGAATCCGCCAGGAAAGGCGACCAGTGAGTGCCATCAGTGTCGGGCAGGCCCTTGTTCTCGGTGTCGTCGAGGGCGTGACGGAGTTCCTTCCGATCTCCTCCACCGGTCACCTCAAGATTACCGAGGGGATCATGGGCCTTCCCGTGGACGACCGGTCGGTCGTCGCCTTCACGGCTGTCATCCAGGTGGGCGCGATCGGGGCCGTGCTGGTCTATTTCTTCACCGACATCCGCCGGCTGGCGACCGCCTGGGTGCGCGGGCTGGCCGACCGGGAGCTGCGCCAGCACCACGAGTTCCGGTTCGCCTGCTGGATCTTCTACGCGACGCTGCCGGTGGTCGCCGTCGGGCTGGCCGCCAAGTCACTGATCGACGGGCCGCTGGCCTCGCTCTGGATCGTCGCGGGTTCGCTGCTCGCCGGAAGTGCCTTCATGTGGTTCGCCGACCGGTTCGGCCGGCGCAAACGGGGTGAGGACGACATCGATCTCACCGATGCCATGGCCGTGGGGTCGTCCCAGATCCTGGCCCTGCTCTTTCCCGGGTTCTCCCGTTCCGGGGCGACGATGTCCACGGCGCTGGTCCGTGACCTGGACCGGGTGGCAGCCACCCGGCTGTCCTTCTTCCTGTCGATTCCGGCGCTGACCGGCGCCGGCCTGTACGAGCTGAAGGACGCGGTCGGCGGCGGTGTCTCCGCACTGCCGCTGGTGGTCGGCACCGTGGTCTCCTTCGCCGTCGCCTACGCCTCCATCGCCTGGCTGCTGCGGTATGTGGCCCGGCATTCGTTCGACGTCTTCGTCGCCTACCGGATCGTGGTCGGGCTGGCCCTGTTCGGGCTGCTGGCCACCGGCGCGCTGGCCGCGTGAGCGCCCGCCGTCCTGGTCATCATCGTGGGGAGCCGGCGTTCCGCCCGGATACCGGAAGATCACAGAGGAAGCGTCGTTCGTGCCACTGCGAGTGAGACTGACCCTGCTGTTCGCGCTCGGCACCTCGCTTGTGCTCGTCGCCGCCGGCGTGCTCTTCTACCTGCTGCTGCGCAATGACCTGCAGAACTCAGTCGACGCCAGCCTGCGCACCCGCTTCTCGATCCTCGCCGCCCAGCTCCCGGAGGCGTCCGATCCGGCGGCGGAGCTGAAGGAGGCCGGTGCCGGGCCCGCTCAGCTCCTGCGCGCGGACGGCACCGTCATCGCCTCGACCGACGTCGCGGGTTCGGTGCCGCTGCTCGACCGGGACCAGGCGGCGGCCGCCCGCACGGGCATGACCTCGCTCACGCTCGAGGTGGAGCAGCACCGGGGAACGGACACCGACGAGCAGGACGTACGCGCACTGGCCGGGCCGCTGCCCACCACACCGCTGCCCACCACACCGCTGCCCACCACACCGCAGCAGAGCGCACCGCGGCAGTCCGCCCCGCGGCAGTCCGCCCCGCAGCAGATCATCCTGGTGGTGGCGACGGAGACCGACCTCGTGGATGCCGCCGAGGACCGGATCCGCAACATCATGATCGCGGCGACGGCGCCGACGGTGGCCCTCGCCGGGCTCGCGGCCTGGCTCCTCTCGGGCGCCGCGCTGCGCCCCGTCGACCGCATGCGCCGGCAGACCGCCGCCATCAGCGAGTCCGACAGCGCCGCCGAGCTGGACGTCCCCGCCACCCGGGACGAGATCGCGGCGCTGGCGACCACGATGAACGACCTGCTGCGCCGGCTGAACGCCGCCCGCGCCCGCGACCGGGCCTTCGTCGCCGACGCCGGGCACGAACTGCGCACCCCGCTGACGAACCTCAAGGCCGAGCTCGACCTCGCCGGGCGCCCCGGCCGCACGCGTGACGACCTCGTCGAAGCGGTCGGCAACGCCGCCGAGGAGACCGACCGCCTCATCCGGCTCGCCGAATCCCTGCTCACGCTCGCCCGGATGGACAGCGGCATCATCACCCCGCGCCGGCTGTCCGTCGGTGACCTGCTCGACCGGGCCAGCCGGTCCGCGGCCGGCCACGCGCAGACCAGGGACGTCACGATCCGGACGGACGCCGACCGCATCCTGACCGTCGACGCCGAGCCCGACCTGCTGCGCCAGGCCGTCGACAACCTCCTGGCCAACGCCATCCGGCACGCTCCACCCGGCACCGCCGTGGAGGTGGTGGCCCACCTGGCCGAGGGTGGGTCGGCCGTCGCCGTTCAGGTCCGCGACCACGGCCCGGGCTTTCCCCCGGGATTCCTCCCGCACGCCTTCGAACGTTTCCGCCGGTCCGACAGCGCCCGCACCCGGGATCACGGCGGGACGGGCCTGGGGCTCGCCATCGTCGCCGCGACCGCCCAGGCACACCACGGGACCGCCGCGGCCAGCAACCATCCCGACGGCGGCGCCGTCGTCACCCTCACCCTCCCGACCAGCCAGCCCCCCGACGTCGGCATTCCCGGCCCCGGGACCGATGAGAACCCCGCCTGAGCATGCCCACCATGCCGCCGCGTGACGGGGTTCGCCCGGGTGGGACGGACCCGTCGCGGCCGCGTTCCCGCCGGCTCGTTCAGGTGGGATTCAGCCGCCACGCGGAACCCTGACCGGCGTGCGGATTCTCGTGGTGGATGACGACCCGAGCCTGGCACGTGCGCTGAAGCGGGGCCTGGAGGCGGAGCGGTTCGCGGTCGACGTCGCCCTGACCGGCCCCGACGGGCTGTGGCGGGCCGCCGAACACCGCTACGACGCGATTGTGCTGGATGTGATGCTGCCCGGTCTGAGCGGCTACACGGTGTGCAGCCGCCTGCGGGAGGCCGGGAACTGGGCGCCGATCCTGATGCTGACAGCCAAGGACGGGGAGCTGGACGAGGCGGAGGCACTCGACACGGGCGCCGACGACTTCCTCACCAAGCCGTTTTCCTATGTGGTCCTGGTCGCACGCCTGCGGGCGCTGATGCGCCGCGGGGCCCGCGAGCGGCCGGTCGTGCTGACAGCCGGCGATCTGCGCCTCGATCCCGCATCACACCAGGCGTGGCGGGGCGAGACGCCGATCGAGCTGACCCCGCGGCAGTTCGCCCTGCTGGAATGCCTGATGCGCCGGCCAGGCCAGGTGATCTCCAAGCGGGAGATCCTGGGGCAGGTGTGGGACTTCGCCTTCGACGGCGACCCCAACATCGTGGAGGTCTACGTCCGTCAGCTGCGTCGCCGCGTGGACGAGCCGTTCGGCCGCGGCGCCCTGCAGACCGTGCGCCTGGTGGGCTACCGCGTCGACCCGGCTGGCGGGTGAGATGCGGGGCCTGTGGCGTCGGCGGGCGACGGTCCGCGCCCGGGCCGCCGCGGTGGCGACCCTGGTGGTCGCCACCGCCCTCGCGGCCGGCGCCGCGGGGCTGCTTCTCACCCTGAACAGGTCGCTGGTCCGAGGGCACGACGACGCCGACCGGGCACGGCTGCGTGACCTGGCGACCATGGTCGAGGCGAACGCGGTTCCCCGGGTCGTCCCGGTGCCCGGTGATGACGATGTGGCGCAGGTGGTCGAGAGCTCCGGCCGGGTGCGCGCGGCCAGCGAGAAGGTGCTGGGCCAGCCGAGGCTGACCTCGTTCGAGCCGAACGGCTCCGATCCGGCCGTGCGGACCGTTCTGTGGACGTCCGGCGGCGAGTCCGAGAAGTACCGGATCTGGGCGCTGCGAGTGCCCGCCGCCACGGACGGCGAACGCAATCTGGTCATCTACGTCGGAAGCAGCGTGGAGACCGTTCAGGAAGCCGTCACCACGGTGCAGGGGGCGTTGGTCACGGGCCTGCCGGCGCTTGTCGCGCTGGCGGCTGCGGGCACCTGGCTGGTCGTCGGCCGCGCGCTGCGGCCGGTGGAGGCGATCCGGGCCGAGGTCGCGGACATCACCGGGGACATCGGCGGGCGCCGGGTACCCGTGCCGCTCGCGCGTGACGAGATCGCCCAGCTCGCGTCGACGATGAACGACATGCTCGACCGGCTGCACGCCGCGGCCGAGCGGGAGCGGCGGTTCGTCGCCGACGCCGCCCATGAGCTGCAGAGCCCGCTCGCCGCCTTCCGGACCCATCTCGAGGTCGCCCTGGCCCATCCGGACACCGCCGACTGGCCGTCGACCGCGGACGAGCTGCTCGACGGCAGCCGGCAGATGGAGCGCCTGGTACGGGATCTGCTCTTCCTCGCCCGCACCGAGAACAGGCGGAGCCAGCCTGGCCGGGACGCCATGAACCTGCTGGATCTCGACGACGTCGTCATGGCGGAGGCCGCCCGGCTGCGCTCGCTCGGCCGGGTGGCCGTGGATGTTTCCGGAGTGTCGGCGGCCCCGGTCCACGGCCGGCGGGACGAGGTCGCGCGGCTGGCGCGCAACCTGCTGGAGAACGCCGAACGCCACGCCAGGTCAACAGTCACCGTGACTGTCCGTACCACCGGGACCGCCGCGGTGTTCGTCGTGGCGGACGACGGACCTGGGGTGCCGCCTGAGGACCGCGAGCGCATCTTCGACCGGTTCACCCGCCTGGACACCGCCCGCACCCGGGGGACCGGCACGGGGCTCGGGCTCGCGATCGCGAAGGAGATCGCCCAGCGGCACGGCGCCACCATCCAGCTCGACGACGCCGATCACGATCTTCGGGACGTCGACATCGACGTCGAGGCCGCCGTCGCCGTCGAGGTCGACGGCGGTGTCACCCCCGCCCGGTGTGTCGGCGGGCGCGGGGCGCGGTTCGTCGTGTGCTTCCCCCTGCCGGCGATGCCAGGGGCAGCTGCCTGCGCCGCGGGGGGCTGATCCCCGCACCTCGCGAGGGCGGGGATCAGCGGACCGGATCGACGTCACCCGGCGACGTCGTCCGTGGGGTCCTCGGGGCCTTCGGAGTCCGCGGGGTCGTCGGGACCGGTCTCGGAGTCCGCGACCGCGCCGATCACCGTGAAGTCGCGGTCCAGGGCGACATCCACGACTCCCTTGTCGGGTGTGGTGACCTCGACCTGGTAGTAGCCGTCCTCGTCGCCGACCTCGGTCTCGGTCACCTTCCCGCCACCGGTGTACGCCAGCGCGGCCGCGCTGGCCTGCCCCAGTGCGGGCCCGGTGATGGGAGTCGCGTTGTCGTCACCGCCGCCCGATGCCGAGGCCGCGGTCACACCGCCGCCCACCATCGCGGCGATCAGCGCGCTTCCCGCCGCGCCAATGATCATCTTCTTCCGTCGAGTCATTGCCTGGAGCCCTTCGTCGTCGTCCTGACCTCAGCCGCGTGACCGCGGCGACCGCAGCGTGACCGAGGACGCCTGAAGCACCGCTGAATGCGACGGCAGGCAGGAGGCGGCCGCGGGCGGTGGGGCCGGCCTGCGGCCGGGGCCAGGGTGCTGCGACAGCGTGGGGAGAAAGGCGGTATGTGTTTCACATCGTCCGTACATGTCGGCTGTAGCAGTCTTCGGTCGAGCGTGCGTGCCACGCCCGAAACGACCGGGAGGGGCCGCTGGTGAGCTCGGCATCCGAACTGCCGGCGGGCGCACCCGGGCCGGAGCGGACCCGCACCGAAACCGCGCGCCGCCTGGTGGCCGGTGTATCGGGTCTCCTGCTGGCCGGGCTGTTGTGCGCGGTCGTCAGCAGAAACGGAAAGCCGTTCGCGCTTGACGCCAGGTGGCACCGCTGGGCGCTGGACCACCGCAGCGCCACGTTGTCCGACATCGCCGTCGCGGTCACCGACACCGGGGTCGGTGCCTGCGCGTACGGTCTCGCCGCGGTCGCCGGCGCGGTCGCGGTGGGACGACGTGGACGGTGGTGGCTGGGCGCCGTCGTCGCGCCTGCGGCGTTGCTGATGGCTCAGCTGCTCCGGACGTCCCTGGCGACCGTTGTCGGCAGGGCGCGGCCACCGCTCGCGGACTGGATGACCCACCCTTCGGGTTTCGCCTTCCCGTCCGGGCACACCACCACTTCGGCCCTGGTCGCCGTGGGTCTTGCCGCGGTGCTGTACCGCCGGGCGAGGCGTCGGACCACCCGGGTCTCCGCTGTCGTCCTCCCAGGTCTGTGGGCGTTCGCCGTGGGGATCAGCCGGATCTTCCTCGGAGTGCACTGGCCCACCGACGTTCTCGCCGGATGGCTGCTGGTGGCAGTCCTGGCCTGCGTCTTCCTGCCGCCGTTGGCCGCCCTGCTCACCTGGGTCGGGCGGGACCGACCGGACCCGCCGGTCGAGCCGGACCCGCCGGACGAGCCGGACCCGCCGGTCGAGCCGGAGTTGTCGCTGCCGCGCGCACCACGCCGGAGTGCCGGGGCCCGGGCCGGTGAAAGGGCTGGAGAAATGCCCCCCGGCAGCCGCGAAACGGATCGTTGAAAGGTTGCTCGCGCTCGTGTTCGGCCTGGTGGGCTTCGCTCATACCCGGGAGAGGCGCCGGGTCGCGGCGCCCGGCGCCGGAGTGACGCCGGCCAGCGCATCCTGACCCGACCAGCCGACCCCCTCGGCGGCAGGCGCATCTCGGCGTCCGGGTATCCAAGCGCGTCGACGACTCAGTGACTCAGCGCCGGTGATCATCCGCACCGTTCCGCACGTCGGTGCGTTCGGCGGGCCGTCCAGTCATCCGGCGGGCCGCCCACCGGATGACCAGCGGGGTGAGGAGCACGACGAGGAACAGTCGCAGGCTCTGGACGACGGCGACGACGGGGACGTTGGTGTGGGTGGCCGCGGCAGTCGCGAGGACGGCGTTGATGCCGCCGGGGGTGGTGGCGAGGTAGGCCTCCAGGAAAGGCACCCCGGCCAGGTCGGCCAGGATCCAGGCAAAACCGGCGCAGGCCAGGCAGATCACCACGATGCCGCCGAGCAGGTGCGGTATGAGGTGCCCGATGTGCCGGATGGCCGGGCGGGTGAAGCGCAGGCCGACCTCGAGCCCCACGAGGACCCAGACGACGTCCTGCAGTGGGCCCGCGGGCGCGAACCCGGGGGCGATACCGGTGGCCAGCACGGCCCCGGCCACCAGCATCGGCCCGAGCAGCGACGGCGCAGGCAGCCGGCAGCCCCGCCCGACGCGGCTGCCGGCCACGCAGATGAACAGCAGGGTGGCCAGGCCGGCGAGCTGGTGCGACGAGTCGACCAGACGGGACAGATTCGGAAACGACCCGGGGGCGGCGTGCCCGGCGCCCGGCCCATGCAGCGCCAGCACGACCATCGGGGCGGAGAAAGCGACCAGCCCGACCCGCAGGTACTGGGCGAAGGCGACCACGCGGCTGTCCGCACCGAGGTCCTCCGCGTAGGCGACGATCGCCGCGGACCCGCCGGGGATCAGGCCCAGGACCGCATCCACCGGGCGGGTCCGGGTCCGGTACGCGATCAGCACCGCGACCCCGGCGCAGACGGCCACCGTGGCAGCGGTGACCACGGTCAGCGCAAGTGCCTGGCCTGCCGCCGATGCCAGTTGCGACGGGACGAGATACGACCCCATGAGCGCCCCGAGCACCGCGTGCGACGAGCGGGCGGCGGAGGCCGGCACCTGCCGGTGCACCAACCCGGTGACGGCGAGGGCCGCTCCGACGGCCAGCGACATCACCAGCTGGGGTGCCGGCACCGAGACCATCTCACCGATCTCGCTGAGCAGGTAGCAGGCGATGGTGAGCACCATCCAACCCGTGGCCTGCACGCCTGCCCGGGAGCGCGTGCCTGCTCGGATGTGCACGGATGCCCGTGGACCGGGGCGTGTCGTCATCCCGGCATCGGCCCGCCGGTCCGGAACCTGGGAATCCGCGACTGTGGAGAAGATCATCGTCACCGCCGGAAGGTTTCATCGTCCGCCAGCTGGCCCGGACGTCGTCTCAAACGAGGGACGTAACTAACCCTGCCCGTCGAAGATGTGAATTCTCTGAAAGCCGGGCACTTTTAGGTCGACGCTGTTGGTGGCTCGCGTCACCTCGTTCGCAAGTGAGCTGGATCGCCCTTTCGGGATCTTTCCTTGTGTCCATTCGTGGTCTGGGTGTCAGTGGCCCGGCGGGGTGGGGTGATGTGCCGGGGTGACGCCGGCTGGGCGCAGTTCTTCGCCCGGCCCGACGGAATTCATGTCTTCATGTTTTCCCGTGATCTCCCGGGTGGAGCGCCGTCACCGACGATCCAAGGTCGGAGTCCGTCGGCGGGCGAGCGTCCCGGCTACCCGTCGCTGCCGGGAAAGAACTGAGATCGGTGGCTGGGGTGCCTGTCGACATCCCGATCCCGAGAAATGGCGGATCCGGGGTCGTCGATATCGACCTGGCGGGTGGCGCGGAGTGAGTGCGGACCGCCGCATGGTGACCCACCGGAGATTCCGCGCCGCCACACGGTGACAGAAATTCGCGCCAACAAACGACAAGTGGGACATGGCGCCACCTGGTAATCCGCAAGAAATGAGGATTTCGGTTGTTCGGGCAGCCAAAATCCTCACCTCTTGCTTGGCGGCAGCGGCAGCGGGAGCGGGAGGAGTGGCAGCGGAAGTCCGAGGCTCGGGATTCTGCGTATAGATCCAGATGGCTGAGATCGGTCACCCGGCGTCGCCGCGAACGGCGTGCTCCTGAGATTCCGGGCGGGCCGCCACGGCCTTCCGGCGGCGGGCGCGCAGAACCTCGACCAGAATCGGAATGACCGAGATCACGACGACGAGAAGCAGAATTACCTCGACGTTCTGCCGGATGAAGTCGATCCTGCCGAGAAAGAAACCCAGGATCGTGACGCCGCAGCCCCACAGGACGGCGCCGACGATGTTGTAGACGACGAAGACCCGGTAGTGCATGGCGCTGACGCCCGCGATGACCGGGGTGAAGGTCCGCACGACGGGGACGAAACGAGCCAGGACGATCGACCGCGGGCCGTGCTTCTCGAAGAACCCGTGTGCCTGGTCGACGTACTCCTGGCGGAACAGGCGGGAGTCCGGGCGGCGGAAGAGCGCGGGGCCGGCCTTCCGGCCGAAGAGGTAGCCGACCTGGTCACCCAGGGCCGCGGCGGTGCCGACGAGGGCACAGGCGAGCCACAGCGGCGTGGACACCTCGTCCCGGGAGATCAGCAGGCCGAGGGTGAACAACAGCGAGTCGCCGGGCAGGAAGAAGCCGACCAACAGCCCGGACTCGGCGAAGACGACAAGCAGGACCACGGCCAGGCCGGCCTTGGCCAGGCTGTCCGCACTGATGAAGCCCGGCCCCAGGGCCAGCGTGTTCGATGCGATGCCGGTCACTGCCGAGGGCCTCCCGCGAGTCCGGCGACGGGGCCGGGTACCCGTCGATCCGTGACCGCACGGTAGGCCGGCGGCGATGTGAGTTCGGTGTGAGCGCGCGCCGCTGTGCGGCTGTGCCGTGCCGTGCGGCTGTGCCGTGCGGCTGTGCCGTGCGGCCGTGCCGTGCCGTGCGGCTGTGCCGTGCCGGGCGGCGGTGCCGCCGGGTGGCGGTGCTGCCGTGCGGTGCCGTCGGTCAGCCGCCCGTCGCGGCCTCGGAGACCTCGACGATGCCGTGCAGGTAGAGGACGACCGCGACCGTGCTGGCCCAGCACACCAGGGTCGCGACCGTGAGCAGAACACCCGCCCAGGTCCGGCGGGCCGGCGGCTCCAGAAGGTCCTGGACCCGGTCGACGACATGATCGTGGGCGGCACCGAGCAGGTGGGGCGGCACCGCGGGTCGGGCGAGCGCGGCCAGGCCCAGCGCCTGGGCCACGGTGGAGGGGTCGCCCACCGCGCGGACCGCGGCGGCGTCGGCCCACCGCTCGATCGCGTGGTCGACGGCGCGGGTCACCATCGCCGCCGGGGGACTGGCCGCGGCGGCGAGGCGGGTCAGCTGTGCGTAGCGGTGGTGATGATGACGCAGGTGGGCCTGCTCGTGGGCGAGCAGCGCCCGGCGTTGCGGGCCGCTCAGCAGGCGCAGCATGCCGGTGGAGACGACGACGCGGCGGTGGCGGCCCGGAACCGCGTAGGCATGCGCGTCATCGTCGGCTACGACAGCCAGTTCACCCACGGCGGGAAATGCTCTGACCGCGGCCGTGGTCCGGCGTGCGGCCATCACCACCCGGATCAGGTGGACGCCGGCCCGACCGAGCAGGACGAGCGCCAGCGCGCCCACGGCCAGGCCGACGATGCTCGGAACCGGCAGCATCGCGCGCAGGACCGGGATGGACCAGTCGCTCGGGTGCGCGGCGGGGAAGACGGCAACGGTACTGAGATAGGCGGAGTACGACAGCCCGGTCTCGGTGCCCAGCGACACCGTCACCGCGAAGGTGGTGAGAAGCACGGTCGCGGCCGCCGGCGGGAGCAGGCGGGCAGCGCGCGGCGCGGCCAGACCGCCGACGAGGCCGACCACGATCGGGATCATGATCAACCCGAACACGACGGCGATTCTGGTCACTGCGGCCCCTGTTCCTGCGCGTCGGATGCCGGCGTCGTCTGGTCGGGTCCGGGGTGGCGGGCGAGCAGTTCCCGCAGGATGCGTTCCGAGTCCTCGTCGAGGGTTCCGACGAACTGGGACAGCACCCTGGCGCGGTCCGTGCCGGCGTCGAGCAGCTTCTGCATCTGGCGGGCGGTTAGCCCGGCCTGGGTCTCCGACAGGCTGCCGACCAGCTGGTATGCGTAGGCCCGGCCCCGCGGGACGCGGGTCAGCGCCTGTTTCTCGTGCAGGCGTCGGAGTGTCGTCAGGATGGTCGTATAGGCCAGGTCATCACCCAGCTCGGCCTGCACCTGGGCCGCGGTCATCGGCCCGTCGGCGGCGGCGAGGCAGGCGACGACCTCGTTCTCCAGGCCGCCGCTGGGGCGGGGGTGAGTTCGGCCGGCCACTGATGCCTCCCGTCGCTCGTCGCTCGCTGCCCGTCGACGCCTGGTATCCCACGTCTCCCAGCAGATTGTGACAGCGCGTTGTGCGGGGGAGTCGCCCACTGTGGGCTCGTTGTGCCGGCTCGACCCGATGGCGGGCGGAAAGCAAGCTTGCGTTTTCGGTGAACATTAGGTATGCCTTACCTCCACAACTATCGTCAGATAGTTGTTGATCTGGAGGATCGAGCGCCGTGTTCGCCAACTACCTGATCGGCCTGCGTGAGGGCCTTGAGGCCGCGCTGGTCGTGAGCATCCTGATCGCCTACCTGGTCAAGGTCGGCCGACAGGACCGGCTGGTGCTCGTCGGCGGCGGTGTCGCGCTGGCGGTCGCCGTCAGCGTCGGCTTCGGGGCGCTGTTGACCTACACGTCGACGACCCTGCTGGCCGACTTCAGGAGCCAGGAGATCTTCGGCGGCACGATGTCGGCGATCGCGGTCCTGTTCGTCACCTGGATGGTGTTCTGGATGCGCCGCACCGCCCGCGGCATGCGGGCCGAGCTGGACGGACGGCTCGCCTCGGCGCTGGAGCTCGGCGCGTTCGCCGTCGCCCTCACCGCCTTCCTCGCCGTGGCCCGGGAGGGGCTGGAGACGGCGTTGTTCTTCTGGTCGGCGGTGCAGGCCGCGGGGAGCACCACCACACCCGTGATCGGGTTCTCCCTGGGCATCGTCACCGCGGTCATCCTGGCCTGGCTGCTGTACCGGCGGTCGGTCCGCCTGAACCTGGCCCGGTTCTTCACCTGGACCGGTGCCGGCCTGATCGTGATCGCCGCCGGCGTGCTGGCCTACGCGGTTCACGACCTGCAGGAAGGCGGCGTCATCGGCGGCCTCGGCACCCTCGCCTTCGACGTCAGCGACCAGATCTCACCCGGCTCGTGGTACGGGGCGCTGCTCAAGGGCGTCTTCAACTTCACCCCGCAGACCACCGTCGCCCAGGCGATCGCCTGGACCGCCTACCTCGTCCCCGTCATGGCCGTCTTCTTCCTCGGCCACCGGCTCCGCTCCGGCGAGCCGAGCCAGTCGAGCCAGCCGGGACCGGCGGGCGCGGCGGGCCAGGTACCGCCCATCCCGTCGGAATCGACCAGCTGACGGCGCCGTCGGCAGCCGCCACCGCGGTCCGCCTCCGACCGATCCTTCGCACCGCCCAGAACCCCTGAGGAGAACCAGTGAGATCGCCTGTCAGTCGTGCCCTGCGCCTGGCCTGTCCCGTCGTCCTGGCCGCGACCCTGGCCGCGGCCTGCTCGTCGGACGAGACGGCCAGCTCCGGCTCGTCCGGGGCGGCCGGCGCCGGCGGGGGACCGGTGGCCGTCAAGGCAGGCGACAAGAAATGCGAGGTGGCCAGCGTCGAACTGGCCGCGGGCCGGCACACCTTCGCGGTCACCAACACCGCGTCGCAGGTCACCGAGGTGTACGTCTACGCCGCTGGCGACCGGATCATGGGCGAGGTGGAGAACGTCGGCCCGTCGACGAAGCGCAATCTGATCGTCGACCTGCCAGCCGGCGAGTACCAGGTGGCCTGCAAGCCCGGGATGGTCGGCGACGGCATCCGCACCGCGCTCAAGGTCACCGGCAAGGCCGCGCCGCCGCAGACGCTCGACCAGAACCTGCAGACCGCGGTCACCTCGTACCAGACCTACGTCGAGTCCGAGACCCAGGCGCTGGTCGACACAACCGCGACCTTCGTCGCGGCGATCAGCTCGGGTGACCTGGCCAAGACGAAGGAGGCCTACCCGGCCGTGCGCCTGCACTACGAGCGGATCGAGCCGATCGCGGAGTCCTTCGGTGACCTCGACCCGCTGATCGACATGCGGATCGACGACGCCACCCCCGAGACGCCGTTCGTCGGGTTCCACGCGATCGAGCAGAAGCTCTTCGAACAGAAGACCCTGGACGGGACACAGCCGCTCGCGACCGCGCTGACCACGAACGTCGGCAAGCTCAACGAGCTGGTCAAGACGGTGGAGCTCACCCCCCTGGTGATGGCCAACGGGGCGAAGTCGCTGCTGGACGAGGTCGCCGCGTCCAAGGTCACCGGCGAGGAGGAACGGTACTCCCGCATCGACCTCGTCGACTTCGCCGGCAACGTCGACGGCGCCAAGTACGTCTACAGTGCGCTGCGCCCGGCCCTGCAGGAGAAGGACCCCGAGCTGGTGTCCACCCTCGACAAGCGTTTCCCGGCGCTGGTGAGCCTGCTCGACACCCACCTGGCCAAGCCGGGAGACAACGGCTACATCCCCGGCAGCCCTTACGTCTCCTACGACACCCTCACCCCGGAGCAGGTGAAGGCCCTCGCTGTCGAGGTCGACGCGATCTCCGAGCCGATCGGGCAGATCGCGGGAGTCGTGACCAGCAAGTGAGCCCCTCACCCGACCCCGGCGGCCCGCACGGCCGCGAAAGTCAGCCAGCACCGGACTCGGCGCCGACCCCGGCGTCAGCGGCTCCGGCTGCGGCCCCAGCTCCGGCTGCGGCCCCAGCTCCAGCTCCAGCTCCGGCTCCGGCTCCGGCTCCGGACCCGGACCCGGCTCCCGCGTCACGCGGCTTCAGCCGTCGCCGCATCGTCGGGCTCCTCGGCGGCGCCGCGGTCGTCAGCACGGGTGTCGGCGCAGGTGGCACCGCCGCCGCCTTCGCCGTCTCCACCACGGACGACGGGTCACCGGAGTCGGGCCAGACGGTGCCGTTCTTCGGCCCGAACCAGGCCGGCATCGTCACCCCGGTTCAGGACCGGCTGCACTTCGCCGCCTTCGACCTCGGCGCGACCGCCACCCGCGAGGACCTGATCGCGCTGCTCACCGCCTGGACGAACGCGGCCACCCACCTGACCGTCGGGACGGATGTCGGCACCGGCGCGGTGACCGGCGAGCCAGGCGCACCGCCGGACGACACCGGTGAGGCACTGGGGCTGTCGCCCGCCCGGCTGACCCTCACGTTCGGCTTCGGCACCAGCCTGTTCACCGACGCCACCGGCAAGGACCGCTTCGGGCTCGCCGCCTCCCGCCCGCCGCAGCTCGCCGACCTGCCCGCCTTTCCGGGAGACGCGCTCAACCCGGCCCTCAGCGGTGGCGACCTGTGCGTGCAGGCCTGCGCCGACGACCCCCAGGTCGCCGTGCACGCCATCCGCAACCTGGCCCGACTCGCCCGCGGCACCGCCTCGGTGCGCTACTCCCAGCTGGGGTTCGGCCGCACCAGCTCCACCTCGAACGCCCAGGTCACCCCGCGCAACATGATGGGTTTCAAGGACGGTACGGCCAACATCAGGGCCGAGGACACGGCCATCATGAACACCCAGGTCTGGGTTCAGCCCGGCGACGGGCCGGCCTGGATGACCGGTGGCAGCTATCTCGTCAGCCGCCGTATCCGCATGCTCATCGAGCCCTGGGACAGCACGCCGCTCACCGAACAGGAGCGGGTCATCGGCCGCGCCAAGGGAAGCGGTGCGCCGCCCGGAAAGAGCGACGAGTTCGACCCACTGGATTTCGGGGCCAAAGGTGCCGACGGTGAGCCGCTCATCGATCCCAACGCCCACGTCCGACTCGCCCACTCATCCCATAACGACGGCGCCGTGATCCTGCGCCGCGGGTACTCGTTCACGAACGGCACCGACGACCTGGGCCGGCTCGATGCCGGGCTGTTCTTCATCGCCTACCAGCGCGACCCACGCAAGCAGTTCGTGACCATCCAGAAATCGCTGGCCGGCAAGGCCAACGATGCCCTCAACGAATACATCCAGCATGTCGGCAGCGGACTGTTCGCCTGCCCGCCGGGCGTCCAGCCCGGAGAGTACCTGGGCCAGAAGCTTTTCGAATAGGCCTCCCAGCGACCAGGATTCGCGGGCCTGGTCCTGCCTGGTAGCTTTTCGTAGCTCGAATCGGTAGCTCGAAGATCTGAGGATTTCGGTCGTTCCAACAACCGAAATCCTCAGGTCCTGCCCGGCCGCGGCGGAAGCCTGAAACCGCGGCTTGAAGATCCTGGGGTTTTGGTCGTGCTGGAGCCTGCCGCAGGTTGGCGCCCATCAAGATCGCTAATCGGTGGGCGGAAAGGTTCGCGCTCCTCGAACGCGGCCGGACCTCCGAGTGTCCGGTAGCCCGGTAGGCCCGGTTTGGTGGGTCGCAAGAGTGAACGGTTCTGGTCGTTCCGACGACCACAATCCTTCCTTCTTGCGGGTCACCAGGCAGCCCTGCGCCCTTTTTGTGCCTCATGAGGTGAATTGCCGATGCTGTGCGGGAGCCTCGATGGGTGCGCGACGATCTCGCCGACGGTCTCGTGGCCGAGAATCGAGGGGCAGGGCTGGCGGCGCCGGCCGCCGTCTCCCCGAGGACGCGGTAGACCTCCTGCCCGTCGTCGATGGTGGTGCCGGCCATGTCGAGGACGACCAGGTCGATCGACGGCGCGATCGACGGCGCGATCGACGGCGCGATCGAGGGGGCGGTCAAGGGTGCCCTCCAGGCTCAGCGGGTCGGAGTCGCGGCCGCCTTGCGGACGAGCGCGCAGCGCGCGTCGAAGGTGTTCTCGAGGGTGAAACTGACCACCGCGGGCAGGTACCGGTCGTCGTGGTATTCGAGGACCTCGCCGTCGGGGTCGCGGGCGGTGCGCTGCTGGCGGAGCAGCGGGGCCCCTGCGGTCACGCCCAGGTGCAGCGCGTCGACGGGGTCGGCGGCGACCGCGTCGATGACGTGTGAGGCGGTGGCGAACCGGACCCTGCGGGAGATCAGGTGCGCCCACATCGACCCCGAGCTGGTGTCGAAGTCGAACAGGTGCCGGCCGACGTGCTCGACGAACGTGCCGCGCTCGAGCATCGCGCGCTCACCGTCCAGGTAACGCAGCCGCAGCACCTGCACGACCGGTACTCCCGGCGGGACGTTCAGCACCGTGCTGGCATGTTCGTCGGCCGGGCGCAGTGCCAGTTCGAGTGTGTGCTAACGAGAAACGAACTCTCGACGACGTCATTTCCGGCCTGTTGACCAGGCTGTGGAGCGTGGCTGACCCTGCCTCTCATGACAGGTTTGGACGGCGTTCGAACGGACGTCGTGGTGGTCGGCGCCGGCATCGTCGGGCTGGCTCACGCCTTCGACGCCCACACCCGTGGGCAGTCGGTCGTCGTCGTCGAGCGTGACGACCGGGCCGTCGGAGCCTCCGTGCGCAACTTCGGGCACGGCTGCGTCACCGCACAGTTCGGCCCGGCGCTCGACCACGCGCTGCGGTCGCATGGCGCGCTCGGCGAGCTCGCCGTGCCGTTCATCGTCAACCGGCGGCTGGCCCTCCCGCCGGCGGCGCTGGGGCTGGGTGCCCCCGCCCGGCACGGGAACCCGGCCGCGGTCGTCCACAACTACGACGCCTTCTACGCCGCCACCACCCTGGCGCACCTGTCCCGGACCGACGCCGAGGCGGCGCCCTGACCCGGCGCGCAGCCCTCAGCCGGTGCCGCCCGGGTCGGGATGATCGCCGACGTCGCGAACCGTGATCAGGCGGTCGCCGCGGCGGATCGGCGCCGCCTCCGGCTCGTCGTAGCGGATCAGGCGGCCGGCGCGGACGAGGGCGAGAACCGGATCCAGGCATTCCCGGGGCCCGCGGCCGACCTCTTGCTCGGCCGCGGCACGCTCGGTGAGCCGCAGCCCCACCTCGGACGTCAGCAGATCCTCGAACACGTCGACGACCCGGGGGCTGCGGGTCGCCAGCCCCAGCATCCGGCCGGCGGCGTCCGAGCTGGTCACCACCTGGTCGGCGCCCCCGCGGCGCAGCAGCGGGATGTTCTCCGCCTCGCGGACGGCCGCCACGACCACCGCGTTCGGTGCCAGGTCCCGGACGGTGAGCGTGATCAGCACGTTCGCCTCGTCGGAGTCGGTCGAGATGATCACCGCCCGGGCGCGTTCGGTCAACGCCTCGCGCAGCACGGCCGTGCGGGTGCCGGAGCCGACGACGGTCGTGAGCCCGTCGCGGCCCGCCTCGGCGAGCGCGTGCTGGTCCGGGTCGACGACGACGATCTGATCCGCGGGCACGCCGTCGGCCCGCAGCGCCCGCACCGCGCTGCGCCCCTTCACCCCGTAGCCGACGACCACCACATGCTGATCCACCCGCCGCCTCCACCGCCCGACCCGGATGGCTTCCCGCGAGCGCTCGGTCAGCACCTCCAGGGTGGTGCCGACCAGCAGGATCAGGAAGATCACCCGGGCCGGGGTGATCACCAGGACGTTCACCAGCCGAGCGCTCGGCGTGATCGGCGCGATGTCGCCGTATCCCGTCGTCGACAGGCTGACGGTCGCATAGTAGGCGGCGTCCAGCAGGCTCAGCGGGCTTCCCTGGTTGTCGGCGTAGCCGTCGCGCCCCAGGTAGACCACGACCACGGTCCCCAGCAGGATGAGTGCCGCCAGCGTGAGCCGCTGCGCGATCGCCCGGCCGGGCCCGCCCTGCGGGCGCGGCACCGAGATCCTCGACCGCGCCCACCCGGCCTCGCCGTCTCCCGCCACGGTCGTCAGTCTCGCGCTCCCGCGCCGCCGCGCGTGTGAGCCGGGACCCCGGACGTCCGTTGCTCAGGGGACTCAGGGGACTCGGAGGGCTCAGGACGGTTCGGGCCGCCAGTGCGGGTCGCGGCCGATGAACCCGAGCAGGCGGGTCTGGGCGTCGGCGCCCGCGGGCACGGCGACCGCCGGCCCGTACTGCCCGGATGACCGCAGGACGTCCTCCATCTGCGCCATTCCGTCGACGAGCTGGGCGCAGAAGGCGGGGTCGAGCCGGTCGTCCTGCCCGGTGGCCCGGGCGAGATCCCAGGTGTGCATGAAGACGTCGGCGGTGTAGATCATGTCGGTCGCGTTGGTGACCGACAGCTCGCCCACGTGCGGGTTGCGCAGGATGTGGGCGGCGGTGGCGGGGTCGTCGAGGAGCTGCTGAACGGCACCGGCGTGCACCTGCCAGGCACCTGCCGGGTCGTCGTCGACGGACGGGCCGTGGGGCAGCGCCGGTCCGCCGCTGGCTTCGAGGAAGCCGGCGAACCACTCGCACAGGTGCCGGACCACGTCTCGTGCGGCCCACCCGGCGACGGGTGTGGGGGCGTCCCAGTCGCGGGTGCCGAGCACCCGGTCAGTGAACGCGCCCGCGATCAGCCGATGGCGCTCGGCGGGTGAGAGCCCGGCAGGTGAAACGGAGAGCGTGGAGTTCTCGGTCATGGATGTCGTCCCTTCGCCCGGCTGGTTCCCGGTTCAGACGGTGCCTGAGGAGACCAGGGCGGCCAGCTTGGCGTAGCCCTCGTTGATGCCGGTCTCCATTCCGCTGCGCAGCCAGGCGTCGCGGCCGTCGAAACTGTCGACCAGCGACTGGGCGTGCAGCCGGGCCCGGCCGTCACCGAGATCCTCGAACCAGATCGTCTCCAGCGCCACGTGGTCCGGCTCGCCCTCGAAGCTGAAGGTCTGGACGATCCGGTTGGGGCGCACGTCGTGGAAACAGCCGCGGAAACGGAAGTCCAGGCCGTCGCGGCGCGCGACGTAGCGCCAGCTCCCGCCGTTGCTGGCATCCCAGTGCTCGATGGTGGTGACCATCCCGTCCGGCCCGACCCAGCGGGCGAACAGGTCGGGGTCGGTGTGCGCGCGGAACAGCTGCTCCGGCGTGGCGACGAAATCCCGGGTGAGCCGGATCAACGGCACGTTCGGGTCGGCCTCGATCCGGGTCGTCTCGATGGCGGTCGTGGCACTGCTGCTGGTGCTCATCAGTCTTTTCCCTTTCTCAGGCCGACTTCTCGCCGGCGATGTGGGACGGGTCGGCCGCCGCGGGGTCGTTCAGCGCGGCGAGCACCGCGTCGAGGCGGCGGTAGCGCTGCTCGGCCTGGCGGCGGTAGCGCTCGATCCAGCCCGTCATCAGATCGAGCACCTGCGCCTCCAGGTGGACGGGGCTGCGGTGGCCGGGGCCGGTGCGGCTGACCAGGCCCGCCTGTTCAAGGACTTTCAGGTGTTTCGAGACCGCCTGGATGCTCATGTCGTAGGGCGCGGCGAGCTCGCCGACGGTGGCGTCGCCCGCCGTGAGCCGGGCGACGAGATCCCGCCGCGTCGGGTCGGTGAGGGCTGAGAAGAGCCGTGACAGCTGATCCACCATCACCCCATCTAACCTCAACCGGTTGGTTGAGGATGAAGGTAGAGCGGGTGGGCGGCTACGTCAACCATCTGGTTGACGGGAGTGTCCCGGCAAAGGAGTGTCCCGGCAAAGGCGCGCAGGGGCCTCAGCCCCGCCGCGGCGGGGCCGTCGTGGTGAACCTCGTCCACAGGCGTACCGTGCCGTCCTCGCCGGCGCTGGCGAGGATGTCGCCCTGCGGGCCGAACGCCACCGAGCGCACCCGGTCGGTGTGGCCGCGCAGTGGCTCGCCGAGGGGCTGGGGCGCGGCCGGATTGGTCGTGTGCCACAGGCGCACGACCTTGTCGAAGGCCGCGGCGGCGAGAATCTCCGCGACGGGTGAGAAGGCCATCGCGTTCACCCCGGCGCGCCCGCGGCCCCGCATCGGCTGGCTGAGCGACCGCGGATCGGCCGGATCGGCCACATCCCACAACGTCACCGTCGCCCTGCCGACCCTCGTGGCGCCGGCGCTCGCGCCGGCGAGGGTGTCGCGACGCCGGGAGAACGCCACCGCGTCCACCTGGCCGAACTGGTTGCCGAGCCGGTCGTGGATGAGCTGGGGGTTGGTCGGCTCGGTGAGATCCCACAGCCGAATCCTCTGGTCGGCCCCGCCGCTGGCGAGGATGCGCCCGCTCCGGGAGAACGCCAACGAGCACACCGAGCCCTGGTGGCCCAGCAGTGGCTCGCCGACCGGCCGCGGGGCAGTGGGATCGGTGACGTCCCACAGCCGGATCGCGGTGTCCCTGCTGCCGCTGGCGAGGATCCGCCCGTTGGGCGAGAACGCCACCGAGCTGACCTGGCCGGCGTGTGCGAGCGGTTGCCGGCCGGAAAGGCGCAGTGCTGTCGGGCCGGTCGGTCTCCACAGCTGGACCGTCCGGTCCGCGCCGGCGCTGGCCAGGATGCTGCCGCTCGGGGAGAAGGCCAGCGACAGGACGGTGCCGTCGTGGCCCTGCAGCGGCCCGCCGAGGGGCCGGGGGCTGACGGGGGCGGTGAGGTCCCACAGCTGGATGCGCTGATCGGCGCCCGCGCTGGCGAGGATCTTCCCGCGCGGGGAGAACGCCACCGCGTGCACCGGCTTCTCGTGGCCGCGCAGCGGGGCCCCCAGAGCTCGCGGGTCAGAGCCGCGAGACGTGTCCGAACGGTTCAGGCGTGGGGTCCTGATGACGTTGGGCCCGGTGGGGCGAAGGATCTCGATCAGTTCAGGCAGGTCCGTCAGATGCAGCGGGAGGCCCGTGCGTGCCTTGTCGGCCCAGCCGGGGCCGTAGGCGTCGGTGGCGGCGTGGGCCAGGGCCAGGGCAAGCTCGGCGGCGCTGGAGTAGCGGTCGCCGGGCCTTCTCGCCAGGGTGCGCAGGACGACCCGGGCGATCCGGTCGTCCACGGTGCCCATCGCCGGCGGCTGGTCCCCGGTCCCGGTTTCCGGCCGCGCGATGTTCCCTTTGGGGCCGAACGGGAGCCGACCGGTCAGGAGCTGGTAAAGCACGACACCGAGGGCGTAGATGTCGGTCGCCGGGGTGAGCTTCCCCGCGGTGATCTGCTCGGGTGCCATGTAGGCCTGGGTGCCGACCACGTTGTCGGTGTGGACGGCCTGGCCCACATATGACTTCGCGAGCCCGAAGTCGCCGACCTTCAACGTGTTGTCCTCGGCGAACATGATGTTCGCGGGCTTGATGTCGCGGTGCAGCAGTCTCTGGTGGGCGTGGTTCAGCCCGGCGGCGGCCGCAAGCCCCACCGCGCATGACTGCTCGGGCGAGAGCCGCTCGCGCCGCCCGTTCAGGGTGGCACCCGGAAGATATTCCATCACGACCACCTGCAGGTGGTGCTGCCCGAAGATCTGGCTGAACGAGTCGTATACCTGCACCACATGCGGATGATTAAGCTCGGCCAGTCGCTGCGCCTCGTCGGTCACGCCGATAATTCCCTTGACGGCAACCCGGCGATTCAATTGTTTCTGGGTTGCCTCCAGCACCAGCCCGTACCCACCCGAGCCCAGTTCGGGGCCCAGGGCGATCTCCGGTCGCCGCGCTTTTACCGCAGCTGGTATCGCCGACCTGAGCCACCCACGGCGCTGCTCCAAATTAGCGAGCAGGTAGTGGTTAGACCAGTTCGCCTCGTGGTCGTTCGCCCCCGTCATAGTGCAGCCATCATAGTGGCTGGCCGGGCCCTGTCCGGGGCTTGCTCGGAGGCTGGCCAGAGCCTGTCCGGGGTGGCTCGCAGGCCCGCCGGCCGGTTGATGCCGTGGTCTTCCGGTCCGTAGCCCGGTGGATTTCCCAAAGAGAGGGCAACCGTGGGCGGAGGTGTAGCGGGTGCGTGGTTGTCGGCCTCGCGGCCAACCTTGGTTGCTATGAGGCAAAGGCTCTGCCTGCTGGCCCGGTTATAGGCCGGGCTCGCGCCCCGGCCTCGGCTGTGATTTGCCCGCGGTGTGCGGTACGTTCATTCCGAGAGTCGGTATGCGGGTGTCGGGTGCATCGGCCTGAGCTGCGTACACCTGAGCCGCATCGGTCTGAAGCTGCCTGCACGGGAGCGATGGTTGGTCGCCCCGCGGCGGGCCCGCGGGGGAGGGGAGTGGTCGGGTGGCGCGGCAAGGCCGCCGGCCGGCGGGTGCCGGCACACATCCCGCCGGCCCCTGCGGCCGCGGGGTAATGCGGGCGGGGCTCTGAGGGGCACCTCAACATCGGGCTGGGCGAAACATCGGGCTGGGCGGGCCACCGGCCACCCACACCGACAGATGGCGTAAACGGGGAGCGTCATGTCGAACGACAGTTTTTCGCAGGACCGGGGGTCAGGGCTTTCCGGGGGTTCCTGGCCGGGCGGTCTGCCTGACGAGGACCCGTGGGCGGAGGGTGGCAGGCGCCGGTCGCGTCCGACCCGGGTGCTGCTGTGGCTCTCCGGCGCCAACACCGATATTCTGGATCGTTTTCCCTCCGACGTCCCGAAGTACGTGGGCATCGGCGCCGCCGTGCTCACCACGTCGACCATGGCTGGTATCTCCTGCGCCTTCGCGCTACGGATGGCGCTGGGCCTGAGCCCGTTCTTCTATCTGCTTCTCGGGGTGGCCTGGGGTTTCGCCATCATGAGCCTCGACCGGTGGCTGGTCGTCTCGATGCAGCGCCGGGACCACTGGTATCAGATTCTGCCGATCGCGATTCCCCGGCTCGCCCTCGCGATACTGATCGGCGTCGTGATCTCGACGCCGCTCGTGCTGCGAATCTTCGAGGCGGAGATCACGACCGAGCTCTCGCTCATGCGCAGCGAGCGCGACAGCGAATTCCTGGCCACCACGCAGACCGACGAGCGCGGCACGCGGATCAAGGCGCTGGAAGCGGAACAGAAAACGCTGCAGGCCACGATCGACACCAGCACCGACACCGTGGACGTCAGCACGGACCCCGACGTCGCGCGCATACAGAAGCTGGTCGATGCCAAGCAGGAGCAGTACGACGCCGCCGAGCAGGCTGTCATCTGCGAGAACGAGGGGACCTGCGGCAGCGGCAAGGTCGGCCGCGGCCCGGCCTACACGGAGAAGGTGGCGCTCCGGGACCGGTACCGGGATGAGCTCAGTGTGCTGAACGGCCAGCTCACCACCGCGCAGGCGACCGCGCGGTCGAAGGCCACCGACACCAGGGGCGCGGCGCAGAACACCGCGAAGGGCCGGCTGAAGACGGTCGAGACGGAGCTCACGGACCTCAGGACGGCGCGCACGGCGGCCATCGAGAACTTCCGCAAGGAGAACGGCAAGGAGAACGGCCTGCTGATCCGCATCGAGGCGCTGGACAACCTGACCGCGCACCGGCCGGCCCTGGGCCTCGCGCACCGGTTCCTGCTGTTGTTCATCACGGCGATCGAGTGCCTGCCGATCATCGTCAAGTTCATCATCTCCGTCGGCCCGGCGAACGACTACGAGCAGGCGGTCGCCCTCGACGGGAAGAGCCGGCTGCGGGCAGAGGAGGAGCGCATCCGGCACCGGCGGGCGGCGGCGATCATGGCGAACGCCGGGCTGCACCGACGGCGGGCCATCGGCGTGGAGATACAGACCGAGGCGGCCGAGCATGCCAGCGAGGCCGCCCTCAACCAGCTCAAACGCCGGATGACCCGGGATGCGAGGCGCAACCCGCAGGCCTACATGGATCCGACGGCGTTCTCGACCCGGCGCCCCGCTCCGGTGCGGCCGGTCCCGCCACCCCGGCGGTCGCGGCTCGACAACCTGCTGGGGCGAATCGGGCTGCAGCAGGTCTCCAGCGGGCAGCACCCCAGCGGGGAGCAGTACCAGCCCTACCCGAGCAACGAGCCGATCCCGCCCTCAGGCCCGTTCTTCGACGGCGATTCCGGCAACGGCTACGGCCAGTGGCGGAACTGACCAGCCAGGCGTGACCGGGCCCGCGGGCCGCAGGGCCCGGGCCCCGCGGCCCGCGGGCGAGACCGGCGGGTGTGTACCGCCGGTTCGTGACGGGGATCCGGCCGGGCGGCTGACTTCGACGACTCATGAGGGACGACGACGCGGTGAGCTGGAGCGCGGCCGAGGCCGCGGTGGGCTGCCCGGTGTGCCGGCGGCGGGTGGCGGAGCGGGACACAGCCTGCCCGCGGTGCGGCTGGCAGCTGCGGAGCCCCCATGTGCTCGGCGAGATCACGGCACAGCTGCGAAAGGCGTTCGACACCCGGCTGGCCCAGGCCAGGCGCAGCCACGACCTGCGGTCCGCCGCCCGGGTGCTGGCCGCGGCGGAGCAGCCCGACCCCGATCTGCCGGTCCGTCTCGCCGCGTTCATCCGCGGCGGGGACAGCACCGCCACGGAACTCGCCGCCGAGCTGGTTGAGCTGGCCGAACGGGCCGCCACCCCGGCGGCCGCGGCGGCCGACCGGCCGGGTCTGCGCGAGCCCGAGATCGTGCTCGGCCCGCTGCTGCGGCGGATGGCCTCGGGTGGCCCCACGCGGATCGCGGTCATCGAGCTGCGGCCCGACGCCGTCGTCGTCAGCACCCTGACGACCGGCTCCGACGGGCAGCCCGGCCGGCTGGCGGCCGCCCGGGAGTGGGCCTGGCCGGACCTGCTGCCAGCCCTGCCCACGGACCCCGACGCCCGCCGCCTGCGCCTCGCGGCGGGTCTGGAGGAGGACATCGCGCTCGGTTCGCTGGTGCCGGTGCTCGCAGCGGTGGCTGAGACGCTGGCCACCGAGATCCTGCTGATCCGGCCGGCGGTCGACTGGCCGGTGACCAGCCAGGTCGCGGACGCCCTGGCCGGCGAGCTGGGTCGGGCTGCCGGGTCGCGCCGGGCCGACGGCCCGCCCGCGGTCCAGCAGGCCCGGGCCCGGCCCCGGGAGCCCTTCGCCACCGCACTCGAGGCCTCGCGCCGGCAGCTGCCGCTCGCCGTCGGCTACGGGCTGGTCGTGGCGGACGTCGACCGGGTCACCCGCGGGGTGCGCCTCACCACCCGGATGCTCTTCCCGCCTGGCACCGTCATCGCCGACGGGCAGCCTCCCACCGCCGAGATCACCGTCTCGGTGCCGGCCGCCGCCCCGCCCGAGCTGGCGTTGGTGATCGTCGCGGGCGGGGTGGCCGGCGCGGGCGGGGTGGCCGGTGCCGAACCGCATCCGGACGGCTGGGCACCGATCACGGTCGGCTGGGCCGCGGCGACCCCGCGGGCCGACCTGCGACTGCGGTTCGCCCTGGATGGGCCGGGCCGGATCCGCTTCCTCGAACCGGCCGGAATCCGGGTGCACAATCCGGGCTGGCCGGAGCTGCTGGCCCGGGTCCCGCAGCGTTACGGCGCGGACCCGGTGGACGTGGTCTGCCTGGTGGAGATGGCGGGAACGGCGCAGGACGTGCTGCGCCGACTGGGGCTGGTCGACGATCTGATCGCCCTGGTCGTGGCCGAGCATCCCGACGCCGACGCGGTCCGCTTCGTGGTGCTCGGCTACGACGACCACGACTACCTGGGCCAGGGGTGGCCTGACCAGGGGCAGGTGGTGCGGACCGTCGGGCCGGCAGCGGGCCTGCAGGTCCGGGTGGCGCTGCGGGAGTGGGGCCCGAGCGTTCCCCAGCACGACCTCGCCGCCCCGCTGGAGGACGCGCTGGCCGTGGCGGCCCGGCTGCCGTGGCGGCCGGGGGCTGCCCGCGCGTTGGTGACCGTCGCCGCCAGGCCTCCGCATCCACCGAGGCAGCGAACCGATGACCTTACGCTTCCCTGCCTGGACCGGCACGACTGGAGAACACTCATGGACAGCCTGGCCACTGTGCAGCCCCCGCGTCGGGTGGCCGTTTGCGGGCAGGAAGCGTTCCTTGCCGGCTCCGGCGCTGGAGCCGGAGCCGGTTTCGGTTTCGGTGTGGCTGGCGGTGGCCGTGCCGGTGGTCCGTCCGGGGCCGGTGCGGTCTGGCGGGTGCTGGGTGCGGACGCGCTGCTCCTGCTCGAGACGGCTTCCGCGCAGGAGGTGGCCGACGCGCTGGGGCTGTTCGCCGGGTCCGCCGGGCAGCCGCTGCCGCTGCCGCTGGCACCGGCGTCGGCGTCGGCGTCGGGCGTCGCGTCGCCGGGTGGCCCGCGTTGACGCGTCCGCCGGCGGGCCCGCGCCCGTCGCCCCGGGGCCGGGTGCGCCTCGGGCTCTGGGGAGCGACGAGCAGCGGGAAGACGACCCTGATGGCCGCCATGCAGCTCGCCGCCATCCAGCACAAGCCCCGCGAACCGGGAGGCAGACACGTCCGGTGGACCATCACCAGCGCGGACCGGGCGACCGGAAGCGCATTGGAAAGGCTGCGGAGCACCCTGGTCCAGGACCATCGTTTCCCGCCGGCGACGCTGGCCAACACACCGTTGCGGCTCATCTTCGAGGGCCGCGTGCTGCGGCCGGGCTCGAGTCCCGCGCGGCCGAGGCCTGAGCGCACGCCGCCGATCGATTTCACCCTCGACTTCCTGGACGTCTCCGGTGCGTTGTACTACCGGGGCGGTGGAAGCGGTGGCAGTGAGATCAGCACCCTGGACGGCGGCAGCGGCAGCGGCAGCGGTGGCGGTGGCGGTGGCGGTGGCGTCGAGGACGACGGGCTGAGGTTCGACGACGACGAGACCAGCGCGCCGACCCCGGCTCGCCGCCCTCCGGACCGGGGCGCGGCGCAGCACGAGGAGCTTGTCGACCACCTGGTCCGCTGCGACGGGATCGTCCTTCTCTTCGACCCGATCCGGGAGCGGGACCGCGCGGACGGCGACAACTACGCCTATTTCGATGCCATGATCAACCGTGTGCTCGAGAAGGTCCGCACCGCGGGGCGAAGCCGGGGTGGGCTGCTGCCGCACCACCTCGCCGTCTGCGTCACGAAGTTCGACGACCCCCGGGTGCTCGGGGTCGCCCTGGACGGCAGGCTCAACACGCTGGCCAACGGATCGGGGCCGCCCAGGATTGAGAGCGATGTCGCCCATCGCTACTTCGATCAGCTCTGCAACAGATCGACCGGCGCCTCCCATCTACGAGACGCGATCGGCGGATTCTTCGACCCGTCGCGGGTTCGCTTCTACGCGACTTCCTCCATCGGGTTGTTCGTCGGCCCGGACGGCCGGTTCAACCCCGTCGACTACTCGAACATCGTGATGACCGGTGGGGTGCCCCGCATCCGCGGCCGGGTGGCGCCGATGAACGTCCTGGAGCCGGTCGTGGGCCTGGTGACCCGGATCAACGGGGAGCGCCGGTGACCGGCACCGTCGGCTTCGAATGGGCGCTGCTGGGCAAGGAGCCCGGGCAGCGCGAGGACTACCAGATCCTGTGCGCCGGCGGGGCCCGGCTTCGACCGGCGACGCTGGAACGCATCATCCAGCATTTCTCGCCCGGCTCGCCGGCCGGTGAGCGCGCGGGCGAGCCGGACGCGCTGCCGTGGATCACCTTCACCGCCGCGACGTCCGGCGAGACGCCCTACGTGGGAGTCGCGATCCGCGAATGGCCCGCGGACCCGGCCATGGCGGTCGACGCCACCGGCCGGGTCGTCATCCCCACCCGCTTCTTCTGCCTGCCGCTGGACGACTTCCGCCGTCACCTGGGGAGTTTCACGGCGCTGTACGAGGCGGTGCGGGTGGCGACCGTGAGCCAGCTGCGCCGGCTTCCCGAGGTCACGGGCGGCCAGGCGCTGTCCCTGCGCCCCGCCGCGTCGCCGCCTCGCCGCGCGGGTGCACTGGCCAGCCCGGCCCTGCGTTTCCTGCGCGGCGCGGTCGTCACCGCCGCGTTGGCACTGGACGGTCCGGTCGTGGTGCGTCCCGTACCCGAGCTGGCCACCCATTCGGCCCGGATCGCCTTTCTCGATCTGGTGGCCGCGCTGCTGCCGGCCGGCGCCGAGGGCGCTCTCGCCGCCGGTACCTGGGTCGACGTCGCGACCAGCCACCGGCTGCGCGTCGCGTTCGGACAGGACCTCGGCGGCACCGGCCGGCTGGTCGACCCGACGGCACCCCCGCGGTTCGGCCCGCCGAACCCGAACGACGAATGGGCTCCCCGCTACGCCTCCCTGCTGGCCTACCTGATCGACGGCAACCGGCCGGCCGACCACGGCGCCGGTCACGGGCTCGGCCACGACGCGGGCCGTGACAACGGGCTCGCCCCCGCCCGAGACCACGGGCTCGGCCACGACCACAGCCACGACCACAGCCACGGCGACGGCGACGGCGGGTTGCGCACAGTCCTGGGATGGCTTGCCGAGGACACCACACCGCGCAGTTTCAGCCGGCCCGGGGAGATCTTCCAGGCTCTCACGGAGACCGCCGCGCTGGACCTGGCCACCCGGTTCGCCGCCGGGAGGGCAGGCCCGGAGCACCTCCGGCGGCACCTGGCCGCCCTGCCCGCGCCGGCGGACCCGACCGGCGTCCTCGTCCCGCTGCTTCTGCCGTTCGCCCGGCCGGAGGACCTCACCCTGGTCGCCCGCCACTGGGCCCCGGCGCTGGCCCCGGCGGTGGTCGACCTCGTGGTCCGGCTCTGCGCCGCGGGTGGGCGGGAATACCGGGACCTGGCCTCGCACCTGCAGGGTGCCCCCGAGGCGATGTTCGCCGCGATCGTCGGCGGGCTGCTGGAACCGGGAACGGACGACGACCCGCCGCCGGCGGACGCGGTCGAGCTCGCCGCGGACATCATCCGGGAGCACGGAGGGGCGACCGGGGACCGGGCGACCTGGGCCCCGGTCCGCAACGGGCTCGCCGCCAGCCCGGCGCGCACCCTGCAGGTACTGGTGCGGTACTTCGCCAGCCGGGGGGTGCCCGGGCTGCTCCAGCTGGTGGAGTGGCTGGCCGCCGCCGGGCAGCCGCAGACCGACGCGGTGCTGCGCCCGTTCCGCGTGCTGGGCGGCAACAGCCAGGAGTCCGTCGGCCACCCGGATCTCACCGCGGTCGGTGCCGCGGACGGGATCGGTGAGGCGGCGATGCTGACCGTCGTCCGGCTCGCCGGGTGGAGCGGCCGGGCCGAGGCGCTGACACCGGCGCTCGAGGAATGGCTGTGGGCCGAAGCCGACCGGGCTCCGTTCAGCGTCGCTCGCCGCAGAACCTGGACGGCTGCCCTGGACGAGCTGTGGCCGGACCGCCGCGCCGACGAGCGACAGCGGCTCGGCAGGCTGATCGGCGAGCCCAAAGCCCGCCGCCGGCTGCTCCGCCGGAACACGGAGCCCACCGACGGCGAGGCGGCGCCAGACGACCCGTCGTCCCGGCTGGCGGCGGGCACCCGCGTCCAGCTCGGCGCCGGCTGGGTCGACCCGGCCCCGTCACCGCAGCCCGCTTCGGCGGACGGCCGCGGAATCTGGGAGCTCGCCCGGCTGTACACCCCCGGCGTGCGCCGCGACGGGCCACCGGGCGGGACGTCCGACGGGCTGGTGCTGTTCGGTGACGGCGGTGGGCGGCTCGCGGTGTGCGGCGCGGACTGGTGCTGCCACACCGGCCTCGCGCGGTTCCTGGATTCGGGGGTCGGCATCACCGGCCTGGGCCTCGCGGCCGCCGCGTCGGCGTCGTCCGGCTCCCGGCCGAGCCGGCTGCAACTCGTCGCCGCCGACCAGCGCCTGGGTGCCCAGGACGTCGACGCGTTCGGCTTCGGCGCGGTCGCCGCCGTCGCCGCCGGGCTGCTCGACGGCCCGGTGTCGGTGGTCGGCGCCCCGCCGGCCCTGACCACCGAGCAGCGCCTGCGCTTCATCGAGGGAGTGCTCGCCCTGCTGCCGGCCGGTCTGCTCGCCGGGGTGGCCGTGACCACCGCGACCGACAACCCGACCCCGTTCCGGCTGGCCTTCACCGCCCAGGCGCAGATCTCCAGCGGGCAGTCGAGGCTGCTGGTTCGCTGGGGTGACCTGCCGGAAGCCGCGGAGCCGCCGAGCGGCTACGGCCGTGAGTACTTCCGCCGCCTGCTGGCGGCCCGCACCCTCTTCCAGGACACCGCCGGCCTGGTCCACGCGTTGTCCACCTGGCGTGACCCACTGGACGTCGACCAGGCCGAGGACCTGCTCGACGTGCTCACCGACACGAACCCTGCCTTCGTCTCCCCGCTGCCGGCCAGCAAAAGCCTGGAGAAGGCCCGCAGCCGACGGCGGGCGGCGATGGCCGGCAGGTTCGCCCGGGAGCCCGAGGAGGCCGACGCCCTGCGGATCCTGCTCTCCGGCGGCACCATGGCCGACCTGCAGGACGCCATCGTGTTCGCCAACCGCCTCGAGACGTTCCAGCGCCTCGACGGCATCCTCGCCCGACTGATCCGCGGCGACGGGAGGGACAACGACCGGGTCGCACGCACGCACGCGGGAGCGCTCCTGCTGCTGCAGCTTTCCGGCGGCGGAGAGGCCGTCCGGGCGGCGCTGCAGGAGCTGCCCGAGGCCGCGGTCTCCTGGATCATCCATCTCACCAGGTCGGGCAGCTTCGCGGCGCTGAACGCCGCGCAGGGCGGGTGGCTCCGCTGGCTCACTCCGCCGAGCGGGCAGCTGCCGCCGCCGCTGGCCGTCTTCCAGGCGCTGGCGACCCCGCGTCCCGCGCCGATCGACCTGCGGCTGCTGGCGGTCCATGGGGATGATGCGCTGTTGGCCGCGCTGCAGATCGCCCGCTACGGCGAACGGCACGGGCCGCCGGGCCGGTTCGCCCAACTGCTGAGGGCCCTGCATCACACTCGCCCAGCACTGGTGGACTCGTTCCTGCGGAGCGGGGCCGCCGGTTCGAGTGCCGCCGCCGTGGCGGGGCCGCCCAGATGAGCGCCAGGCCACCGGGCCACCGGGCGGGCGTCGACTTCGGCACCCAGTTCACCAGGCTCGTCATCGTGGACGCCGACGCCGACGCCGACGCCGATACCGACCGCGACCGCGCTACCGACGCAGGGCCTGGCGCTGGCGCCGGCGGCCGGGCCGGGGCGTGGATGGTCACCGGTTCCGCCGCTGCGCGACCGCGCGGCCCGGTGGCGGCCGGGCGGGACCTCCTCGCGACGCTGGCCGCGGACAGCGAGATCACGATCGCGGGTGAGGCCGGCCCGTGGGATCTGCGGTCCGTCGGCGGCCTCGCCGTCGCCGTGACCGGTGACTGCTTCGCGACCGACTCCGCAGCGCAGGTCCGGGCGCGGCTCCAGCAGGCGCTGGCGGCCGGGCTGGGGCTGCCCCAGGACGCCGTCGCCGTCCACAGCACGGCGGTGTGCGCCGCGGCCGTCCGGGCCGACCAGCTCGCGGTGGACGGGGGGCCGGGGATCCCGGGGCGCCTCGTGCTGGTCTGTGACATCGGCGCGGACTCGGTCGAGGCAGCCCTGGTCGAGGTCGCCACCGCCCCGGCTGGCACCGCTTCGGCCAGCACAGCTTTCGCCGGCGCCGTCCCGGCGGGTAGCGCCCCGGCCTCGGCGGGCGTGGGGACCGTCCGGCTGTTGGAACGCTGGATCCAGCCTGGGTACGCCGGCCGCGGTTTCGCCGTGGACGCGGTCCGGCGAGCTGGCCACGCCGGTCCCGCCGGTCCCGCCGGACGCGTCGGACCCCGGGCATTCGGTGATTCCGGTGACGACACGGTGCCGATCAGGACGGAGAACGACCTGGTCCTGACGTTTCTGCGGGGTGCCCGTGCCGGCCGGGAGCCGATCGGCGCCGGCCCGGTCGGGACCACGGCCGATCCCTACCGGGACGCCGGCAGCGCGCTGGTCTTCGGACCCGGCCGGGAGCTGCGCGCGGGCCAGCTGGCGGCGGCGTTCGAGCCGGTCGCCCAGACGGTGCGGGCCGCCGTCGGCGGGCTGCTGCGCCGGCGGGTTGACCTGCGCCAGCCGGAAGGCCTGCGCCAGCCGGAAGACGGGGATGCCGTGGCGCGAGGCGGAGCCTCCTGGCCGGAGGTGATCGTCGTCGGCGGCCTCGGCTTCCTGCCGTCGGCGGTCGAGGCGGTCCGGACAGCGGTCGCCGAGGCCTGGCCGGCCGAACTGCCCGGCGGCTCGGCCGTCTCCGATGTCTCCGGTGTCTTCGGCGTGTCTGACGTCTCGGGCGTCCTCGGCGAAGCTGAAGCCGCCGGCGGCGGGGAGGCGCAGGTGCCGGTGTGGCCGGTCGCGGAGCCCGAGTACGCGGCTGCCCGGGGAGCCGCGCTGCTCGCCGCGGCGAGGGTCCGCGGGACGGAGCTCTACCCGCACACGGTGAGCCTGCGCGTCCACCGTGTCCTGGCCGGCCGGCTGACCGGCGGGAGCCTGCGGGTGATCTCGGCGGGAGACGTCCCGATGGAACGGTGTGAGCTGGCCGGCGAGCTGATCACGGTCCACCATGACGGGTCCGCGGGCGGCGTGCTCGTCGTGGACGTCCAGGCCGACGGCGACCCGCCGCGGGCGCTGCGGGTGCCGCTCGGCGCCGAGCTGCCAACCGGCGACTACCACGTCGGGGTGAGGCCGGACCGCTCACAGCTGGGCGCGCTGCTGCTCAGCCCGGCCAGCGGCGGCCCGCCCACGGTGCTGCCGCTGGGCCGGTACCAGCGCCGGCCTTAGCGCCGCGTCAGGCAACGTCGGCACTTCGGTGACCTGGCGTCGGTCCGGCACTCCCGCGCAGGCCGCGGATCCAGGCGTCAGCCCCGGCCGGTCCATGTCGTGCCGGGTACGGCGGGCTGGGCCGTCACTCCGCCCCACAGCACCAGCGGCCGTAGCACGTCGTAGGCCTGGCCTCCGTCGAAGCTCGTGAACACGGCGGGATCGGTGCTGTCGACGTAGGCGAAGCTCGGGCAGTCATCGGTCCCCGTGCCCGTATCGGTGACCTGGACCACTTTGCCGGTGTGAGCTTCCAGAACCGTCATCCGGTAATTGCTGCGCAGTAGTCGAACGTTGCCGCCGAGGTCCTCGCACACGATTCCGGACGGAGACGAACCGGTCCGGGTGACGCATGCGACGAGCTGTGTCCGGCTGAGATCCGGGATGAGGGCACCGGATTGATCGCGGGTGAGAACATTGAATGCACCACGAAGGTCGTCCGGCGGATCGCTCCAGAGAATGGAGGTGAGGGCGACGGCACCGGTGTTCTGGCCAGGCTGGAGCCCTTCGATCGGATGTGGCGCGGGCCCGGTATACGGCGGCATCGCCGGTATGTATCCGCCGTACCTGCACATGGCCTGCAGGCCCTCGCTGCTGGCCGGATGCGCCTGGGGCGTCCGGGCCGTCGGAAGTGGCGCCGTGGAGTCCGGACCAGTCGGGCCGCTGGTCCCGGAGCAACCCACAAACGCGGCCACCGTCAGCGCGAACAGTGCGGCGCCGATGAGACGGCCGCGAGGCCGCGACCGCGTCACATGGCTGGCGGCATATCTTTGAACGTGCACGAAGCAACCTTCCCTGTGCGGGTCAACGCAGGTTCGATCCTGCACCTGGGAACGGGGCACGAACACTGGACCGGAGGATTCTGGTCGTTGGAACGACCAGAATCCTCCGTTGTTCGCTCGCGGCCTCCGCCTCCTCGGCGGCAGGTCTCCCGGTCAGATTTTCGGTAGCCAGATACGCCACTGCCGGCCGGCTGGCAGGTTTCTGGCCCACGGGTTCCTGATCAGGAAACGGCCGACCACCTTGATCAGAACGGCCAGCCCGGGTGGCCGATCACGCTGGTCGATGTTGGCCTGGACCAGGCGGACGAGCTGCTCCAGCACCCTGAGCATGAGGTCCACCTGCGCCTCGTCCTGAGGCCAGCCGGTGTCGAGGATGGAGCGGGCCAGGGCGGTCAGGGCCTGGTCGACCCGCCCATCCGCCCCCTGCTCCCGCACCAGGGTGGCGAAGTGCTCCTGGAACGCCGCCGTGTAGTCCGTCGCCATCGTGCTGATCCGGCGTCCCAACGGCCTGCCGGGGGCTTCGCCCAGGATCAGCAGGAGTACGTCGTAGCGGGCCGCCCTGCTCGGGGTGCCGAAGCGGAAGCCGCGGATCTCGGCGGCCCAGTCCTGCCGGTGCCGCGGCGACAGGGCTGGGACGGTCTGCCACAGCCAGGGATCCAGCAGGACCACCATGGCGGCGCCGGTGCCGCGGAGCCGGGCGAGCTGGGAGAGCGACAGCAGGTAGCGGGCCCGGCCGTGCAGCGTTTCGACGACGTCCGGGTTGGGGGAGCCGTCGAGAACGGCGCGGAAGGGGCGCGTCTGGTCGGCGAGCTCGGGCGCGACCTCCAGCCAGCGCAGCCAGCGTCGCGTCGACGCCGTCGCCTGCCGCTCGCCGGCGGTTCCTGCGTCCATGGCTGTGCCTGTGCCTGTGTTCAGGGCGCCCTCGAGGCCGAGGTCGTCGAGAACGGCCAGGCGGATCAGCTCGAGGGCGAGGTCGTCCCGGGGCACCTGCGCGACCACGGCGAGCAGCCGCCGGCTGAACCTCCGCGTCGCGTCGTCGTCGCGCGGCCGCTCGTCGTCCCAGGCGGCGCGCACCAGCTCGGCGACCTCCTCCACCGCCTTCTCCTGGACGGCCTGCCACTGCTCGGCGTCCGTGTCCGTCGGGGCGGTGTCAGGCAACAACCGGCCCGGGGCCAGCCGCCGGGCGACCAGGGCGGCCAGCGCGTCGGCGGTGTCGCCCCCGCCCATCTCGTGCAGGTGGAAGTAGGCGCGTGCGGTCGCCCTGAGTCGATGCCAGGCGGCGGGGTAGGCGGTCGGGTAGCCGGTGAGATGGGTGACGAGGGCGGCCAGTGATCCGCCTGCCTGGTCGCGCAGCCGCAGCAGCAGATCGAAGTAGTCGGCGGCTGGGCCCGGCAGCTGGGCGGGCCGCGGTCGCGGGTCGCGCCAGCGCAGAACCAGGTCACCCTGGCGGGGCTGGTCGGTGAAGGCGAGCCGGATCCGGTGAGCGGCGCCGCTGACCGCCCAGGTGCTGGCGGTCAGCCGGGCCCGCTGGCCGTAGGGCAGCAGCGCCGCTACCGCGTCGAGGAATCGCAGCCGCGTCCGCGCGGTCGGCTCGTCGCGGCTGGGGGCCGGGAAACCGAGGATGGCCACCCTGCCGGCCAGGACGAGCGCCGCGGCCTCGGCTGCCAGTAAGAACCACTGCTCGTCGTCGGTGGCCAGGCTTTCGGCGATCCGTGCCGGGTCGAGGCGCGGCACGGTGACGGGCAGGCTGCCCACGGCGGTCGCCGTCACCGCGGGCTGGGTTCCCGTCGCCGAGTGCTGGAGCATCGGGCGCTGGAGCATGGGGCGCTGGATCGTCGGGCTGGCCAGAGCGGTGTGCAGGCCCGCGTAGGAGACCGGAGCGGCGGCGAGCGCGCTGAACGGGACGCAGAGGTAGCGGGTGTGCGCGATCGGGCGCCCGGACGCGTCGGCCTCGTCGGACCAGGTGCGTTCGGCGATCCCGAGCACGGTCTGCCCGGTGTTGCGACCGAGTGGGGCGTAGCTCACCGTCACCCAGGGCAGCGACCCGGGCAGGCTGGTGCGCTGAGCGTGTGGCGGTGTTCCGGGGGAGTACCGGTGCAGGATCGTCTGGTAGGCGGATCTGCTGAAGTAGGCCTCGTTCGACCGGAGGACGACGTAGTCGGTGAAACCGCCGCGCTCCTTGCCCATGAGCGCCCACCCGACCCGCAGGGTGGGCCCGCCCGGCGTTGGCGGCCCGGGCGGTGCGGCCGGCGGGCTCACAGCGTCGGCCTCACAGGCCTGGCCTCACAGCTTTGGCCTCACAGGTCTGGGGGTGGGCCGGACCGGGTGAAGTCCGAGAAATCCGAGTCCAGCTCCGAGTCCGGCTCCGGGGATTCCGAGGATTCCGGGGATTCCGCGGGTTCCGGGATGATCGGCGGTGGCAGCGGGTTCCGCCGGATCTCGTCCTCCAGCCACAGGAACGGCTCGAGCACGTTGATCGGCCGGATTTCGCCGCGGATTCGTGGGCGTCCGTCCGGCCCGGAGATCACGTTCTGGTTGTCGCGGTGCCGGAACAGCCGGCCCGGCTGCACATAGAACCCGATGGACGAGGTCGCGAAGTAGGCCACCCGATCGGGGTCGAAGAACCGACGGATGATCCGGCGAACCTGGGCGGCGCCGCCTGCCTCCCGGCCGTCGCACAGCCGCTCGAAGAGTTCGGCGGCGTACTCGCGGGGCACCTCGGGCAGCAGCAGGTCGTTGTCACCGCTGAGCATGTAGCCGTTCTGGCTGGCCACCCGGTAGATACCCGGATCGTCGATCTTGTTGACGCAGACCGCCAGGTAGTGCGGCAGCCGTCCGTTCCGGATCCGCCCGGATTCGTGGGACAGCCGGCCGATCTGGTCGAGCACCCGGGCGAAGTACTGGAAGGAGTTCTGTTCCCGGTGCTCGGTGACCGGGTCGAACAGGTAGACCAGCCCGTCGCAGTCGGCCATGGTGCGCATGACCTCGTCGGCGTCCGCGCCCGCGGTCTGCTCGGGGTCGAAGAGCGGGAGCCCCTCGTCCTCGTCGTCGTAGTAGTCGTGGTAGGGGTCGTCGAGAACCTCGCCGAGATGGTTGCGGAACATGTAGCCGCCGACGTCCAGCGTGTTGACCTCGAACACCTGCTGGCCGGTGGCCAGCGGGCGCCGCAACCGCCTGCGCAGCCACGCGTTCAGCCCGCGTGGCGCCGGGTCCGGGCGGTAGAAGAGCCAGGAGAGCGGCTCGGCGGCCTCCGTCGCCACCGGGAACTTCTTGTCCGTGGTCAGGACGTCGACGTTTCGGCTCAGGAACGTCGACGACGCCGGGTTGGCCCCGATGACCATCCAGCGGTCTTCTCGGACCTGCTGGCCGGCGGCTATCTGCAGGGCGGCGAGCATGGTCGTCTTGCCGCTCTGGGTGGCTCCCCACAGCCCGATGCGCCGCTGGACCGGCGACCCGCTAGGCGCCATGGCCGGACCTCGGGCTGGCTCCCGCCGTACTGCTGCTGGTGATGCTGCTCATGTGCCCCGTACCGCCCCCGATCCGGTGACCGACTGGGGCAGAACCGCCAGCGGCGGGGCAAATCTACCATCATCGTCACGCCCAACCCGGCTACTGACGGCGACCGGGATGCCGTTGCCGCCGGCTGTCCGGGTGCTGACGGACGCAGGACCCTCACTGTTGTGAGTAATCTTCGCATCATAAGATGACAATCTGCACTGCTCGTGTACCGGGGGGCCGGCTGTGTATATGGGGGACAGGCGCGCGTGAGACTCGGGCCGGAATGGGACCGTTTACGCGAATGGGCCAGGCACAAGGCCGTCAGCGCACGTGGTCACTCTTCATCTGACGTGCTGGAGCAGATCGCCTGGCGAACACTCGACGAAAGTCGGCGGGCGACCTGCGGCGAGGCACTCGTCGCCCCCCGCCGGGTGCGGGTGCGGCTCAACTCGGACGATGCCAGGCGGGCCGAGACGTCGTTACGGACTCTCGGGCTCGAGCTGAGCCAGGCGGGCCCGGCGGTCCAGGACGTCCTCACCGCCGCCCTCGAACGGGAGGGCCGGCGACAGGTCTGGTTCCACGACGACTTCTCCGTGATCCTCGACGGCACTCCCGGGGTCCGGCAGGGCCGTCCGCAGCTCACGGTCGAGTCGCGGGCCGACTGGGGCCTGCAGGCGTTTCTCGCCGACCCGCGGGACTCCGGCCGGGACCGCTCCCGGTCGCTGGGACCGGCCACCGTCATCAACCGGGACCTGGTGTTCGGCGTCTCGCGCCGGCGCGACTCGCACATCTCCGCCGAGGCGCATGCCGAGGTCCGCGTCAATCCCGACGGCCGGGTCACGATCACCCCATCACGGGACCCGCGTCACCAGGCCGTCGTTGGTGACACCCCGCTGGTCGCGGAGGTCACGCTGTCTCCCCGCGATCCGGGCTACCCGTTGCAGGTGGGGCACACCTGGCTGAATCTCTTCTGGGACCAGGGCTGGTTCATCTTTGACGACACGGCCGGGCGGGCGTTGCCGGCGCCGAGCGTGGGGCACCGGTGAGCAGAATTGATCATGCAGATGGCTCTGTTGGTGCTCCTGCTCGGGAACGTCGCGTTCGTCGCCTGGTGGGCGGTGCATGACCATGACTGACAGCGGCCTTGCCGGCGGTATCGACGGTGACACCCCGGAAGGCCCCCGGGGGAGCTGGTGGGTGCAGTTCGACCCCGAGGACGAGGTCAGCGGGCCTCCGTACCAGGTGCAGCGCGGCACGCTGCCCGGTCCGGGCGGTGTGGCGCAGGCCGTCGCCCGCAAGCGGGTCTCCCCGGCCGACGGGCAGGCCGCGGAGGATCTCCGCGCGGAGATCGAGATCCTGCTGACCCTCTGGCACGCCATGGAGCGCAACGGGCCGCGCCCGGACCGCCACCGCCCCTTCCGGTACCCGGACCAGCTCGTCCGCCTGATCGGTTTCAGTGAGCACGGCGACGCCCCGTTCTTCCTCACGACGTCGCTGTCCCACGGCGAGACGCTGGGGCGGCGGCTGCGGCGCGCGGGTCCGCTGGGCGCGGACGAATGCCGTCGGCTCGCGGCCAGCCTGTTCCACGGGCTGTACTGGCTGCAGGCCGCCGAGATCGTGCACCGGGACCTCACCCCGGAGAACATCCTCTGGGATGGCCAGACCGCGCTCATCTTCGACTTCAGCCACGCCTGCTGGGCGGGGGCGCACCGGCCGCACGTGGAAGCGCCGCCGTGGAGCACGCTGGACCCGCCCCGCGCCGACCTGATCGCCGATTTCACCGAGGACGTCTCCCGCGCCTGCTGGCTCATCCTGCACGCCGCGACCGGCGAGCCGCCGGAGTCGCTGCGCAGCTGGCGCCCTGATGCCGACGGCTACTGGTCCCGAGGCGACCAGCAGTACCCGGACTCGGTCCCGGACTGGTCCGGTGGAAGCTCGTCCGTCACCGAGCCGAACATCTCGACCTGGTTTCCCGAGGGATTCTTCGCGGATGTGTTCGAGCCCGGTTCCCCGGTGGTCGCGGCGGAAATGCTCGCGCGGCTGCGCGAACGGCGGCCCGAGCACCGGACGCGGTATGACCCCGCGGGGATGCTGGCCGGGCGGGACCGGTTCAACGGCCTGGTGAAGGACAAGGAATGGCGCCGGGCGCCGGTTGCGCCGTCGTATCCTCCGCCGGGCCGCAGGCGGGCCGGCCACAGCCGCCGCCGGCCCGAACCCGGGCCCGGGCCCGGGCCCGAACAACCCCACGACGAGCCGCTTTCCCACAGACAGCCTCCACCGGATCCGTATCCGGATCTGGGACCGGGACCGGGACCGGGCCCGGTCTCGGGTGATCTGGCCATGAAGGTGATCGTCGCCATCGTCACGATCGTGGTGTTCCTGCTTGTGGTGATCGTCGGTCTGGGCAGCCTCTAGCGGTGGTGAGGAACGGGGGACAGAGCTGTGGCTGAGGTACGATGCCCGATCTGCCTGTACGTCTTCGATGAATGGCCGGACGCGTACGAGGGCGAGTTCTACGAGTACGACGCCGAACGGGATGTGTACGAGCCCGTCGACGAAAGCCTCCTGCGCAGTTTCCGGGAGGACGACCAGGACCAGCACCGGCGGCGTTTCCAGGCCTGGCTGGCAAGCAAATACCTCCGGTGCCCGAATCCCTTCAAGGACCCGACGCACTACCTCTTCTACCCCTACGGCTGGTATGGCGAGCCGTTCGTCATAGGGATGGTCGGGGCGACGACGGTAGGTAAGAGCCACCTGCTGGCGGCGATGATAGGCCAGCTGGTGAACCAGCGGGGCCTCGACGATCTCGGCCTGTCGGTGACGGTGGCCGACCCGCGCCGGCACCGCGAATACGTGCGTGACCAGGTGGATCCGCTGCTGGGCAGGTCGGCGGTACTGCCCGCCACCCTGACGCCGGAGGACGAGGCGGTGTCCTTCGTGGACGCCGTGATCATCACCAATCTCCGGACCCGGCGGGACCGTCTCGTCACCTTCTACGACATCCGGGGCGAGGATTTCGCCAGCAACCGGCGTTCCTCCGATTTCGTGAACGCCGCGGGGGCCCTGGTCTTCGTCGTGGACCCGCACCACAGCGGGCTGGCGGGCCGCCCGGGGAAGATCGACGACGAGGCCTTCAACGCCGTCCTCGGGAAGCTCAAGCTCGTCGGCCGGATGGATCAGCGCACCGGCCTGTTCGACATCGACGCCGCCGTCGTCGTGAACAAGTCGGACGTCCTGCGGTTCCAGCCTCCGGTCCAGGACTGGTACCGCCGGGAGCGCACCCGCGGCGAGGTGGACCTGGACGACATCCTGGACGAGAGCACCGTCGCCTACGGGCTGCTGTACAGCCGGAACGCCACGGCCTGGCTCGCGCCGGTACGTGAATGCCGGCGGGCGACCCTGCACTTCGCCTCGGCGACCGGAACCGAGGAAGCCCTCGACCGGCCCGGGTACTACCGCCGCCGCGTCCAGCCCAACCGGGTACTGGAACCGCTGGTGGCGGTGCTGGCGATGGCCGGCATCATCGACCGCGCGGTCTTCGTCGGTGACCGGACCGGAGAGGTGGGCATCTGACGTGTCCAGCCCTGGCAGCGCCGCCGACCCGCACCCGATCCATCAGATCGTCTACCACTGGGTGCCGGGCCAGCAGTCGCCCCTCGGCCAGGAGGGCGTCGGGCCGGCGCTGACCTCGCTGGAGGACCTGCGGCGACTCGCGGCCTGGAACACGCGGCTGCTCAGCACCGTGCTCGCCGCCTCCGGGCAGGGACCGGACGGATCGCTGTGCTACCTGCGCTTCGGGCCGGACGAGGCCGAGGGGGAGGCGGCGGTCATCCGCAGGGTCCCCGCGCTCGACCCGCAGGGCCGCGTCTCGGTCCTCGCGCATGCCCTCGTCGGCCCGGAGCACATCCTGCCGCCACGCCTGGCGCTCGCCCTGCGGGCCTGGCCGCGCTGGTTCGGGGCGGGGTGGCACGGCGGCCTCGGACCAGCCGCCGGGCAGGTCGACGCCGTCCGGCTGCGACGTCCGACGTCCGCGGCGGGACTGCGTACCCCGGACGTCGAGGCGTCGCTGCGCGGGCTCGCCGTGGCCGCACGGGAGCTGGACGAACCCCTGGTCCAGCTGGTGGCCGGAGTGCTGGCCGACCCGGCCGGCCAGGTCAGCGCCGTCGGATACCCGGGCTGGGTCGACCCGCTGATGTTCGGCCTCGTCGAGGTTCTCGACGACCTGCTGGGCGGACTGCCCGGCCACGACTGGTCGTTCTCCACCGCCGAGACGGCGGAGCGCCGGTCCCCGCTGCGGCACATCTTCCTCGACCGCACAAGCCACTCCGACTTCGAGCAGACCCGGCTGCGCGTGCGATACGGGTCCGCGCTGCCGCCGGAGGACTTCGGCGCCGCCGCGGAGGTCGCCGTCGAGCTGGTGGAGGCCTACCGGGAGTACGGGCCGGGCGGAATGACCAGGGTGGCCCGCGCGCTCGCCGATCCGCTTCCGGACTCGCTGCCCGCCGTGGCGCCCTGGGTCGTCCGCGCCGCGAGCGCGCCGATGGCGGCCTCCGGTCATCTCTGGTCCCTGCGCCGGGTGCTGCAGGGCCGCGGCGGTGAAAGCGACTCGGCCGAGATCGGGCGGCCGGAGACCGCCGCGCTGCTGCGTGACGAGATACGGCGCCTGCGCGCGGACGGCTTCGGGTGGCTGCGCAGCGGCTGGCGGATGGGGACGGCCCCGGTGCTGGTGGCGTCCGCCGAGCCCGTGTGGGCGATCCTCGGTGAGCGACTCGTCGAGGCTGTGCTCGACGAGTCCCTCGCCGCCGCGTCGGACGACGTGCCTTCCGTGGCCGGCGCTGGTGACGGCCCCGACCCGGGCGTGGGCGACCTCGATCGCAACGTCGAGCGCGCGATCCAGCGCGCGGTGAGCGAATGCGGCCTCGGTCCGGCCGCGGTGCGGACCGTCGTGGAACGCTGGTGGGAGCGGATCGGTGCGAGCGAGCCGGGCGCCGCCGGCCGGCTGCGCGCCGCGCAGACCGCCATCAGGATCTGGGCCGAGGCCGGCCACCCCGACCGGGACCGCCCGTGGGCCGGGAACCACCCGCCGGCCGGCCTGCCCGACCCGGCGCAGCGACGGGAGTTCGGGGTGGTGCTCGCGCTCGTGCTGGCCGGCGTGCCGCTCGGCCGCGTCGCCGAACAGCTTCCCACCGGGACGGACGCCGCAACCCTGGCGACCACGCTGGCCGTCACGCTGCACGTGCTCAACAACCGGCTCGGGCACGGCGGGGACGCTCGAGTCATCGCGGACAGCGTGCTCGAGCCCGCCAGGGCGCGTGGGCAGATCCGCCGCCACCTCGTCGGCCCGAAGCTCGACCCGCTGTGGGCCGAGCCCGCGCAACTGCCCGAGCCCGCGCTGCCGGAGTCCGTGCTGCTGCCGGGGGCCGTGCTGCTGCCCGAGCCCGCCGTGGAACGCCGGCTGATGGTCGACCTGCTGTTCCGGCCGGAGCTCGAAGATCCACGCGCCGACAGCGGCTGGCAGTTCGCCGAGGAGCTGCGCGGTCTCCTCCAGCACGGTCTCCCCCCGGGCCTGGTCGCCGAGCTTCTGACGGTCGCGCGGGACGTGGCGACCTCCCCGCCGGCCGAGCCGGTGCTGAGCGCGTTCGTCGTCGACCAGTGGCTGGCGCGGCTCGGCCACCCCCCGCTCACCCCACGCCAACGCCAGCCGCGCAGGCCCGCTCCGCCCCGGTCGGCGCGGACGAGCCGGCCGGCCGCTCCGTCCCGGCCGATGCCTCCTCCGGCCGTGCACGCGCCCGCGGCCCGGAAGGCCGCTGCGGCCCCGCCGCCCGCCAGCGGCCTCGCGGGCAGGCGGGCACCGGGCCGACAGAGGCGAACCCCGCAGACGCCCGACCCACTTGACCAGATGCGCGCCGAGGACGCCGAGCGCCGGAGAAGCTGGCTGATCTTCTGGCTCTGCATGGCCGGGGCGACCGTCCTCGTCATCGCGATCTTCCTGCCGCTGCTCACGTGAGCACCGCCGCCACGGGTTTCGGCACGGTGGGCGGACGTCGATCGCGGGACCCGGTCGCGCCCTCGCGCGCCGCGTGGCCGGGCCTGTTCTTCGCCGCGCTGGTCTTCGCCCTCTGGTGGCACCGGCCGGCCATGGTGGACCCGATGTGGGCCGTGGCCACCGTCGCCCTCCACACCGTGATCACGGTGCTCCTGCTCCGGGGCGCCCGCCGCGTCGGCGACCCGGCCCTCGGCCTGCTGGTGGTCACCGTCCAGGCGCTCACGGCGCTCGGGTTCGTCCTGCGGATGCGGGTCGGTGTCGGGGACCAGATCTCGCTCGGCGCCTACCTGGTCGCCGTCGCCGTCGGCGTCGGGCTGTTCCACCTGGGCCGGTCGCTCGCGCAGACCGACCGGCGCCGGGAGGGCCCGGCGCGGAACCGGTGGATCAGACGGAACGCGCGTACTGGAAACGCGCTGCTCATCCTGGTGGTCGTGTCCGGTGTGCTGGCGCTGAGAGCACCCATCGAGCGGGGCGCCCAGATCGGCCTCACGCTGGGCCCGCTGCACGTCCAGCCGACCGAGGTGTTCCGGTTCAGCCTGCTCGGCTGGATCGCGTTCCGGCTGAAGGCGCCGCCGGACGCCCCCCGCCTGTTCGGCTCCTACCGGCCCCCCGGGGCCGGCCGGGCACTGATCGAGTACGCGCTGGTACCGGCCATGGTGGCCACCGCGCTCTTCGTCAAGCTCTCCGACCTCGGGCCGGCGGTGGTGCTCTTCATCGGCATCGTCGGCCTGGTCGTCCACCTCACCGGCCGCTGGCGCTACGCCGCGGCGGCGACCGCCTCGTTCGCGGTGCTGGCAGCGGTCGCGATGCTGCTGGGCGTCGGTGTGCTGGGCGACCGGCTCGCCCTCTGGAAAGACCCCTTCTACATGGGCGAACACGGCTCGGGGCGGGCGCTGCAACAGCCCGGGAAGGCGCTGCTCGCCTACGCCCGCGGCGGGCTGCTCGGCGCCGGGCCGGGCCTCGGCCGGGTGGACAGCATCGGCACCGAGCGCCAGAACGACTTCATCCTCGCCGTGCTCGGTGAGGAGCTCGGCCTCGTCGGCACCCTGCTGACCGGTGCCCTGTACGCCCTGCTGCTCATCCAGCTGTTCCGGCTGGCCCGGCGGGCCGGTGAGGAGTCCTGGCTGCGGGCCTGGCTGGTCGGGCTTTCCGTCATGCTGGCCGCCAACATCGTCTGGCCGGCGCTGGCGACGACCAGGGTGCTGCCGATCTCCGGCATCACCACCCCGCTGCTCTCGGCCGGTGGGACGTCCATGCTGGTGGTGCTCGGCATCGTGGGGCTGGCCGCGGGCTGCGCCGGCCCCAGGCCAGCCGCCTCCGCCGCCGCCGCTTCCGCCCCTGTTCCCGGTTCCGTCGCTCCCGGTCCGAGCGGCGCGGCCGGCCGTCACGTGACGAGGGCCGGGCGTCGGTCGCCGCTGACCTGGCGGGCGCCGGCACTCGCCGGGCTGCTGGCACTCCTCACCGCCGGCTCGCTGCTGAACGCGCAGCTGATCACCGCCGGCGCCTGGCTGGGCGACCACGACCGCGGCCGCGGGATCGCCCGCACCGAGCGGGCGACGTTCAACCGGGGCCGGATCCTCTCCGCCGACGGCATGGTTCTCGCCGCAACGGTCGGGTCCGGCGTCGACGCGACCCGCCACGGGACGTCCACGGGCCTGCCGATCGGTGATTTCCGGCCGTCCAGGAAGGACACCGACGGCACCGGGCTGGAGAACACCTGGGCGCTGCAGCTCGAATGCGGCACCCGGCCGGAGGAGGGCCTGGCCGGCCCGCGCGGTCTGCTGGGGCAGCGATGCCAGCCCGCAGACGTGCGGACGTCGTACAACGCCGAGATCCAGGAGGCGGCGGTCCGCGCGCTGGCGGAGGCGAAGCAGGCCGCTCCGGGATCCCGCGGCGCCGTCGTCGCCCTGGACCCACGCACCGGAGGTGTGTTGGCCATCGCCGCCGACGACGACCTCGCGACCACCGTCACCGGGGACGCCAGCCAGCCCGGCTCGGTGTTCAAGATCGTCACCGCTGCCGCCATCGACCCGGCCAGGCTGAACGCCTACCACCTGGCGCCACACAGCAGCCTGCCCCTGCCGGACGGCCATTCGCTGCGGAACTTCGGCGGAAGCATCTGCCCCAACAGGGACATGGTCGGGATCCCGGCTCTGGTGGACGCGCTGCGCCAGTCCTGCAACACCGCCTTCGCCGTGGTCGGCAAGGACATCGGCCCGGAAGGCATCACCCAGGCGGCGGCCGCCTTCGGGTTCAGCACGCCCGGCCCCGGCCCCGCTGACAGACCCGGCGGCCAGCCCGCTGACAGACCCGGTGGCCAGCCCGCTGACAGACCCGGTGGCCAGCCTGGTGGCCAGCCCGGCGACAGGCCTGCCGGGCAGCCCGCGGACAGGTCGGGTGCCGCGTCCGCCTGCCGGGCCCTCGGGCTGGAGCCGATTGGAAAGCACCAGTGCGACCTGGACGGCCTGTCCGTCGACGTGTCCTCCGTCGAGTCCGGCACCGCCGACGGCGAGCGCTGCCTGCCGGAGCACCTGGCGATCGGCCAGGCCTGCGTCTACGCGACGCCGCTGCAGATGGCGCTGGTCGCCGCGGCTGTCGCCGCGGGAGGCCAGCTGCGTCCACCGCACATCGTCGAGCAGGTCGAGCGGGACGGCTCCGTCCTGTGGAAGGCACCCGCGGGTCAGTCGCGGCCGGTCATCCCGCCGGAGAACGCCGAGATGATCCGAACCGGCATGGTCGAGGCCGTGAACGCGGGCACGGCGAAGGGGGCCGCCGTTCCCTGCGCCCAGGTCGCCGCGAAGACCGGAACGCCGGAGACCGGGCCGCCCTCGGCCAACCCCGACACCAACGCCTGGACGGTGGCGTTCGCCCCGGCCGAGGAGCCGGAGGTCGTGGTGGCGGTCTACCTGAAGGCACCCGCCGGTGGCCATCTCACCGGAGGCGCGAACGCGGCCCCGGCCGCCGCCACGACGCTGCGGACCGCGCTGGTCGCCCTGAAACGGGCTGACCGCTGCTGAGCCCGCACCACCGGATCAGGTGCTCAGGGAAGGAGCGCGTCGGCGAACCTGCCCAGCCAGACGCCTGCGGGCTGGCTGCCCGCGCTGATCCGCAGAACGACCTGGTCGGCGCCGGCGGCGTGGTATTCGCGGATGCGGGTGACGATGGTGTCGAGGTCTCCCCACGCTGTCACCGCGTCGAGAAGCCTCGCATCGAGACCTGCGATCTCGGGCTCGGTGAATCCCATGCGCCCGAAACTGCGCCGATAGCCGGGCACGGTGCTGAGAAACCTGATGCTGTCGGCGGCGATGGCCCGCGCCGTCGCCGGATCCTTCTCCGGGATGACACTGAGCAGGACGGCGATCGCCGGGTCGGCCCCGAGCGTCACCCGTGCCTGCGCGACATATTCGGGGGTGACCAGGAACGGATAGGCGCCGGCGGCACGGTCCCGGGCGAGCGTCAGGACCCTCGGGCCGAGCGCGGCGAGGATCCGCGCCGACGCCGGTACCACGGGCTTCTCGTTGTCGAGAACGTCGAGATAGGAGCTGATCGTGTGCAGCGGCCGGGCACCGTGCGCGCCACCGAGGCCGACGACGAACCGGCCGGGGAAGGACTCCTCCAGATCCGCGTAGGTCCGCGCCACCTCGCCGGCCGGCACCACATCCACGGAGAGAATGCCGCTGGCGACCTGGATACGTTCCGACCCGCGGACGACCCGGTCGATGACGGGCAGGTTGTTGCCCTGGCCTCCCGCCAGCCACAGAGTCGAATAGCCCGCCGCCTCCGCTTCGCGCGCGAAGGCGACTTCAGCGTCGGGCCCGTCAGTCGGCAGGCTGGAGGCGGCGATGCCAAGGGATCCGGAAGCGACCATGCACAGGGCAACCTCACGCTGGCTGCCTGTGTTCCGCGTCACCGGATCCGGCCGTGGTCGGCACCTGTCGCTTCGCCCGTGGCTCCCGTATCGCCCGCGTTTCCCGCATCGCCCTTCGGCCGTACCAGGACGCGGCTGTGTGTCACATTCGCGCGCCGGGCGGTGCTGTGTGGGTATGGACCTGATTCGGCACAGGCAGGCGGCGGGTGTCCCCGTCCTGGCGGGCCCCGGGGCGGCTGCCGTCACCGCGGCCCGTCGGGGCGGCGAAGGGGGCATCGCCGCCGGCGGGGGCAGAAGCGCCCGGGTGGCGCGATCCCGTCCGGCGCGCGGCGCGGCGGCAGGCGAGGCGGCAGCGGTGCGGCCTGACCTCGACGAGGTGTTCCGGCGTGACTACCAGGTGGTCGTCGGCGTGGCCGCCCGCGTGCTCGGCGACCGGGACCAGGCAGAGGACGTCGCCCAGGAGGTCTTCCTGTCGTTCAGCGGCTGCTCGGTTCCCGGGGCCCGGGCCCGTGGGTGGCTCTGCGTCGCCGCGGCCCACACCGCGCTGAACACCATCCGCTCGCGTCGTCGCCGTACCGGGCGGGAGGAGGCCGCCGCCACGGCCGAGCACGCCACCGAGCCGGATGTGGCCGACGCCGTGGTCCGGCGGGACGAGCACCGCCGGGTGCGCGCCGCCCTCGCCCAGCTTCCCCGCACCCAGGCGGTGGCGCTGGTCCTGCGTCACAGCGGCCTGAGCTACGCCGACGTCGCCGCCGCTCTCGATCTTTCCCCGACCAGCATTGGCACCACGGTGCGCCGCGCCGAGTCGGCACTACGCAAGGAGCTGAACCGCCATGGGTCACACGTCTGACGGCGTGCTGCGCCGGCTGCTCGACGAGCCGGCGGGAGTGACCGACGCCGACCGCGAGCACACCGCGGCCTGCCCACGCTGCCTGGCCGTGCTGGCCACGATGCGTGCCGACGCCGACGCCGTCCACGCCGCACTGTCCTTCGCCGTTCCCGCGGGCGGCGAGCACGCCGCAGGTGAGCATTCCGCGGGTGAGCGCGCCGTCGGCGAGCATGCCTCCGGTGACGTCGATGCCGCCTGGCGGCGCCTGGTCGCGTCCATGCCCGCCGCGGGAACGGGGCGTAAGGCGTCCGCCGCCGAGCGTGGCCGCGCGCACGCCCGTCCGCGCACCGGTCGGCCGTCGTTCGGGCGGCGGTTCGCGGGTCGCCCGGCCGTCGCCGCGCTGGTCGCCGCCGCGGTTCTCGCCGGCGCCGGTACCGCCGCCGCGAACGGCTGGCTGCAGATCTTCCAGACGGAACGGGTCGCGGTGATCGGCCTGGGCCCCGAGGATCTCGTCGCGCTGCCGAACCTGGGCGCCTACGGCGACCTCGACATGGTCAGCGAACCCGACCTGCGCGACGTGGACTCCGCGGCCACCGCCACCAGGCGGACCGGCCTCGACCTGCCCGCCGTGACCAGACTGCCGGGCGGCATCGTCGGCGAACCGGTCTACGAGACGATCGACCAGGTCGAGGCGGTGTTCACCTTCTCGGCGCAACGCGCCGCCCAGGCCGCGGCCGACGCGGGCGAGACCCTGCCGCCGGTACCCCCGGGTCTGGACGGCACCCGGGTGCGGATGGTCGCCGGTCCGGGTGCGGCCCGGGTCTGGTCCTCCGGCTCCGGGGCGCCGGGCCTCGTCGTCGCCCGTGCCGTCGCGCCCCGGGCGTTCTCGACCAGCGTCCCGTTCGAGACGGTCCGCGACTACCTGCTGTCGCTGCCCGGCCTGCCGGCCGACGTCGCGGCCCAGCTGCGCACCTTCGCAGCCGACGGCTCGACCCTGCCGCTGCCGGTGCCCACCGAGGAGGCCACCACCCGGGAGGTGAAGGTCAACGGCATTCCCGCCACCGCGCTGACCAGCCGCGACGGTACCCTCACCGCGGTTGTCTGGGTGCAGGGCGGGGTGGTGTGCGCCGTCGCCGGCTCGCTGACCGAGAACGAGATCCTCACCGTCGCCAGGGAGCTGCGTTGACGACAGTCGCCGAAGGATCCGCGCTCGACGCGGCAGCACGGCTGGTCGGGGACCTGCGACCGTCGTCCGCCGTGTGGGCCTCGGGCCTGCGCAAGCGGTACGGCCGCCGCACCGCGGTCGAGGACGTCTCCCTGGAGGTCGGCCGCGGGCAGGTGGTCGGGCTGCTGGGCCCCAACGGTGCCGGCAAGACCTCGGTGATCAAAATGCTGCTCGGCCTGGTCCGCCCGGACGCCGGCGAGGTGCTGCTGCTCGGGCGGCCGGCGACCGACCCGGCCGCGCGAGCCCGGGTCGGCTACCTGCCGGAGCTGTTCCGATACCAGCCGTGGCTCAGCGCGTCCGAGGTGATGGCCCTGCACATCAGGCTCTCCGGCGCCGACGTCACCGCCGGGGAGCGGCGTGACTGCCTCGGCCTGGTCGGCCTCGCGGGCCGCACCGACGACCGGGTGGGCGGCTTCTCCAAGGGCATGCAGCAGCGGCTGGGGCTGGCGGTCGCGCTGGTCGCCCGCCCCGAGCTCGTCATCCTGGACGAACCGACCAGCGCGCTGGACCCGCTGGGCCGCGCCGACGTCCGTGACATCGTGCTGGACCTGCGTTCGCGGGGCGTCGCGGTGCTGCTGAACTCGCATCTGATCGGCGAGGTCGAACGGGTCTGCGACCGCGTCGTGATCCTCGACCACGGCCGGGTCGCGGCCGCCGGCACCCTGGCGGAGCTCCTCGGCCAGCGTGAGCTGCGGCTGCGGCTCACCGACGTCCCACCCGCGGCGCAGCGACGTCTCGCCGCCGTCGGCCGGGTCGAACAGTCCGGCGACTGGTACACGGTGGCCCTGCCGCCAGACGAGGCCGGGGCCACCGGTGCCACCAGGCCCACCGGGGATGTCGTTCCCGGGCTGGTCGCCGAGCTGGTCGGCCTGGGCGTGCGGGTGCACGCGGTCGAGCCGGCGCGGATCAGCCTGGAGGAACGCCTGCTCGGCATTCTGCGAACCGGCACCGCCGGTCAGCCGGAGGGAGACCGTTGACAGCGCAGCAGGCGACGCCGGCCACGCAGCCGACGCCGACGCCGACGCCGACGCCGACACCGGCGACGCAGGCCAGGCCGCCGGCGCCGACCCAGTCGACGCCGGGGCGGACGGCACCCCGGACGACTCCGGAACGGCTGATGCCGGTCCGGACGGTGCTCACCATCGCCGGGCTCACCCTGCGGGAGGCCTCGCGGCGCAAGGTGATGCGTGCGCTGGGTGCGCTCACCGTTCTGCTGCTGGCGCTCAGCGCCTGGGGGTTCTCCCAGCTCGGTGCCGCGGCCGACGACGGCGGGCTCACCTCCGGCGAGAAGCTGATGGCCTGCTCCCAGATCCTCAACCTGGTGATGTTCGGCTTCAGCCTGATCGCGGCCCTGGGCACCGCCTTCCTCGCCGGGCCCACTCTCGCCGGGGAGACGGAGTCGGGCATCGCGCTGGCGATGCTCGCCCGGCCGATCCGGCGCTCGGCGTTCCTACTCGGAAAATGGCTCGGGCTGGTCGTGTTCGGCACCGTCTACGTGGTGCTCGCCGGCATCGCGCAGTGCCTGGTCGTGCTGGCGACGTCCGGCTACTGGCCGCCGGCGCCGGCGACGGCACTGGCCCTGCTCGCCGCCCAGGCGATCGTGCTGCTGACCCTGGCCGTCCTGCTGTCGACCGCGGTCTCGCCGATGGCCTCCGGCGTGGTCTCCATCGGGCTGTTCGGGTCGGCCTGGGTCGCCGGGGTGATCGGCGGCGTGGGCGCGGCACTCGACAACGAGGCCGTGGAACGGGTCGGCACCGTCTCGCGGATCCTGCTGCCCACCGATGGACTGTGGCGCGGGGCGATGCACGGCTTCCAGGACCCGTCGGTGCTGCACAGGTTCGCCGCGGGTGAGTTCGAGGCCTTCCCGTTCCTCAGCGTGCATTCGCTGACCGCCGCGTATCTGGCGTGGGCGGTGGTCTGGGTGGTCCTGGTCTGGAGCGTCGCGGCGGCCTCCTTCCGGCGCCGCAACCTCTGAACGACCCAGCTTCTGAACGACCCGGCTTCTGACCATCCGGCTTCTGACCATCCAGCTTCTGAACCACCCAGCTCCGTCCGGCGCCGGGTCAGTGCCCGATACCGAGGTACTTCTCGTAGATGTCGTCCGCGGTGATGTCGTTCGCCCTTCCGACGTGGATGACCGCGCCGTGGTTGAGGATGTAGACAGTTCTGGCCAGCGCCAGCGCGCGCTGTACGTACTGCTCGACCACGACGAGCGAGACGCCGCGCTCGGCCAGCCGAGCCAGCAGTTCGTAGATCGTGTCCGTCACCCGCGGCGAAAGCCCGAGTGAGGCCTCGTCGACGACGACGAGCCTGGGGCTGGTGATGTAGGCACGGGACAACGCGAGCATCTGCTGCTCGCCGCCGGAGAGGCTGCCGGCGGCCTGCCGGAGCCGAGTACCGAGAGCGGGGAAGAGGTCGACGACCTCGGCCGCGGACTTCTCGACGTCACGGCCACGAGCCTGGATCGCGATGTTCTCCCGGACGGTGAGCGAGGGAAAGATTCCTCGCCCCTCCGGGAGATGGCACACCCCACGCCGGGCATACCGGTGCGCGGGCTCCGCGGTCATGTCCTTTCCGTCGAGGGAGACCCGGCCGGACCGCGGCCGCAGGAATCCAGTGGCGGCGCGCAGCAGCGTGGTCTTTCCGGCGCCGTTCGGGCCGAGGAGCGCCACGACCTCACCGTCGCCGACGGTGAGGTTCACGTCGCGCAGAACTGTCGTGTCGCCGTAGCCGGCGGTCACCTCGTGAAGGGTCAGCATCGCCGGCTACTCGTGTGCGGGGAGGGCGAGGCGCTGGTCGGTGGCCGGTTCGGGCCTGCGCCCGGCCGGCTCGGGTCCAGCCGGCTCGGGTCCGTCCGCGGCAGGTTCGGGTCCGTCCGCCGTGGTGAGGGCCGCGCTGCCGAGATAGGCGGCGCGTACCCGGTCGGAGCTCTCCATCTCGCTGGGAATCCCCTCGAAGATCAGTTTGCCGAAATCGAGCAGATAGACGTGGTCGCAGATGCTGCGGACCAGGGTCATGTCGTGTTCGACGAGCAGGACGCCGCAGCCGCGCTCCCTCACCACCGTCTGGAGAACCTGGCCGAACTGCTCGGTCTCATGTTCGTCGAGCCCGGAGGACGGCTCGTCCAGCAGCAGCATGTCGAACGGGCCGGCGAGGGCTCGGGCGAGCTCCACCAGCCGCCGCTGCCCGATGGGCAGCAGCCCGACCTGGACGTCGGCGATCCGCGTCGTCCCCGTGAGCGCCAGTGCCTCGTCGACCGCCTCGGACAGCAGGCGGCTCGACGGGCGCGATCCCAGGAGGTGGGTGAACGGGTTCGCGCCGGCCAGGGAGGCCTCGCGGCCCATGCTCACGTTCCGCCGCACGCTCAGGCTGTTGAACAGCTCGGTCCGCTGGAACGTCCGGCCGAGCCCGCGCCGGGCCCGGCGCGCCGGCCCCTCCCGGGTGACGTCGACACCGTGCAGGAGGATCTGCCCGGAGCTCGGCCGGTTCAGCCCGCTGCACGCGTTGAAGGTGGTGGTCTTCCCCGCGCCGTTCGGGCCGATGAGGCCGGTGATGGCGCCGGGTGGTGCCTGCAGGCTGACGCCGGCCACGGCCTTGACCCCGCCGAAACGCACGGACAGATCACGGACGACCAGCCCGTCCCTGCCGGTGGGCTCGCGGCGGGACGAAGCGGATCGTTGCCGGGCGAGTGCCGGCCGCGGTCCGGCTGTTGGCGGTGGCTCAGCTGTTGGCGGTGGTTCAGCGGAACCGGCTGGCTCAGGTGCACTGCTGGTCGAGGGCGCGGTAATGGTCGGGGCGACGTCCGGCGGGGTGCTGGGCAGCGGGGTGCTGGGCAGCGGTGTCCGGCCGCCGAGGCGGTCGAGGAGTCGCCGTGCGGGTGCGGGCATGGTGCCGCCTCTTGTGCCGTACGCCGCGGTGGCCGCGCCGAGCCCGAAGAGCAGGGTGAGGATGTCGCCGGTCGTGTCCCCCGAGATGTAGGCGGGCAGCACGCTGTAGCCGATCGCCGCGACGATGGCGTACCACGGCTCGCCGACGGTGACGATCACGACCAGCACGACGAGGGTCAGTGAGTTGAAGGACGGATAGTAGGTGCCGACGCCGTAGTAGAAGAGCATGGCGTTGAGCGCCCCCGCCAGGGAGGCCACCGCCGAGGCGACGCAGAAGACGATCACCTTGAGCACGCTCGACGTCGTCCCGTGCGTCTCCAGCGCGAGTGGCGAGTCGGCCAGCGCCTCCAGCAGGCGGCCGAGCCGACCGTGGCCGATCGCGGTGATGCCCACGGCCACGAGCACCGTGATCACGAGTAGCAGGTAGTAGAAACCTTCGTCGCCGGCGAGGTCCAGGCCCGCGATCGACACCGCGGGGCGCGGCGCCTCCAGCCCCAGCGGTGACTGCCCGAACATGAAGCCACGGGTGTAGAAGACCTGCTCCGCGAGGATGCCGAAACCCAGTGTGGCCAGTGCGAGGAACACTCCGGACACCCGCACGGCCGGGATCGAGATGAGGGCGCCGACCGGCACCGCGACCAGTGTCGCCAGGATCAGCGCCGGCAGCCACGGCATCGTGCTCGCGAAATGCCCGAACGCCGCCGCGCCGACGGCGGCGAACGCCAGGTGACACAGCGAGATCTGGCCGGATCGGCGGACGAGGAGCCCCAGCGAAAGAAAGAGCATGATGTTGATGAGCGCCGCCGACCACACGGAGACGTAGCCCGCCTGGATCGTGGGGACCGCCGCGAGCAGGCCGACCGCCACCACGCCCGCCGACAGCCGCACCCGGATCGGCGCCTGGTAGGAGCGGCGGACATTCGCGACCGCCACGAGCCGCCGCTGCGTGAGCAGGCGGCGCGGGAGCACGATGAGGACTACGAAGAGGACGACGAACGGCAGCGCGGGTGCCAGCCCACCGATCCAGGTGGACGTCGCCGAGTACTTGTCGACCAGGGCGCTGGCGACGCCCATCACCAGACCGCCGACGAAGGTCAGCGGCAGGTTCGTGAAGTAGCCGATGGCGGCGGCCCCGAACGCCGCGAACACGACCGTGGTCAGGGTGACGCCGTCGACGAGCTGCCCCGGCGCCAGCAGCAGGCCCGCCACACCCGAGAAGAAGCTGCCGATGAGCCAGGCCCAGCGGCGGACCAGGACCGGATCGTCGCCGCTCATGGACACGAGCTCGTGGTTGTCGACGACGCCGCGCATGACGATGCCGATCCGGAAGGCCTGGAAGAAGCGGTACAGAATAGCCGCGGCCGCCGCGGACAGCGCGAAGAGGATGATTTCTTCCCAGGTGATGTTCACCCCGGCCAGCCGGACCGTCGACTGCGGCAGGAAATGCGGGAACTCCGGCGGGGTGGCCTCATGCCACAGCAGCCCGAGACTCGAGACGATGAGGATCAGGCCGACCGTCGCGACCACCTTGACGGTTTCGCTGGCACCCGCGAGCGACCGGGCGAGCAGCTCGAGTGCCAGCCCGAGCAGCGGCGCGAACAGGAGCAGAGAAATCGCGGCGGCCACCGGCCAGGGCAGGCCGTGGTCGACCCGCAGGAAATAGAAGCAGAAGGCGACGAGCGCCGCGACGGCGCCGTAGCCGAAGTTGAAGATTCCTGACGTCTTGTAGGTCAGAACCAGGCCGATTCCGGCCAGGCCGTAGACCGCGCCGGTCGCGAGACCGACGACGATGAAGGGAAGGAAGTCGTCCACGATGAGATCCGGCCTCCGGTGGCGAACAGACGGTTCGACGAGGGCGTGCCGGCCCGGGTCTGTCCTGAACCGGGCCGGCACGCCCGCTGGCTGGTGCTGACGGGGCTGCCGGCGCTCCCAGCGCTGTGACGGGGCTGGCAGCGCTGGTGGGGCTGGCAGGTGCTGGCTGGGCTGCCTGCGTAGCTGCCTGCTACGAGGTCGAGCCGTCCTTGCAGCTGCGCTTTCCGTCGTTGACCAGTGCCGGCTTGCCGTCCTGGACCCGTCCGACGTACCAGCAGTTGACCTGGTTCGCCTTGCCGGCGGTGAAGGTGAGCGGGGGCGCCCAGCCGTCCAGCGTCTCGTCCTTCAACGAGGTGAGGCCCTTGGTGATCGCCGCGGCCGACACGTCCTGCCCGGCGCTGACGCCGGACGACTCGACGCCGCGCTCGACGAGCAGCCCGCCGGTCCACACCTGGGCGGCCAGGGTCGTCCACGACTGTGGGTCGGTCCGCAGGCCGGGGGAGTACCTGTCGACCGCCTCGTTCAGCTTCTGGACCTGCGGCTGGTCCACGAAGAACGGCAGAATGGGGAAGGCGATCCAGAGGTTGTTCTTCGTCACGGCGTTGTCGACGAGCCGCATCGTGAAACCCGTTCCGGCCTCGATGAGGGTCGGGTGGAAGTCCTGGCGGGCGCAGTCGCCGGCGACCTTCTCGAGCACCGACGCGGAATGGCTCACATACAGTGCGGTGACACCGGCCTGCTTGGCCGCGACACACTGGGATGTGTAGTTGGCGGCGGTCGCCGAAATGGACGCGCTGTGGATGACCGGGAGTCCCAGCTCCTCGCCGACGCCCTTCATCAGACTGACGGTGTCCGCGCAGCTGGGTGACTCGGCGCAGTACAGGATGCCGAGGTTGGTCGCCTTCGCGAGCTTCGCGGTCGAGATGATCGCGTACGGCAGGGCGTTGGTCGTCTGCCCGGAGGGGTAGGCGTTCGGGTCCTTGCTGAACACCGCGTTGAAGAAGTCACCGCCGACAACCGGGATGCCGGCGTCGTCCGCAGCCTTGATCCAGGTCGAGACGAGCGTGGTGAGGTTGATGATGACGTCGACCTTGTCGGAGATCGCCGCCTTTGCCTTGGTGACGGAGTTTCCGGGGTTTCCGGCGTCGTCGTACAGCTTGAGCCTGACCGGGTGGCCGTTGATGCCACCGGCGGCGTTCACTGACTTCGACCACGCTTGCGCGACCTTGCTGGCGGGGCCGATGCTGTGCGCGAAGGATCCTGTACAACTGCAGATCACCGCCACGTTGACCGGTGTTCCAGCGGCTGCCGAACTGTTCGCGTCGGCCGAGTCGCCCGATCCTGAATCGCCACACGCCGCAACCGTCATGGCGACGAATGCCAGCATGGCTATCAGGAGCCTGCGTAAGTGCATTTCTCTCCCCTGTTTGGAGCGGCTAGGTGGGGGACTCTAGTAAATATTCACTCACTAATCAAGGCTAAGGAGTCTACTTTTTTACGTCGACCCGTCTAGGTAAATGTCCTAATTTGCGGCGATCTGTAGCATGTCGCAGCCGAAAAGGAGGGACCCTCCGTAGCTGATCGGGCACCGCTGTGTCCCGGCGAGCGTCGAGGGGTGGATGCGCTGCGTGGGTCAGCTGATGCTGGTTGCCAAGATAAAAGGTCTAGCGGAGTACATACTTACTCTGCTAATTTGCAAGGCGTCGCGCGCCCGCCGCGCCGGCCCCGGGGTGGCCGAGGCCCTCCTCGTCGGCGGAGCCGCTTTGTTCGCCAATTCGAACGGGGGTTGTCATGGCAGACACCGGGATGGACCGGACACGCCCACCCGTACATCTGTGCATCGGCGCCGAGCGGCTCGCCGCGGGGTCGGGTGGCACGTTCGAGCATGTCGATCCGTGCACCGGTGAAGTCGACGCGGTTGTTCCCCTTGCTGGGCCGGCAGAGGTGGAGCAGAGCGTGCGATTAGCGCACGAGGCCTTTCTGCGGTGGCGTGACGTGCGCCCCGCCGAACGGCGCAGGTTGCTCTTCCGGCTGGCCGACCTCATCGAGCAGAACGCGGACGAGTTCTCCCGGCGAGCGATTCTCGACAACGGTATGGCGGTGAGCTCGGCGGTCGGGCTGGTCGGCGGTGCGGTGGAGTGGACCCGGTACTACGCCGGTTTCGCGGACAAGATCTCCGGCCGGGTGGCGTCCTCGTTCGGCCCGGACGGCGAGTTCAGCTACACCCTCGCGCAGCCCTACGGCGTCATCGCCGCGATCATCACCTGGAACGGTCCGCTGACCTCCCTGTCGATGAAGGTTCCGCCGGCGCTCGCCGCGGGCAACACCGTTGTGGTCAAACCGTCGGAGCTGACACCGTTCGCCGCCGAGTTGTTCGCCGACCTGGTGGAGGCGGCGGGGTTCCCGCCAGGAGCGGTCAGCGTGCTGCCCGGCACCGGCGAGGCGGGAGCGGCGCTCGTCGAGCATCCGCTGGTCCAGAAGGTCTCGTTCACCGGTGGCCCGGTGACCGCGAAGGCCATCCTGCGGGCCTGTGCCGAGCAGATGAAACCGGCCTGCCTTGAGCTCGGCGGCAAGTCGGCCAACCTCGTTTTCGACGACGCCGATCTCGACGCCGCGATCGCCTGGGGGACGCTGCGCGTCCTCGGCACGGTCAGTGGGCAGGGCTGCGCCTTTCCGACCCGCATGCTCGTGCAGGAGTCGATCTACGAGGAGGCGATCGATCGGGTCGCGCGCCTGGTCAAGGGGATCCGGGTGGGTGACCCGTGGGACACCGCCACCGACATCGGCCCGGTCGTCAACCAGGCCGCGGTCGACCGCATCCTCGGCATGATCGAGCAGGCCAGGCTGGACGGCGCGCGGCTGGTCGCCGGTGGTGGGCGCCTTCAGGGGCCGTTGTCCGGCGGGTACTTCCTCGAGCCGACGGTGTTCGCCGACGTGGAGCCGAGCAGCGAGCTTGGCCAGGTCGAGGTGTTCGGCCCGGTGCTGTCGATGATGCCGTTCTCCACCGAGGAGGAGGCCATCGAGATCGCGAACTGCACCCGCTACGGGCTGTCCTCCTACATCCAGACCACGGATGTGCGCCGCGCGCACCGGGTCGCCGAGCGTCTCGTCGCCGGCGCGACCATGATCAACGGTGCGCCGAACATGATGGTGAACCGCCCGTTCGGCGGCCTGGGCCTCAGCGGCTACGGCAAGGAGGGCGGCCCGGACGGCCTGGCCGAGTTCCAGCGGATCAAGACCGTCGCGATGGTCTGACCGGCGCGACCGAATTCCAGACCAGAAAACGGTGAACGCGGTGGCGTTCGCCGGGGAAGGCAGATCCGTGGTCATTGGATCCGGTCCGGCGGGACGAACGATCTTCGGTCCGCCCGGTGCGGCATCGTCGGGCCAGCCGGTCTCGACTCTCGGCGTGATGCTTCCGGTCTTCGGCACCATCGACGGGAACATCAGGCCGTCGAGCATCGCCGAGGCGGCGGTCTACGGCGAGCAGCATGATCTCGACGGCCTGTGGCTGGGCGACCATCTCGTGCATCCGCTCCCATTGCTGGAGTCGATCGTGACGCTTGAGCATGTGGCGAGCATGACCACGCGGGTGCGCATCGGAACGTCGGTCATGCTGCTCGCCCTGCGCAACCCGCTCGCGGCGGCGAAGCAGCTCGCGACGATCGCTGCCTATCATCCGGAACGTCTCACGCTCGGCGTCGGCGTCGGCGGTGAGCATCCGGCGGAGTTCCGCGCGAGCGGGGTACCACTCGACCAGCGAGCCGCACGGTTGGAGCAGTCCGTGCTGCTCCTGCGTGAGCTCTGGTCCGGTGAGCCGGTCACCGCCGACGGTCCGCTGCAGGGGGTGCGCATAGCACCGATCCCGCCGCGGATACCTCTGCTGTTCGGCGGGCACACGCCCCCCGCGCTGCGGCGCGCGGCCCGGCTCGGTGACGCCTGGGTCGGCTTCTACAAGGACGTCGACGGGTTCCGCGCGGCCAGGGACACGATTGTTCTCGAACGGAAGCGACTCGGGCTGGAGGGCGTCGATTTCCCGGTCGGCATGGTGCTGCCGACCCTGATCACCGAGCGGGACACCGGTGCCGACGCCCGCGCCGCCGAGTTCATGCGCGGCGCCAGTACGAAGAACTTTCAGACCGACCCGGCGCAGTTCGTGCTCGCGGGCACTCCCGAGCGGGTCGTCGCGCGGCTCGCCGAATACCACGCCGCCGGGTGCGGGCACTTCATCCTCGCGATTCTCGACCAGGGCCAGGCGTACCTGGAGCAGCTCTCGGCCGTCTGCGCGCAGGTACTTCCCGCCGTGCGGTCCTGGGGGAGCGGGTAGCAGGCATCGCGATCCGGCGAGGACCAGGCTGATTCGACCAAGGGGAGAACATGGCACGTCTGGACGGCAGGATCGCCGTCGTCACCGGCGCCGGAATCGGGCAGGGCCGTTCCACCGCGCTTCGCCTCGCGCAGGAAGGCGCCAAGGTACTCGCCGTCGACGTGAGCGGCGCCGAGAAGGACACCGCTGCGCAGGCACCGGATCAGATCGAGCCGGTACACGCGGATGTCACCCGCGGCGACGAGGTTCAGGCGCTCGTCGCGGAGGCGGTCGGGCGGCATGGCCGACTCGACATCCTCTGCAACGTGGTCGGTGTCGCCGGCATCGCCCAGGCGCCGGTTCCCGACATCGACGAGGACGACTACGACAGGCTCCTCACCGTCAACCTCAAGAGTGTCTTCCTCGGCATGAAGCACGCGATCCCGGCGATGGTGGCATCGGGCGGCGGATCGATCATCAACTGGTCCTCGGTCGGCGCCCTGGTCTCGTCGCCGCAGACGGCCGTCTACGGCGCTTCGAAGGCCGGGATCCTCGCGATGACCCGCGCCGCGGCCCGTGAATGGGGAAAGGCCAACATCCGGGTGAACGCCATCTGCCCCGGCTTCGTCTACCCGACCGGCATGACTCTCATGGGCGAACGGGAATTCCCCGAAGCGGTGTCGCGGGCCGCCTCGAAGTCGGCGCTCGACCGCCCCGGCCACCCGGACGAGATCGCCGCCGTAGCCGCGTTCCTCGCCTCGTCGGACGCCTCGTACGTGACCGGCACCTACCTCGTCGTCGATGGCGGCTGGACCGCCGGCTAGCCCAGCCGACCGCCGAACAGTCCAACCGTTCACCGCTGGAGTGGGAGCAGTGACAGACTCGACCGATTTACTGTTCGACCCCACCGACCCCGCGACACGACGTGACCCCTATCCGACCTACCGGCGGATGCGCGCGGAGGCACCGGTATGGCGCTCCCCGGAAGGCGTCCACTACCTGTCGCGCTATCAGGACTGCTACGCGCTGTTCCGCAACCCGGCGCTCAGCTACGACACCCTCACGACCAGGGCGTTCCACGACTCGTTGTCGCCTGACCCCGCCGTGCGCGAACGCCAGCTCGCAGACGCCCGCAGAAGCAGGACGATCCTCGAGCTCGACCCGCCGGAGCACACCAGGATGCGGGGCCTGCTCACCCGTGCCTTCTCGGTACGTACCGTCGAGGCGAGCGAACCGATGATCAGCGGCTATGTCGACCAGCTCCTGGACGGTCTGAACGGACCGACGATCGACCTGGTGTCGGACTTCGCGGTGATGTTGCCCGTGCTCGTCATCTGCGACATGCTCGGCGTGCCGGTGGACGAACGTCACCAGTTCATCGCGATCGGCCACGCCGTCACCCGCTCGGTCGACCCCGGCGTGCCGGTCGACGACCGCAACGCCGCCAACCAGCGGCTGCGGGACTACATCGCCACCCTGGTCGCGATCCGGCGTGAACACCCCGGCGACGACCTGATGACCCGCCTCATCGAGGCGGCTGACGACGGCCGGCTCGCCGACGAGGAGGAGCTCCTCAGCAACACCGGACTGCTGCTGCTCGCCGGCTTCGAGTCGACGACGAACCTCATCACGAACGCGGTCTACCAACTGCTGAGCCATCCCGACCAGCTGGCGGCGCTGACCGAGGAGCCGGCACACATCCGCACCGCGATCGAGGAGGTGCTGCGCTTCGACCCGCCCGTCCACATGATGCGACCACGCACGATCACCGGCGACGCCCAGCTCGGCGACACGCAGTTCCACCAGGGCGACGCGGTCGTGCCCATGCTCGCCGCGGCGAACCGGGACCCGGCGGAGTTCGAGGACGCCGAGACCTTCGACATCCGCCGCAGCGTCAACCGGCACATGGGTTTCGGCCTGGGCCACCACATGTGCCTCGGTGCCGCGCTGGCCCGCATGGAGGCACGGCTGGCGGTCACCCGTCTGTTCGCCCGGTTCCCGGCCCTCGCACTGGCCACCGACGAGCCGGCGTTCCGGCCGCACCTCACGGTCCGCGGCTTCGCCGAGCTACCTGTCACCTTCTGACCGCTGACCGAGATTCCCGAGCCTCGGACCTTGGTTGCTGTCGAGCAAGGATTGAGGATTTTGGTCGTTCTGGAGCATGTAGCAGAATTCCGAGCCTCGAATTTTGACTGCTGCCGAGCAAGAGTTGAGGATTATGGTCGTTCTCGTAGCCAAAATGCTCAATTCTTGCGGATTGCCAAACGGCCCGGCGTCTCTTTTGTTCCTCTTGGGGTGAATTGTCGGCGCGGCGCGGCGACGGAGAAGGAACCACTGAGGTGCACCGCTAGGCGCGCCGCCGGGCCGGTTCGTGCACCGAGACGGGAAGGCGTTCCGGTCCGCGCAGGATCACGTTCGGCTTGAAGTCCGGTTCGTCGGTGAGCGGGTCGATGGTGATTCCCCGTTCGATCAGGCGGCGCAGCAGTGTCTCCATCTCGAGCAGGGCCAGCCCGGCCCCGAGGCAGAAATGCACTCCCAGGCTGAACGCGAGATGGCGCGGGGGAGCCGCCTGGCGTCCGTGGAAGCGGGTGACGTCGAGGCGGTCCGGGTCCGGGTAGGCGGCCGGGTCGCGGTTCGCGGCGGCGAGCAGCACCGCCACCCCGGATCCGGGCGGCAGCAGCTCGCCGGCGAGCTCCAGCTCGGTCAGCGCGTCGCGGGGGATCAGCTGGATCGGCGCGTCGAAACGCAACAGCTCCTGGACGGCGCTGGGAACCAGCTCCGGGTCGGCGCGCAGGGCGGCGAGCTGATCCGGGTGGCGCAGCAGCGCGAGCAGGCCGTTCCCGATCAGATTGACGCTGGTCTCGTGCCCGGCGTTGAGCAGCAGGTTCCCGGTGCCGAGCAGCTCGGTGTCGGAAAGCCCGTCACCGTTCTCGTCGACCGCGGCCAGCGCGCTGATCAGATCACCGGCCGGCTGGTCGCGCCGGGAGACGGCCAGCTCGCGGAAATAGTCGTAGAAGGCGGCCGTCGACTCGTCCCGCCGGGTCTTCTCCTCCGGGCTGAGCAGGATCTCCGGGTCCAGCCCGCGGGCGATGGCGATCGACCATTCGTGGAAGACCGGGTAGTCCGTGGCGGGAATCCCCAGCAGCTCGCACACGATGGTCATCGGCAGTGGATAGGCGAGGGCGGCGATCAGATCGGTCTCGCCGGCGGAGACCATGTCGTCCAGCAGCTGGTCGACGAGCCGCTCGATGCGCGGCGCCAGCCCTGAGATCATGCGCGGGGTGAAGGTCCGGCTGACCATTCCCCGCAGCCGGGTGTGCTGCGGCGGGTTCATGAAAAGAAACGAGTCGCCGCCCCGGAAGGCGCCGTCCGGGCCCTGGTTGTGCCCCCAGGACGGGTTCTGCAGCACGGCGGTGCATTCCGCGTGCCGGGTCACCAGCCGGATGCCGAGCGGCGTCTCGTGTACCGGCCCGCCCTCGCGCAGCTGCGCGAACAGGGGGTAGGGGTCGGCGCGGTGCGCCGGGCTGAACAGATCCAGCAGGATCCGGGTGACGTCGTCCGCGGGCAGGGTCGAGGCCATCGGTCCTCCCTCCGAGATCGGTGTCGGGCGATCGGGGTCAGGCCCGGGCGGCCATCTGCAGGGCGGCCAGACCACGAACGACGATGTTCGGCTTGTAGGGCGGGTCGTCGTCGAGCAGTTTGAGCGTCCCGGCCCGGCGCAGCAGGCGGTCGAGCAGGATCTCCATCTCCAGCTGCGCGAGCGGGGCGCCGAGGCAGTAGTGGATGCCGAGGCTGAACGCCAGCTGGTGCGGCGGGACGGGGGTCCGCTGGTGGAACCGGGTGACGTCGAGGCGGTCCGGATCGTGGAACGCCGCCGGGTCACGGTTCGCCGAGTTGATGAGAACGACGACTCCCTCGCCCTCGGCGAACGTGCGCCCGCCGATGGTCAGCGGCCGGGTGGCCGACCGGGTGGTCAGATGCACCGGCGGGTCGTAGCGCAGAAGCTCCTCCACCGCGGCCGGGACGAGCTCGGGCCGCTCGCGCAGCACCTGGATCTGGTCGGGATTGCGCAGCAGCGCGAGGACGCCGTTGCCGACCAGGTTCACCGTGGTCTCGTGGCCGGCGACCAGCGTCGTCACACAGGACGTCAGCAGCTCCAGCTCGGTCAGGACGTCGCCCTGGTCCTCGACGGCGGCGAGCGCGCTGAGCAGGTCGTCCGCGGGCTGGCGCTTGCGCTCGTCGATGAGCTCCCGGAAGTAGGCCTGGAAGTCCCGGGACGCGGTGCTGCGGTCGGCCCGCTCCTGCGGGCTGAGCAGGGCATCCGGGTCGAAGCCGCGCCCCAGCCACTGGGACCACTGCTGGACGAGCGCGTGGTCGGCGGCCGGCACCCCGACCAGCTCGCAGACGACGGTCAGCGGCAGCGGGTAGGCGATCGTCTCGATGAGGTCGAACTCGCCCGCGGCCAGCGCGTTGTCGAGCAGGTCGTCGACGAGCCGTTCGATGCGTGGCCGCAGGCCGGCGATCAGCCGGGGGGTGAAGGCCTTCCCGACCAGCCGGCGCAGCCTGGTGTGGTCCGGCGGGTCCATCCAGAGGAACGACGTCGGCAGCTCGGAGGCCGCCTCATGTGCCTCGACGTCCCCGTGCAGCTGCGCGGCCTCGTCGGCATGGCTCCAGGCCGAGTTCTGCAGGACGGTCACGCAGTCGCTGTGCCGGGTCAGCAGATACAGGCCCAGCGGAGTGCGGTGCAGGGGGCCGGCCTCGCGCAGGCTCCGGCACAGCGGATAGGGGTCGGCCCGGTGCTCCGGGCCGAACAGCGCGAGAATGGTCTCGGTCAGGTCGATCGTGTCTGATACGCCGGGTGATGCGGCTGACGCGTTCACCGACAACCTCCTGCTGCGGAAAGCCGTGCGAAAACCGTAAGGCGCCGGATGTCGAGACGGCGAACGATAGGTGGTTTTCATAATGTGATTGATTTCGGTCGAGCGCCTTGACCGGTGATTTTCACGGTGGGCAGGATTTCGCTGCTGAATCCTTGTGGATCGCGCCGCTGATCGCAGGCCGACAGCTGTGGGAGGGCGATGTGGCAGACGCCGGTAGCTCGGAGCGCCGTGGGCGGGCGGTGGTGCTCGGAGCGAGCATCGCGGGCATTCTCGCCGCCCGGGTCCTCGCCGACAGCTACGAGCAGGTGGTGGTGCTCGACCGCGACGACCTCACCGGGGTGCTCCAGCGCCGCGGCACCGCGCAGGGCCGCCACCTGCACGGGCTCATGGAACGCGGCCGCCGGATCATCGAGGACCTGTATCCCGGGGTGACCGCGGAGCTCGTCGGCCTCGGTGCGCCGACCACCGAGGTCCTGACCCGATCCCGCTGGTACCTCAGCGGCCTGCGGGTCCATCCGACGTCCACCGGCCTCACCACGGTGCTGGCCAGCCGGCCGCTGCTGGAAAGCACCCTGCGGGCCCGCACCGCCGCGATGCCCGGGGTGGAGATCCATGCGGGTGTCTCCGCGTCCGGCCTGGTCGCCGCACCCGCCGCACCCGACGGCGCGCTGCGGGTGGTGGGCGTGCGGGTCACGGCCACGGACGCGGCCACCGCCGCCGCGATCGACCACCTCAGCCAGGACGCACCCCGCCTTGACGGGGACGCGGGCGGCAACGGCCAGGTCGCAGCCCAGGGCGCCCGCGGCGGAGCCGTCATCGCGGCCGACCTCGTCGTCGACGCGACCGGGCGGGCGTCCCGTGCTCCCGACTGGCTTGCCGAGATCGGCTGCGACCGGCCGGTCGAGGAACGTATCGACATCGATCTGGGCTACGCCTCACGCACCTACGAGCGCCGCCCGGAGCACCTCGACGGTGACCTCGGTGTGGTCGTCTCGACCATGCCGGGCTGGCGCGGCGGCGGCGCGATCGTCCTCGAGGGCAACCGCTGGCACGTCACCCTCGGCGGCATGCTCGGCGACCACCCGCCCCTCGACGAGGCCGGCTTCCAGGCGTTCGCGTCCACCATGCCGGTTCCGGACGTCCACCAGATCGTCTCCACCGCCCGGCCGCTGGAGGATCCCGTCCCGCACCGGTTCCGCGGATCGGTGCGCCGCTACTTCGAGCGGCTGGCCGCGCCGCCCGAGGGCTTCCTCGTCATCGGCGACGCCGCCTGCAGCCTCAACCCGATCTACGCGCAGGGGATGACCGTCGCCGCCCAGCAGGCCGAGGCGCTCGCCGGCTGCCTGCGCGCGGGCCGCGCCGACCTGCCGCGGCGCTTCTACCAGGAGGCCGTCACCCGCATCGAGTTCGCCTGGCAGATGTCGACCAACGCCGACCTGAACTACCCGGGTGTCGTCGGCAACCGCACCCCCCGGGTCCGGATCATGAACGCCTACATCCGCCGCGCCCACATCGCCGCGCACCTGGACCCCACCGTCGCCCGGACGTTCATGCGCCTGGCGAACCTGGTGGAGCCACCCTCCAGCCTGCTGCGGCCGTCGATGATCGCCCGGATCCTGCGCCACGGCTTCTCGGCCTCCGTCCCCACTCCACGCACCGGTGCGTCGGCCGTTTCGAAAGCGTCGCCGGGCACCGCCGCGGCCCGGGCCTCCCGGTGAGAATCGACTGATTCGGTCCTGCCTCTGCCTCTGCCTCTGCCGCTGCCGCTGCCGCTGGCGCCGAGCAAGAAGTGAGGATTTCGGCTGCTACAACAACCGAGATCCTCACTTCTTGCGGATCGACAAAACCCTTTTGTCGCTGTTGGTATGAATTGGCGGCGCTGTGTGGCGGCGCGGGATCCCCTCAGTCGGAGGGGCGGTCGCCCGGGGCGTAGCCGCGGACGAAGAGCCCCACCGCGGAGCGCAGCGCCGCCTCGAGGGCGGGATCGTCGAGCCCGGGCGGGTGGTAGACGGCGAAGGTGCCGAGCTCGGTCATCTCCCAGACGGTGCCGCTGACCAGGGCGATGAAGTGGCCTGCGGCGCGGGCGGGGTCGTCGATGCGCAGCGCGCCGCCGTGGGCGAGGCGAGCGAGCTGGCCGATCAGCTCCGACCAGACAGGCGCCGCGACGCGCTGGCGCCACAGCTGCATGAGCGGTGGGTTGCGCGGGCCTTCGGTCTGAACGAGCACACGGAGCGAGGCGCTGCGTGGGTCGAGGAAGGTCGCCATGATCCGGCGCGCCAGCTCGTTCAGATAGACCTCGGGGTCGGGCAGCTCGCTGGGGAAGTGCGCCGTCGCCTCGCGCAGGGTTTCCAGCGTCGCGGTGATGTGCTCGTCGATCACGGCGAGGAACAGTGTCTCCTTGTCGCCGAAGTGGTTGTAGATGGTCTGACGGGAGACCGGCGTGGCCGCGGCGACGTCCTCCAGGGTGGTGGACGCATAGCCCTGGCGGACGAAGAGCTCCAACGCCGCAGCCATGATTGCCTCACGTTTGGCCGGGCGGCCCCGTGCGGGCGCACGCGGGGCTGGTGGGACTCGCTCGGACACCCCTTCAGCCTAGTCTTGGACGTCTGTGTCTAAAATTCTAGACGATCACGTCCTGATTGGCGTCCGGGTGCGTGGGCGCGGCGTCGCCGGCCACCACGGGGCCCTGCCGAAGGAGACGAATTGACCGAGGCTGAGCGTTCGCACACCGCCGTCATCGGTGCCGGCCCCGCGGGGCTGACCGCCGCCTACCAACTCGCCGCCCGAGGTGCGGCGGTGACGGTCTTCGAGGCCGACGACATCGTCGGTGGGATCAGCCGCACCGTCGTGCGTGACGGCTGGCGGTTCGACATCGGCGGGCACCGGTTCTTCACCAAGGTGGCCGAGGTCGAGGCGCTCTGGAACGAGATCCTGCCCGCCGACGACTTCCTGCTCCGGCCACGGATGAGCCGGATCTACTACCAGGGCAAGCTTTACGATTACCCGCTGCGGGCACTGAACGCCCTCGGGAATCTCGGGCCGCGCGAGGCCGCCCTCGCCATCGGGTCCTATCTGCGGGCCCGGATCCGTCCGCCGCGAGACCAGGATGCCAACTACGAGTCGTGGCTGGTGGCCCGGTTCGGCTGGCGTCTCTACCGGACGTTCTTCAAGACGTACACGGAGAAACTGTGGGGGATCCCGGTCAGTGAGATGCCGGCGGACTGGGCCGCCCAGCGGGTGAAGAACCTCTCCCTCTCCGCGGCGATCGTGAACGCGGTCCTCCCGAAGCGCAACCAGAAGAACATCACCAGCCTCATCGAGGAGTTCCGCTACCCGAAGCTCGGGCCGGGGATGATGTGGGAGGAAGCCGCTCGCAAGGTGGAGAAGATGGGCGGAGAGGTCATCATGAACTCCGCGGTGACGACGATTCACCGGGCCGACGGGCGAGCCGTCGCCGTCACCGTCACCACCCGGCCCGGGCAGCACCAACGGGTGCCGGCCGACCACGTCATCTCCTCGATGCCGATGTCGGCACTGCTCAGAAGCATCGACCCGCCTCCGCCGGCGGACGTCCTGGCGGCGGCGGACGACCTGCGTTACCGCGACTATCTGACGGTCGCGCTGATTGTGCCGCAGGAGTTCAGCTTCCCGGACAACTGGATCTACATCCACGATCCCGGAGTTCGGGTCGGCCGCATCCAGAACTACGGGTCATGGTCGCCGTATCTGGTCAAGGAGGGCCGCACCTGCCTCGGCCTGGAGTTCTTCGTGTTCGAGGGCGACGACATGTGGACGAAGCCCGACAGTGAGCTGGTCGCGCTCGCAACCGCGGAGCTGGAAGCACTCGGCCTGGTCCGCCCGGGCATGGTCGAGACCGGCTATGTCGTGCGGGTCCCCAAGGCGTACCCCACCTACGACCAGTACTACCGGCGCAACGTCGACGTCATGCGGCGCTGGCTGGAGGAGAACGCTCCGAACGTCTACCCCGTCGGCCGCAACGGAATGCACCGGTACAACAATGCCGACCACTCGATGCTGACCGCCATGCGCACCGTCGAGAACATTCTTGACGGCACCGGGCACGACGTGTGGGAGGTCAACGTCGAACAGGAATATCACGAGGAGAAATCGGCCACCGGCGCGAAAGCCCGGGCGACCGGCGGAACCGGCCGCGACGCACCGATCATCCCGCGCCGATAGCAGCGGGCCCTGGGCCCCGTAGGTCCCCACAGGCCCCCTGGGCCTCTGGCGCAGGGCTCAGATCGCCGAGATCGCGTCCCAGATCGGGGGCCAGCAGGCGACCGCGGTGACGACTGCCGCGGCGGCGAGCAGGCCCGTCGTCAACAGCGGGCGGGCTTGCCGGCGCAGCCGGATGGCGAAAGGCGCGCTGCCGCCCGGCGCGGCCCTGACCTCCTGCGCCACAACGAAGCCCAGGACCATCAGGAACACCAGTGTGTCCTGCAAAGCGAACAGGAGGTACCCCCCCGTCGCGCCCGCGTCGTAGACAGCGAGGTGAAACCAGCAGACCGCCAACGGCAGCACGGCCATGGCGATGTAGGGAGCGACGAGCCGCAGCGACATGGCGCCGGCGTCGTCACCGACACCCTTCTTTGTGATCATGTACGGCTTCTTGACCCGCAGCACGACCTGCACCAGCGCGGAAAGAACGATCACCCAGCGGGCCGCGTGCAGCACGATTCCGCGCCAGCTGAGACGCACCCGGCGCGGAACGTGCCACGGCCGGCTCCACCACCACACACCCGCCCCGACCGCGCTCAGCGGCAGGCTGTGGACGATGAACTCCAGGTAGTGAATCGTCGCGATGCGCCAGTTCAGACACAGCGCCGCCAGTGGCAGCGCGAAAAGGGTCACCATCGACAGGCACCAGAAGGTGTACCAGGTCTGCGAGAACAGGAACTGCGCCGCCTGCCGTGGCCGGTAGTTCCGCAGCAGGCGCGGTGTGTGCCAGAGCAGCACCTCGATCATCGAATAGGCCCAGGCGAACTGCTGCGAGAGGTAGGTCTCGAACGTCTCCGGCCCGTCGCCCACCGCGATGATGTCCGGGACGAAGACGCCCTGATACCCGCGCGCGGCGAGGCAGACCGTGTCGAGATGATCCTCGGCCCGGGTCGGCTGGAAGCCACCGATCTCACGGATCGCCGCGGTGTCGTAGGTGCAGTGGGAGCCGATGATGAAGGGAGTCCGGGAGAAGCCGTAGAAGCCCATCTGCAGCGGGCCCTGCAGCCCCAGCTCCTGCTCGGCGGCACCGCGGGCCGTCCAGTGCTCGAAGTTGCCGTAGACGCTCGGTGCCTGGACCCACTTCACCTTCGGGTCGGCGAAGTAGCCGAGGACCTGGTGCAGGTAGTCCGGGTTGGGAATGTGATCGATGTCAAGCTGGGTGAAATGGCTGTACTCGTGGCCGTACGCATCCAGCCAGGCGTTGACGTTCCCGGCCTTCGTCTTGCGCTTGAACGGCGGGAAACGCCGGTTCCAGCCCGCCACGCCCGACTTCCCCCAGCGGGCCTCGTCATGCCGGCAGAAATATCGGACGCCGACCGAGCGGGCCATCTCCTCGATCTCCGGCGAGGGGACCTTGTCCACCAGGATCCAGCTGTCGTGCGGATAGGTGATGCGGCTCATCGCGACCAGCTGACGCCGGACGATCTCCAGCGATTCCGACCCGGGAACGGTCAGGCTGACCACCGCGACCCGACCGATCGCCCCGGCATCCTCCGCCCGCCGCACCGGGATGCGGACGGGCCGCCGCATGTTTCCCACGAAGATCAGGTACATCGTCGCGAGGAAGGTGCCCACGTAGAAGAAGGACAGCGACATCAACACGAACAGCGGCGGGGAGCCGACGTTGCCTGGCCGCAGCCACCACTGCCAGAAGAAGACGACCGCGGCGACCCAGCAGACCACGACCAGCCGGTACTGCCAGGCCTGCGACCGGCTCATCACGGCCGCCGCCCGGACCCGAATCCCGGTTCCGTCCGCCGTCGCCGTCGCCGTCGCCGTCGCCGTCGCCGTCCGCCCGCGGCCGCGGCTCGGCACCCTCGGCCGACGCTGCACCGGCACGGTCACCTGGTCGACACCACCGACCGAAAGCGGCACCGTGACGTCATCCAGATCCAGGAAGGCGGTCACATCCGCGGCCTGGGACGGCACCGCGCCTTCGGCCTGGTAAGGCGTCGCGGCCCTGATGCCTGCGCCGGGCCCGGGCCCGGGCGAATACGCCGACGTCGTACCGTCACGCAGCGGGCTACGCACCGGTCTCTCCCCCCACGAACCGCGCACCATTGATGACGCGGCGAAAAACAACGAGCGAGCGGCTGGACGGCCTCGGGGTCACCGAATGCGCGGACAGGTGCCAGGGCCCGCGGCAGGCACGAAAAAACTTCCTGCGGTGTGGCGGATTCACCTGCCGGCAGCCCGGGTGGGCTGCCGTTGAATGGCGCAGGTCACATGGCCCGGACCCGTCGGCCTGAACGCGCGAGTGATCGACGAATGTGCTTCCGTCGCAACGTCCAGCCCCCTCCCGCATCCGATCGAGAGCCGAGGAATAGATCGGCATAGTCCGGACAGATGGTCACGCTAGGCCATCTCAGACGGCTTGGCAAAAGTGATGCACATAGCTGCCGGGTGGACACGCTGCGGCGCCACAGCGCAATCTGGTAACGCAGGTCACATTGTTTTCCTGCTCACATTCCCCATGGCTGGCGGCGATAGCTGAGATCACTTTCGGATAGCCGGGGAAAGATTTTCTCGGCCAGGTATCTTGCAGGACCTGGGGCGTTGTCCGTTCGGCCCGGGCGGTCGTGCGGGCCTTGGGCCCCGAGATCTCGGAGCCCGCGGGCCGGTCGGCTGGAAGGGGGCGGGCACCGATGCGGGGACGGCGCGCGCGGGTGGCCCCACCTGCCCGGGTAGCCCTGCCGCTGATCCTGGTCGTCGTTCTCGTGGTGGTGTCGGTGCTGGTCACGGTCCTGAACGGGCCCGGTACGCGCGCGGCGGAGGTCCTCGGTGTCCGCGGTGCCGACATCTCCTTCACGCTGCAGGAGGAGGCCGCCGGCACCGCCCTGTCCGACGGCGGGCAGCGACGTTCCGTCGAACGGATACTCGCCGCGCACGGAGCGAACTACGTCCGGCTGCGGGTCTGGGTGAACCCGCCCGCCGGTTACAGCGACGAGAAATCGGCGCTGACGCTCGCCAGGAGAGCGCGCGGTGCCGGGCTGAAAATCATGCTGGTGCCACACTACTCGGATTTCTGGGCCGATCCGCATGCGCAGGAGCCGCCGGCGTCCTGGCACAGGTCCGATCTCGCGGCCATGAAGCGGAGAATCGGCGACTACACCCGGGACCTGGTATCGAGGTTCGCCGCGCAGGGCACCCCGGTCGATATGATTCAGATCGGCAACGAAATCACCAACGGAATCCTCTGGCCACTGGGCTCAGTCCAGGCCGGCTCCGCCGACGAATGGGCGAGGCTCGCGGCCCTGCTGAACAGCGCCATCGCCGGCGCCCGTGAAGGCGCACCGGGCCGGCACCTCCCGGTGGTTCTTCATGTCGACAGCGGTGGGGACAGCGGCCTGTCCCGCTACTTCTTCGACAGCCTGATCCAGGCCGGTGTCACCTCCTTCGACATCATCGGCCTGAGCTACTACCCGTTCTGGAACGGCTCGCTGGCCGCCCTGCGCGCGAACCTCGACATGCTCGCCTCCCGATACCACCGGGAAATCCTCATCGCGGAGACGGCCTACCCGCGGACTCTGGCCGCGGCGAAGCCCGGCGACTGGGTCAGCACCCCCGACCAGCTACCGGACGGCGCCGCCCTGCCGGCGACTCCGGCCGGCCAGGAAAACTTCTTCGCCGCGCTGCGCCGGATCCTGAATGACGTGCCCGACCACCGTGGCCTGGGCTTCTTCGTGTGGGAGCCGGGCTGGCTCACCGTGAGCCCGAAACCCGGCGAACCGATGCCCGCGGCGAACCTGGCAATGTTCGACCGCGATGGCGCCGCGCTGCCCGGCCTCAACGCCTTCGCCGCCACCATGACCAAAGGTACGGATTCGATCGCCCACTGAACGTGGGTCCTCGTCGCGCCGGGATCCCTCCAGGGATGATCAGCGACTGCGCGGAGCCGCCCGACTCCCGCCGGAAAGCCGGTTGCGATCCCTCCAGGGATGATCAGCGAC